>NZ_VANU01000005.1:0-54115 GCF_005771535.1 Arcobacter arenosus
TTTGAATCGATACTCTTAACTTCTTTTCGTTAAGTGTGTCACTCAAATTGGACGGGAATTATAATAGAATTTTTACCCCTTGTCAAGAGTTTTTTCTAAAATGTAGCTTAAATTTTGAAATTCTTTAAAATTTAGTATTTATTGATATATAAATACTTTACTTTCTGATAGTTTTGCAGAAGAAAGAGCATAAAAAGATTTATCTAATATAGTACTTGCTTTCCCTCTTGAAATACCGATAGTTGGGTCAAGGTCATATGCAGTTCCATCATATGTAATTTTAAGTTCTTCTAAATATGTAATGATTTCTTTGTAGTCTTCACTCTCATCTACTATAAATCCAATTTTTGGACCAAATAATCTAAAAGGGCTTAACTCTTCAGAAATTTTGTCAGTAATTACTTTAAAAAACTCATTTGAAGTTTTAACATTATGTGATTTTGAAAACTCAACTAATGAATTTAAATAAACTTCAAAAAATAAAATCTCTTCTTGGTCTTTTTCTCTTAATACATTTTTCAATTTATTAATATTTGGTATTTTTGTAACAACATCAGTATATGAGGGGATATTATTTAAATAGTTTTTTAATATATTTTGTACAACTAACTGAATAAACTCTTTTTTACTCTCTAATAGTTTTATTACAGCATTTTTATAAAAACTAGAATAGTATAGTTTCATTTTATAATCATTGATTAAATCAAGTTCTATAAAATCAAAACCTACTTCTACTTTTTTATCCTCTTCTTCTGTATTAACAATTTCAGCTTTCACTAAACCTAAAAATATTTTATCTATAACAAGAGATTCTATCTCTTTATTTAACCATTTTTCATTTGGCTCATTCATATCTAAAATGCTTTTAGTAAGTGTTTCAATAGATAATAAAGAGTTGTTTTCTATCTCTAAATCTTTTTGTTTTATAAAAGAGTTAATTAAATTTTGTCCAATTTGGATAAATTGAACATTTGAAAAATTAACTTGTGTTCTAAAATTAAACTCTTGAAAATAGTTTTTACCATAATTAAATAGTATTTGTTTATTTATTGAATGAAACTCTTTTTCTAAGTAAGAATTATTATCTAATCTTTTATATATAAAATAAAACTCTTTTGATTTTTCTTGAGAGACTATCAATTTTTCATAAGAAAAGTATAAAGACAAACTAAGATAAATTTTTGAATAAATACCTGTAAGGTGAGAAACTAAATTGTTTTTTTCAACATAAGTAATAATCTGTTCAATATATTGATTTTTTGATGTTTCAATTTTAAGAGAAATATACTTTTGCAAAATTCTATCTATAATCTTTAATTTGTAATATTCAAAATAATCATTGTCATATTTATTCTTTTCAAGTAAAGAACTAAACAAGTTATCAAGTTTTTCTTTTGAAATATTATCACTGTATAAAACTATATTATGAAGTATTATCATGTCAACATTTGATATCTCTTCTTGACTAATAAAATAATCAATTAAATCTAGGTTTTCATCTAAAGAACTATTTTTAGTACTTGAATGAATAAGTTTATACTTTAATAAAAGTTTATCCCTAAAATCATTTAGATTATCACTTTGGATTACTTCATTTTCATTTACATGTTTATTATATAAGTTAAAAAGGTCTTCTAACTCTTTTGAGTCAGATAGCTTAATATTCTCGATATGAAGTTTTGATTTCAATTTATAGATTAATGTTAAAACTAATGTAACTATCTTTTCAAGGAAAGTTATATAATAGTTTTTATCTTGATTTAAAAGATTATAACCATCGAAAATCTTCTCTAACATAAATACATATTTTTGAATAACGATATTTTTATTGATTGAATCAATTGAGAGATAAGTTAAGTTTGTAAAATATAAAAGCATTTTTCCTAAAATTGCATTTAAAGAATCAATTCTATTTTCATCTAATGTAATTTTACTTTTTGTATTAGTTATAGAAGAAGTCATTAGCTCTAAAATGGCATTTATGTTTTTTCTTCTTTGAATATCAATTGAATTGATAATACATACTTCATTTAATAATTCTAATAATGATAAATAAAAACTAAACGAGAGTTCAAAACTTTTTTCATCATTTCTTAAAAACTCTTCACAAACTTGAACTTCATAATCTAAAAGTAACTCTTGTAATTTTTGAGTTGAAAATTCATTTGTTTCATTTATAAGATTGTAGTTTTTCCCATTAGACAAAAGATTTAATAATATATATATCTCTTTAAATATATTTACAGAAGTTTTTGTGATGATATCTTTCATTCTAGTTTCAATATCTTTTAATAAATATATTTTATAGTTGTAACTATTTTTTATAAAATCTTTTAAATCATCAGGTAAGTCTTTATTTTCTAAGTAGATTTTTGAAATGAAACTTGTAAGAATAGAGTATTGGGCATCTATAGTGTTTACTAAATTCCCCTCTTCTTCTAAATTGTATGTTTTTAATAAATTTTGAACTTCAAAATTATCATTATCAATTGGTAAAAGATTATTGGTGTCTAGATTTTCTAAAAGTTCATTTTCTACACTAAACATAATAATCCTTATCTTTCATGCAATGCATTTTGTTTTGTTTTTAAAATAGGTTTTAAAATAAAATCTAAGATTGTTTTCTTTCCAGTTTTAATATCAACAGAAGCAATCATACCTGGAATAATTGGAAGTTTTTCACCATCTTTTTCTAAGTAATTTTTTTCTGTTCGAATTACAACTTTATAATAGCTTTTTTCATCCCTTGATTCTTTGTCTTTAATACTATCCGCAGATATTTCAACAATTTTACCATCCAATCCACCATAAATAGAAAAGTCATAGGCTGTGATTTTTACAATTGCTTGTTGTTTTGGATTTATGAATGCAATATCTTTTGGATCTATTTTTGCTTCTACCAGTAAAATTTCACTATCAGGGACAATCTCGATTAAATCCATACCAGATTTAATAACACCACCAATTGTATTCATATTTATTTGTTTAATAATCCCATTTACAGGTGAAACTAAAATAGTTTTAGAAAGTTTATCTTCTTCTGAGATAAGCTTTGATTCATATTTTTTTATCTCTGTATTTATTTTTTGAAGTTCATTAAAAACTTCTGCTTTAAAAGTTTTTAATTTTTCCTCTTTTTTATTTTTAGCTTCTTCAATAGCAAGTTCTAATCTAGGAATAGAAAGTCTTGCAGCATTTAAATCACCTCTTAATTGAGAATACTCTTTTTTAATTTTAAGTAAATCGACATTTGATCTTGAACGTCTTTCCACAAGCTTTGCTATAGTATCTCTTTCTTGTCCAACAAGTTTTAAACTTCTGCTTAATTGGTATGTTTTATTTTTAGTTTCTACTAACTCTTGCTTTTTTTGTCTATATTGAAAATCTAAAGTTTCAATAGTACTTAATAACTCATCAATTCGTTTTTTAAAAAGTTGTTGATCAGCTTTTGCAAATTCAGGAGCTTCTTGCATAATCTCTTTTGAAAACTCTAGAGTGGGTAGAGGTTTATCTAAATCAATTTTTGATTCAGCTTCAAGTCTTGTTTGAGTGATTATTAAGTGGGTATAAGTTTTTTTATTTTCTTCAAAGGAAGCTTGAAATCTTGTGGTATCAATTTTCATTAAAGGTTGCCCTTTTTTTACAATTTCACCCTCATTTATTAAAATATCTGAAATAATACCCCCATCCAAACTTTGAATTGTTTGAATTTTCTCAGAAGGTATAACTTTACCTTCACCCCTTGCTAACTCATCAATAGGTGAGACATATGCCCAATAAATTGCAAATGTGAAAAAAGCAAGAATAAGCAAAAACAAAACTAAAGCCATTGAGCTTATTTTTGAATTTTCTTGTGCGTAAAGAGTATTTACAAATCTTATATCTTCTTCATTTCTCATTTTTTCTGACTCACTATTTTTTTACTTACTTTTTGAGAATTTGCAAAAGAACTTATAATCTTAGCTTTTGGACCATCTGCAATAATCTTACCATCATCAATTACTATAAGTCTATCAACTATTGAAAGGATTGATGGTCTATGGGTAATTACAATAACAGTTTTATCTTTTACAATATTTGCAACTCTATTTTTAAATTGCTCTTCACTTAAATCATCCATTGAGTTTGTTGGCTCATCAAAAATCATAATATTTGGATTTGATACAAGGGCTCTTGCAAGTGTTACAGATTGTCGTTCACCGCCACTTAATCCATCACCTCTTTCACCAACTTGTAAATCATAACCTGCTTGATGTTTTCCTAAGAAGTCATGAACACCTGCTATTTTTGAAGCTCTTAAAATCTCTTCATCTGTAGCAAACTGATCTCCAATGGTAATATTATCTTTAATAGTTCCCATAAATAAAAATGGTTCTTGAGGAACATAGCCTATTGCTCGTCTAAGATCAACTGGATCAATTTGTCGCAATTCTGTATTATCTATTAAGACTGAGCCATCAGTTGGTTCATGTAGATTCATTAAAAGTTTTGCAATAGTTGATTTCCCTGAACCTATTTTTCCTATAATTCCAACTTTTTCACCCTTTTTAATTGTGAAATTTACATCTTTTAATACTTTGAAATTTTGGTCATTATATGAGAAGTTTACATTTTTAAATACAATATCGCCATCAAGATTTTCTCTACTTAAATAATGTTGATGTGCACTTCTTTCAACAGGCATATTCATAATTTCATCTATATTGTTTAAACTAATCATTGTTCTATCAAGTCTAATTATCATACCAACAATTTGAGAAACAGGAGCTATTACACGACCGTTTAAAATCATAGCTGCAATAATTGCACCCATTGTAACTTCACCTTCATTTGCTAGTAAAACACCAGCTGCAACAATTGCAATAGATGAAAACTGTGAAATAAAACCTACAAAATAAGTAACAATTTGTGAAAGATAATGGGATTTATTTCCATAATATGAAGTTTGTGAAATTGATTTTTCCCAGTGAGTTCTCATTCTATTTTGAGCTCTTACACTTTTGATTATCTCTAAGCCTGTTACAGCCTCAGTTAAAACTGTTTGTTTTATTTGATCCTCTTTTGCAGATTTTAAAATTGTATCTTTTATTGGTCTTTGCATTATCCAAGAAAATAAAATAGCAATAAATACTGTTGCTAAAGATACATACCCTAAAGGCCCTCCAATAAAAAATATTATTGCTATAAAAAGTGCCACAAAAGGTAAATCTACAAAAGCTGTTATAGTTGCTGTTGTAAAAAACTCTCTAACACTTTCAAAGGATTGTAATCTACTTACAAACATACCTGTTGAAGATGGTTTTGCATTTAATTTGATATTTAAAAGCTGATCAAATATTTTACTTGACATCCTAATATCAGCACGCTTTCCAGCTTGTTCTATAAAATGTGCTCTTAAAAGTTTTAAAATAAAATCAAATATTAAGACAATTGCAATACCTGATACAAGTACCCACAGTGTATCAACTGCTTTATTTGGTAAAACTCTATCATAAACATTCATAGTAAAAAGAGGTACGGCTATAACAAAAAGATTGATTAAAATGGCAGCTAAAATCACAAGATAATATATCTTAAGATTTTTTTTCATTGTACTCCAGAACCATCTTTTTGCTTCATAAACTTTTACATCTTTATCAACTCTATTTTCAAAATTATATGCAGGTTTTATGATTAAAAGATTTCCGCTATACTCTTTTTTGAAATCATCTAATGAAATAGTTATTTCACCAAGACTTAAATCAGGAATTATAACTGTAATTTGATTTTTTAATACATTTACATTTAATACAACACAAGCTTTATTTGTATTAAAAAGTGCCACAGCAGGAAGTGACATATTTTCTATTTTTTCAACTTTTCTTTTTACAGGTTTTGCAACAAGCCCTACTCTTTTTGCAGACTTTATAAACATTGCAGGTGTCATAACAGAACCATGAATTGCAAGTCCAGAAATTAAAGACTCAGCAGAAGCTGCTCTTTTATGAAATTTTGAGAGGAAAAGTAGAGACTCTAAAAGAGTATCCACTTCTCTATTTTCAACGACATTATCAAAGTCGTTATTTAAATCATCCAATAAGTATTCCTAAGTTAAAGTATTTTAAATTATTTAACTTTTATTATATAAGAATCTGCATAAAGTTTCCTAGCCATAGCTCTAACTTCTTTAGCAGTTTTCATATCTTCTAGATTATAAATAACTCCACTTTGTAAACCTCTTGCTGGTTCTACTTTTATTTTATAATCAGGACCAACAGCTTCTTGCATTTTATCAATTGCTTTTTGAGTATCTGCGATATCTTTGTGGGCAACAAAATAAACTGCATAAGTTCCAACAATCATCTCTTCAGTTTGAGCAGGTTTAGCTGTATCATCAGCTAATAAAGCTTGAACCTCTTCAGAAGCAACTTCTTCTTTTACTGGTTCAGCTTTTGCTGGCATTTTTGTTTCAGTACAAGTATCATTATTACTACTTAATACTGACTCTTTGATTGTTCCTAAATTTTTAAAGATATTAAAATATGCAGAATCAAGATCATATTGAATATCAATTAATTCTTCTTTTGCTGAGATTAAGTCTCTTTCAATATTTAAAACATCAATAAAAGTTCTTGTACCACCTTCAAATTGATCTTTATAATAACCTAGGATTTCTTGATTATCTGTGATATATTTTGACAGTTCAGCTTCTCTTTTTTTAGCATATGCATATGCATTATAAGCTGATGTTGCTTCATCTATAACTTCAGCGGTAACTGTATCAAGTGTTTTTTGCGATTCAGCTAAAAATGCTTTTTCTCTAGCACTTTGTGCTTTATCACTTCCACCATTTAATAAATTATAAGTTAACTCTATTCTTGCACTGTAAACATTTGTTTGCTCATCAGTTGTAACTAAACTTTTGTCATAAATTCCTTGAGCTTTAAATTTTAAAGTAGGGAAAAATGCCGCATCACTTTGATTTAAAATTGCTCTTTGCTCTTTGATATTTTCAACTTGTTCTAAAATCTTTGGACTTGAAAGTAAAACTTGATCAATATACTCTTTTAAAGTAGCTGGTATAGCTTTTACATCAAGGTTTGGTCTACAAGACTTTCCATCATCATCTATCCCAACATTCTTTTTAAACGAACTTGTTGCTCTTAAAAGATTGTTAGTATCTTGATAAAGTTTATTATTTGCGTAGTGGATTTTTGCATTAACTTGTGATTCATGTAAAGCAATACCACTAATTTCTGCTGTTTCTTTTGCTGTTTGAAAATATTCATTATAAACAATTAAACTCTCATTTGCTACGGCTACTCTATTCTTGTATTTTACAAGATTTAAATATGAGTCTAAAGAATCATAAATAATATCATCCACAATTGAATCATTTAAATATTTATTTGAACTATATCTAAATTGTGCCTCATCAATTTGACCAGTAGTTAGTCCACCATCATAAATAAGTTGTTCAAAATCCAATTGAGCATTATAACCTCTATCAGTAGTACTTGTATTATTTCCAGCATCTGGATTTGTTTTTGTGTTTTTTACACCAACATATGCTGTTAAATCAAGCTTTGGTAAGTATCCACCTTCAGCTTCATCAATATAAAGCCTATAAGCTTCATTATTTTTTACTGTAGCCATAATTTTTGGATTATTTGAGATAGTATGTTCAACTACTTCTTTAATAGTTTGACCTTGCATTAGTGATGCACCTAAAAATAGTATAGCTGGAAAGCTAAGTTTGATTTTTTTTCCCATAATGTTTTCCTTAAAGAGTCAATAAATAATTTTTATTTTAACAAATTGTGTGATTTATTATCTCTTAATTTAGCATATGAAGCTTTAAGAAAACTTTAACTAAAATAATTTAGTTGCTAATTTGTAACAAAAGTAACACTAAGGTTAATCAAATTTAATGGCTTATTCACTAAAAGAGATTTTAAAAAGCTTAAAAGTTCTTTTCATCTCAAAAGAAGACTTAATTAGCGAAAAAGAAAATAATATATTGAATATCTTTTTTAACAAAGTTATAATTTCTCATACAAGTGGTATAGGAATAAAAAAATTTTGTGAAGAACACCCTGATGTAGTTATTACAGACTTTGACTTGGCAAATGGTTGTGGTATTGAATTATGTAAAAAAATCAGAAAACACAATCCAACAATACCAATAATAATTTTATCTGAGAAAAAAGATGAAAAATATCTTTTTGAAGCAATTAGAATTCAAGTAATTGATTTTGTAGTTCGTCCTACAAAAGCTGAAGATTTGATTTATGCTTTAAATTTAACTGCAAAATACTTGTTAAATCATGGAAATGTGACAATAATACTATCAAATGGAAACATTTACGATTATCAAGAAAAGACTATCTTAAAAAATAACGGAACTATAACTAAACTAACAAAAAATGAATTTAGACTTTTAGAGCTTCTTATTTCGAACAAGGGTCAAACTATAAACAAAGAAGAGATTGAAAGTTATCTTTGGGCAGATGAACAAATAACTGAGTCAGCTTTTAAATCACTTTTTTCAAGACTTAGACAAAAAGTAGGAAAAGAAAATATAAAAAATAGTTTTGGTATTGGCTATCAGTTAGTTTAAAAAAGCCGAGAAATTATTCTCGACTTTTTAAGAATTTAGATATTTGTATCTTCTACATTAAGTGAATCAATTAAAAGTTTAACACTTGAATCTGTAACACCTTCATAAATATCTAAACCTGTATCTACATCAATATTACCAGTAGCAGTCCATTCATTAGTTAAATCTAATTTAACTGTATCTCCACTATCTGTTTCTATTTTTAATGTATTATCACTATCAGTCATAGCTAATACATCACCAACACTAATATTTGATAGAATATGATCGCCACTTGATAAATCTATTTCATCAATAGAAGTTTGAGAACCATCTGGATTGAAATCTTCTGCACTTGATAATAATTGTGCCATATCTATTTCTAAATCATCACTTCCAAAATCAATAGTTTTATCAGTCACATCAATAGAAGTAATATCTATATCTAAATGTTCATTTACGCCTGTAATTCTCGCATCAAACTCTAAGTTTACACTTCCTGTAGAATCTACTATTGCATCAACATAATAAGTATTCATTCCATCTGCTGGATAAATTTCTTGGCTTGTAAACCCATCACTAACTTCAATATAATCTGAATAGCCACCGGTATTATTTTCAGATGCTTCATCCCATTGTCCAGAACCATACGTGTTAGTATCAAAGTAAACTCTTACAGTCTCACCTGCATAGGCAATTCCCAAATTATGACTAAAGCTATATGTATTTGTATCACTTAATGTTTCAACTCCATTTAATGCAATATCTGCAACAAAAGTATTTATATTTAAATTATTAATATCAACAGATTCTTGTCTAGGACCACTATCACTACCTGTAATATTAGCATCAAATACTAATGTTAAAACTCCACCTGCACCTACTTTTACATTTATATTATGAGTTTCAGTGGCATTTGAGTCTGCATCTATTTGTTGAACAGTATTTCCATCATCAACGGTTACCCAATCTGCCCAATTTGTAGCTGTGGCTTCCTCCCAACCACCATCACCATAAGTAGTTGTATCAAAACTTATAGAAACAAACTGACCAGCTAATGAAGGGTCAAGTTGATATGTTTTTGTAATAGAACTATCATCTGTATCAGTTGCAGCTTCAACTGGAGAATCACTTGTTGTTTCATATCCATGGATAGTGCCAATGTTTTCTTCAGTAATTAGTGAAATGTTTTGTGTGTTTTCGACAACACCTAATTCAACATCTGTAATACCAATGCTTATAGATTCACTATCACTTGCAGAATAATCATCAGCATAAGCAACTGTTATATCTAAAGAGTTATTAGTTTCAAAATCAACTACAGCAGAATCTTTAAGCCATAATTCAAATTGTCCAGCATTTTCTCTTATCTCTACTAGACTTGCATCATCTCCAGTAATAGTAAAACCTGCTGAGTTAATATTAGAATCTACATCTTCAACATCTAAAGTACCTAATAGTTTTCCTGAGATATTTTCATTAATTAAATCTTCAATTGAATTATAACTTAATACTGGTGCATCATTAGTTCCTGTAATATTAATAGTCAATGTAGATACTTGTGTAACTCCATTTTCATCAGTTATAGTATATGAGAAAGTTTCATTAACTTGTTCACCTTCTGATAATTCATTTACTATATCTCTATCATTATAAAGATTATAGATATATTCACCACTTTTTGCATCTACCATGATATTTCCATATACTCCAGTAATATGGAATCCTTCATAAAGTTGTCCATTAATTGTATGAGTTGCAACTGTACTTGATATAGCTTGTGGAGAAGTCATCTCTAAACCTATAATCTCAATAGCATCATCATTGTCCACATCTACATCTTTATCATTAGTAAGAATATTTCCACTAATTTGTGATTTTGTTGTAATTCCAGAAGCTGCTTCACTTACACTATTTGTATCAGCAACTACAATTGGCTCATCATCATGAATACTTACAATTAATGCTGAACTTGCTGTATCTCCATCTGCATCTGTGATTGTATATCCAAACCCTAGTTTAATCAGGGTTTCTGATCTACCATTATGATCTAATGGCTCTTTTTGTGTAAATGTATAATTACCATTTTCATCATATGTAAATGTAAATACTACTGTTCCATCCGATTTAGCTCCTGTAATAACATTTCCTACTTGAGTCGCTGTTACTGCATCTCCTCCTGATGTTAAGTTATTATAGTCTGCAGTATTTGAGATATGCATCTCTGTTACTATAGCTCCATCTGCACCTTCATTGATTCTTCCTAATGTTCCTGTCACAACTGCTTCATCAAAAATTCCATCATTATTTGCATCGGCTTCTGTTGTACTTGCACTTGACATTCCATCTATTGTTGGTACATCATCAATGATATTTATACTAAAGTAGTCTACATCTGTATCTCCATCACCATCTGTTACTGTATAGCTATATCTTAATAACAATTCTTCATCTTGTCCTGTAAGACTTGATTGAGGATGATCTATTGGACCTTCTAATGTAAATTCATAGTTACCATCTGGTTGCACAACTAATGTATAAACTGGAGTAGTATTTGCTACTGCTGTAATTGTAATTACTCCATTTACATCTACCATTTGTGTTGCAATAACTGGCTCACCATTTGACGTTAAAGCTATTGGTGGATTTCCTTGTCCATCATAAACCATAACTTGTGAACCTTCTCCCCAGAAGTTTACATCTGTCAAAGTGGCTCCATCTTCTCCTCCATCAAATGTTAATTGTCCAGTTACACTTGCTGGAACTGACGAATCAATATCTGCTTCAGAAATATCTTTTCTTCCTCCATAATCTGCAACTGGTGTATCATCTGTAATTTTTACTCCAAAGTTACTTGTTGACGTATCTCCATCTGCATCTGTTACTGTGAATTTTAATTTTAACAATAAGTCATCTTCTTGTGTACTTCCTATTGGATGATCTATTGCCTCTTTTTGTACAAATGTAAAGCTTCCATCTGATTGTGCTTCTAATCTAAACACTTCTGTATCATCTGATAGTTTTCCTATCATTGTCATTCCATTATCTTCATATGTTACTACTACTGCTTCTCCACCTGAAGTTAATGTAAATGCAGTTCCATTTGGTCCATCATATATTTTTACCGTTCCATCATTAGCATTTTGCCAATGGTGGAATACTGATGTTACTTCAGCTCCATCTGCTCCACCATCAAAGTTTAATTGTCCATTCACTACTGTATTTAAACTCGCCTCATCTACTAATACTGGTGCTGTCCATGATGCTATTGGTTCATCATCAATTATTCTTACAGATAATGAACTTTCTAATGTATCTCCATCTTTATCTGTTGCTTCAAACACAAAGTTTATTGATTGACCTTCATCTCTTCCACCTGCTTGTCCATCTGGTGCTGTATGATCCAATGAACCTATTAAATTCACGTCATATGTTTTTCCATCTGCGTTTAATATTACTTCAAATACTGTCTCTGCTCCTGCTTTTGCAATCACTTTTCCTGGGATACTAAAGTCATAAGTAATTGGTACTCCACCTGAAGTTAATTGGTCATGCATATATCCTTGAACTTCTCCTGTAAAGGCTACACTTGCAAATCCATCTGCTCCATAATCTACTCTTAAACTTGCAGTTGTACTATCTCCTACATTTGACTCTTCTACTACTGCATTTTGTGCAATCCCATTTTGTGATAAACTTATTGGAGAATCATCTTCTACTCTTACTGTAGAGTATCCTGTTGCTGTATCTCCATCTCCATCTGTTACAGTATATTGTAATACTAAATTTACTATCTCATCTTGATAGCTTCCTGAAGTTGAACCTTCTACATGATCTATTGGTGCATATTGTGTATAGGTATAATCTCCTGTCACTTCATCTACTACTATTGTAAATACTGTTACTCCGTTTGCTTTACCTGTGATATCTAATCCTGTTCTTTCTAGAACTATATCTTCACCCTGTGATTGTAAGAAATATCTCTCATTATTACTTACATATTTAGTCTGGATTTTATCCCCTACTTCATTTGCAAATCTTAATTCTGTTACTGTAGCTCCATCTGCTCCTCCATCGAAGTTCAACGATGCTCCACTTGTACTTAATGTCACAAATCCATTTGCATCTGTTGTCTCTGTTACTACATATCCTGTTTGTCCATTATTATCTGTATATCCACTCCATCCTGCTGTTGGTACATCATCTACAACTTGTAAAGTTACTTTTCCACTTCTTACATCTCCATCAGAATCTTCTGAATCATAATCAAAACTTAAATATTTAGTTTCACCATTATGTTGATTCATTAGGTGATCTATTGGTTTAAATAATGTCATTGTGTAACTATTAGTATTAGTATATGAACCAACAGTTTGAGGTGTAGTATTATCTATTTCTAAAGTAAATACAACTTCATCTGTAGTTTGTGTTTTTGCTGTAATTGTTAAACCATCTGCACTAACATCATAAACAATAGCTTCTCCACCAGAAGTTAGTCCATTTGGTACTGTTTGAGTTGCATTGAAAGTTATAGTTCCTGGAGTATCATCACCAAACTCTATTCTAAATGCTTTTGTATCAGTTTCACTATTATCATTAGCATCATCAATTCCAACTTCATATACTTTAGCTTTATTATCTTTACTTGTATCAACTAAAGGATTTCCTTGAGTATTAGCGATGAAATCTTGTACCGAATCAACTGTTACTGATGAAGTAGCACTATCAGTACTAACTGTTCCTTTAATTCCACCATAACTACTAGTGATGTCAACAGCCGTTGAACCATTAACTAAATTGTATCCATTTTGATCCCATGCATGATATGTGATATCAGCAGTTCCATAATAATCTTCATTTGGTACAAATCTTACAAGTGAAGAATCATATAACATTGTAGCATTGGTATCACTTGTACCATTATCAAAGTTATTCCAAGAAGTTCCACCATCGATTGAATATTGCCAAGTTCCATTTGTATTATCAATACCTGTTACAGCAATACCTTCAACAGCATCATCATCAAAATCATTAACAGAGTTACCTAATAATGCTGAAACTAATGTACCTGTATTATCTGCATCTAAAACATCTTCATTGATTTCAGTTAAGTTAGCAACTAAATTACTATTAATAATTGGTTTATCATTTGTACCTAAGATATTTATAGTTGCAACAGCTGTATTACTAACAGCTCCATTGTCATCAATTAAAGTAAAATTGAAAGTATCAGTTGTTGTATCTCCTGCATCTAGATGATCAAATACTGTTTCACCATTTGTTTTAAACATATTTAAGTTGTATTCAACTTTTCCATCTGCATTGATTCTTACTGCAACTCCACTATTACTTTCTATCCAAGCTGTTGCATTTACACCATCATATGTTACAGTATCTCCTGCATCATTTGAGATTGAATTAACTCTTAAAGTATCATTTACATCTACATCATATCCTGCAATAGAAGATAAATCATCTACTCCAAAATCACTTGTTGGGTCAATAACAATTTGTTGACCTGCATTTTCCCAAACTTGTCCATTATTTGCTGGTCCGTCATGGATAAAAGATTTTGCGACAGGGGTATCATTTGTACCTGTAATTGTTATTGTTACTGTTTTAACTTCACTATGAGATGGTTCATTATTTGCATCTCCTGTCGTTCCAAATCCTTCCCAATCAGAAGCTTTATAATTAAATGATAAAGTTACTGTTTCACCTTCTGCTAAAGTGTTAAACTTATCACTTGAAACTTCATAATCTCTTGTTGTACTCCATCCACCTGGCGCAGCATCTTTAAGAACAACTTCAATATCACTAGCTGTCAAAGATATAGGGTTTTGTTCTACTTGGATATTTCCTACTAATAAATAGTGTGGATTTGTATTGTTTATATCTTCATCAATAGCTTGAGCTACTTTTCCTTTAAATACCACATCTTCAGAAGTACCAACATCTAATAAAGTTTCTTCATAAATAATAGTTGCTTGTGTATTTCCTAAGGTAATATTTTCAACTACAGGTTGGTCATTTGTTCCTACTACTTCAACTGTTACTGTTTTTGGAGCAGAAAGATTTGTTTCACCATTTGCATCATTTGTTCCATCATTTGCTACAACATCAAAAGTAACTAATACTTTTTCTCCTGCACTTAGATGATTGAATTCTGAATTATAAATAATAAAATCTCCAACATTTGCATTTACTTGAGGATAATTATCAAGGAAATCTTGTGTAACTTCAAGAATACCTGAATTCACAGGATTTGATATTGGATTATTTGGTCCTGATGCACTATTTTGATCAAATGTGTATTGGAAATTATTTGAATAGATACCACCATCAAATAAGATTGAAGCACTAGCTAATTGTAAAGTATGTGTATCATTTACATCATCATCTGATATTATAGTATTTGCAAATAAGTCTTCTTGAGATAATACATAATAATACTCTTCCCAAGGGAATTCTGTAATTAAATCATTTAACTCATAAATTCCGTCAATTTTTGAAATAGATTGAATTACAGGTTGGTCGTTTGTTCCTTGAATATTTAATGTAACTGTATTTGCTTCTGATACATTTGTCTCTCCATTTGCATCATTTGTTCCATCATTTGCTACATAGTCAAAGCTTACACTTACTCTATCATCTACACTTAAATGATCAAACAATGGGCTTGTTACTTCATATGATCCATCTTGGTTTACTGTTACATTTAACAAACTCTCTGCTTCTAATGCACTTGCATCATCTATTGACAATGTTAATCCTGTTACTGGATCTAACTGTGCTGTTACTCCTACTGTACCAAATGTTGAATTTACTATTGCCAATGCTGTTGCGATATCTGGTGCTGCCATAAACGCTGCTATTGTACTTTGTACATCTATTGCTGGTATTGCATCTATCCCATTTGTCAATGCTGTTGTTACTTCTGGTATTGCTACAATTTCAGCTAGTACACTTTTTATATATGCTAAATCTTGATTTGCTATTGCTGTTAGCAATGTTGCATTTGTAGTATTTATACTTAATGATATTGTACTACCTTCTGCTCTTGCGAATGTATGTGTATCATTTACATCATCATCGCTTACATAATTACCTAATGCATATTGGCTATCTGTACTGATTGTCAATGTTTGATTATCTGGGTTACTAGCCAATTCTGATTCTAATACATCTATTGTTACTTCATCTACTACTGGTTGGTCGTTTGAACCTTGAATATTTAATGTAACTGTATTTGCTTCTGATACATTTGTCTCTCCATTTGCATCATTTGTTCCATCATTTGCTACATAGTCAAAGCTTACACTTACTCTATCATCTACACTTAAGTGATCAAACAATGGGCTTGTTACTTCATATGATCCATCTTGGTTTACTGTTACATTTAACAAACTCTCTGCTTCTAATGCACTTGCATCATCTATTGACAATGTTAATCCTGTTACTGGATCTAACTGTGCTGTTACGCCTACTGTACCAAATGTTGAATTCACTATTGCCAATGCTGTTGCGATATCTGGTGCTGCCATAAATGCTGCTATTGTACTTTGTACATCTATTGCTGGTATTGCATCTATCCCATTTGTCAATGCTGTTGTTACTTCTGGTATTGCTACTATTTCAGCTAGTACACTTTTTATATATGCTAAATCTTGATTCGCTATTGCTGTTAGCAATGTTGCATTTGTAGTATTTATACTTAATGATATCGTACTTCCTTCTGCTCTTGCGAATGTATGGGTATCATTTACATCATCATCGCTTACATAATTACCTAATGCATATTGGCTATCTGTACTGATTGTCAATGTTTGATTATCTGGGTTACTAGCTAATTCTGATTCTAATACATCTATTGTTACTTCATCTACTACTGGTTGGTCATTTGTTCCTGTAATTGTAAAGCTTAAAGTTTTATGTTCAGATTCAGAAGTTTCATTAATCCCATCTGTTCCATCTTTTCCTTGATTATCTACTGCGTAATATTCTACATTTACTGTTACTGTTTCTCCAGCTGCTAATTCTGTAAAATCTCCACCTATACTATATGTCCCATCTGGATTTATAGTAATATCTAAATCATCCAATGTAATTATCTCATTATTCTCTGAATCCACTGGACTATCTACTACTGTTATTCCATCTTTTGCAATATAGAATTCATGTGTATCATTTACATCATCATCACTTACTGTTAAAGTTCCTGTGAAAATATTATTCCCATCTTCATCTAACAGTACTCCATTTTGGTTTGTATCTGTTGAGTCTGTATCTAATGTTTCATATAATACAGAACTATTATCAATAACATTAATCTGATTTCCATTTGCGTTTAGAATTACTAAATTAGAAACAGTCATCCCTACATCATTTATAAACATAGTTTCATTATTTGTAGGTACTGAGTCAAAATTCGCATCGCCTGAATCATACGCATGAGAAATTAAATTTCCATCAACATAAAGATTAACAGTCCCATTTTCAAATACCATTTGGATATCATAATCTATCCCTGGAGAAAAGCTAAAGTCCGAATAAAAATGTTCATAACTATCTCCCATTTGGAATAGTAAAGACTGATTATAAACAGGATGATTACTAATTGCAATATAAGGTGCTGCTATGTACCCTGAATTTGGAGGAAAACCTTCACCTTGATATATTATTGGTGTATTTTGTGTTACTGCTGAGTCAAGGTTTAAAGTAAACGAAATTGTAAAACCATTTGGTGTTCCTTCAAATGGAATATGACCAATATCTGAGCCAGTTGATTGTAAATCATCTAAATTATTTAAGTTAATATTCTCTACTACTGGTTGATCGTTTGTTCCTGTGATTGTAAATGTGATAATTTTATGTTCAGATTCAGAAGTTTCATTAATCCCATCTGTTCCATCTTTTCCTTGATTATCTACTGCATAATATTCTACATTTACTGTTACTGTTTCACCTACTGCTAATTCTGTAAAATCTCCACCTATACTATATGTCCCATCTGGATTTATAGTAATATCTAAATCATCCAATGTAATTATCTCATTATTCTCTGAATCAACTGGACTATCTACTACTGTTATTCCATCTTTTGCAATATAGAATTCATGTGTATCATTTACATCATCATCACTTACTGTTAAAGTCCCTTCAAAAAGATTGTTAACTTCATCATCTCTTAATATTTCATTTCCGTTTGTGTCTGTTGAGTCTGTATCATTTGTTTCGTAAACTATATCATTTGCTAACTCATCTTCTACAGTATTATTTATATATATTTTTGCTGCTGCAATAAAATCTTGATAATTTGGATTATTATATAACCAATCAGGGTCAAAATAAGCCATCAATGGCATTGTAGAATAGATAACTGTTCCCGAACCATATTCATAAGAGAAAGCTACAACTTCATTAGCATTTCCTGAAGTTAATAAAATTTTAGCTCCATCAGGTAAAGAACTACTTTCAAAGGCACCATGAATTGATGAACTTCCACCATCTAACGAAGAATCATCTAAATTTCCCAATGTACCATTTGACAATTCAACACCATCAGGACCAATATTAACATCAGCATTACTGTAAGACGAACTTACTAAAGTCTGTGTCAAACCAGGAAGAATAGAATTTGCTTCAGAAGGACTTCCGTCATTTATAATTAAAGTCATTCCATTATAAACTGAACTATGAATTGAAGCTAAATTGTTTGTAAACTCAGAAGTTGAACTATACTTATCAATATATAAAGCATTTAGATTTTCAATATCTTGCGCTGTTAAATCATCTAAATCTTTTGATGAAAATCCACCTAATGATAATATCTCCTCCTGAATAACAGTTCCTGAACCTTCGGCCATATCATAATAACCAACTAATCCCGAAGAAACACCTTGTACTGGAGAATCATCTTGATTAGGAATATCTGAAATTCCACTATTACCACCATTTAAATCCAAATTTTCTACTACTGGTTGGTCATTTGTTCCTGTGATTGTAAATGTGATAGTTTTATGTTCAGATTCTTCTGGTTCATTATTTGCATCTCCTAACCCTGCTCCACTATCATCTACTGCATAATATTCTATAGTTACAGTTGCTGTTTCACCTACAGCTAATGAAGTAAAGTTACCACCTAAAGAGTATGTACCATCAGTATTAATAGTTAAGTCTAAATCAATATCATCTATTGATAATGTTGAATCATCAGCTAAATTTCCAAGTTCAAGATTTACTAACATTGGTTCTTCTTCAGTTCCAATATTGTAGTTTCCTTCTTCTAAACTCGCCATAAAGAACTCATGAGTGTCATTATCGTCATCATCACTTACTGTTAAAGTCCCTTCAAAAAGATTGTTAACTTCATCATCTCTTAATATTCCATTTCCATTTGTATCCTGAGAATCTGCATCGATTGTTTCATAGACAACTTTTTTTCCTGAACCTAATGAATATGTAAAGTCATCCATTGCCCAATGTGAACCACTTCCATTATCTTCTTGAACATCTATTCCTGTTGGAGTATTATAAACTATTAATTGGTCTATATTATCCCAATTTAATTCGATTAATGTTGGTCCATTATAATTTATTTCAATAGAATCAGAAGTATAAATAAGTTGACCATTTAAATAACCTTCAAAAACTACATCTTGAGTTGTATACCAAGAAGATGTCATGTATGTAGATTCAAAGGTAACAACTTCAGTAAAAGAAAAAGAAATTGGTGAAACTCCATTAGCATTATAAGCCACATTATCTCCACTTATGATACCATTTACATAACCACTAGCTTGATAAGTACTAGTATCTAAAACCCTCAAATTATTATCGTAAATTATATAACTATTATCATCTTGTATTAAGCCATCTTCAAAATCTTGAACTACTTGATCTTCAGCTGAACCATTCAAATTCACATCAGTAACAACAGGAATATCATTTGTACCTTCAATTGTTAAAGTCACTGTTGCAACATTACTTGTTGCACCTTCGATATCAGTAGCAAAATAATCAAAACTTACTGTTGCATATTCTCCTAAACCTAAGTTGTTAAAATCACCACTAATCTCAAAAGTTCCATCTGGATTTAAAACTACTAATATATCATCATCTTCAACTGTAATTACACCATTTTCAGTTCCATCTTCATTAAAACTTGTAACGACAAGAGAACCTTCTATTGGAGTAAATGTATGAAGTCCTATATCCTCTTCATCTTCATCAAATACAGTTAAAGCTCCAGTTATAATATTCTTATCTCCTGCGCCTTCTTCTCCTAATACTTCAATATCTTCTAAAGAAACATCAAATACTACTGGAGCAAAATTTCCTATAATTGCGGCTGTAGGATCAAAAGGTCCAGCACCAGGAAGTCCATTTAATCTAGCTCCTGAGTCTCCACTGTCAGTACCATCTAAATCACCAGCACCTGCTGGGTTTGCTGTTTGATCTGAACCTGCTGGAGCTCCACCTGCAGCTGCTGCTTCAAGATCATCTATAGTAGTCATTGTTGCTAACTGGGTAGGTCCTTCAAATACTTCAAATACAGGATTATCAGTTTGGTTTGTAAGTAATATTTGAGCTAGGCCTTTAAGGATCATAAAAATTTCATTACCATTTGCATCAGTAAATGATACTCTTACATCATTATTATTTTCTAAGATTTCTAGTTTTGTTTGATCATAGCTTGCACCATTTTCAACAAAAACTTTTAAAGAACTAATTCCATCTAAAATCAATTCACCATTTTCAGTTTTTTGTAAACTATCTAAATCAACCGTAATTCCACCATTTTGGACATTTATACCTTCATACATGATAACTCCCTTTGAATTCAGTTTTATATAATACAAGTTTACTAGTACAAAGTCTCAAAAAAGTCTCAAAAATAACCATAAAGTAACAAAAGTATCAAATGTAACTACTTTGCAACTAATTAGTTTCAAGAAAAAATCATCAATAACTTGTAAGTTTATTTTGAGTAAAATATCACCTTTAAAATTATTAAAGGAAACTCCTTGCAAGAAAAAACAAAAATCTTAGTTACTGGTGGTGCTGGTTATATTGGTTCACATACACTTATCTCACTTAGTGATGCAAATTATGATTTTATAGTTTATGACAATCTTTCAAACTCATCAAAAGAGAGTTTAAAAAGAGTAGAAAAAATCATAAATAAATCAATAGACTTTATAGAAGGTGACATAAGAGATAAAGATAAACTACAAGAGGTTTTTGATAAATATAAAATTGATTCAGTTATTCATTTTGCAGGATTAAAAGCAGTTGGTGAATCTGTAGAGAAACCTTTAAAATACTATGACAACAACGTCTGTGGAACTCAAAAACTTCTTGAAGTGATGCAAAAAAACAATTGTAAAAAAATAGTTTTTTCATCATCTGCAACAGTTTATGGAGATCCTGCAACAACACCTATAAAAGAAGATTTTCCAGTGGGAGGAACAACAAATCCATACGGAACTTCAAAATACATGATTGAAAGAATTTTAGAAGATGTATATATTGGTGACAATGAATTTAAAATAGCAATATTAAGATACTTTAACCCTGTTGGTGCACATGAAAGTGGAACTATAGGGGAAGACCCAAATGGTATACCTAACAACTTGATGCCTTTTATTTCTCAAACTGCCGTAGGGAAAAGAGAATTTTTATCTGTATTTGGTGGAGATTATAACACTCTTGATGGAACAGGAGTTAGAGACTATATTCATGTTGTTGACTTAGCTGATGGGCATGTAAAAGCAATAGATTATTTAAACTCACAAGATAAAACTACAAAACCACTTATTGTAAATCTTGGAACAGGAAATGGCTACTCTGTTTTAGATGTTGTAAAAGCTTTTGAAAAAGCTTCTAAAAAAGAGATACCTTATAAAATTGTAGAAAGACGAGCAGGAGATATTGCTTCATGTTTTGCAGACCCAAGTTTTGCAAAAGAGATTTTAGGATGGGAAGCAAAAAAAGATATAGAACAAATGTGTAAAGACTCATGGAATTGGCAAAGCCAAAATCCAAACGGATATAACTAAAAAACAAGGAGAATTGATAAATGAGTACACCTACAGGAAAAATCACAAAATGCCTGTTTCCAGCGGCAGGATATGGGACAAGGTTTTTGCCAGCAACAAAAGCGATGCCAAAAGAGATGTTGCCAATATTGACAAAACCATTAATCCAATATGGTGTAGAAGAAGCGATGGAAGCAGGATGTAATGTAATGGCAACAATTACAGGACGAGGTAAAAGAGCAATTACAGATCACTTTGATATTTCATATGAATTAGAGCACCAAATAAAAGGAAGTTCAAAAGAATCACTTTTAAAAGATATTAGAAAAATTATAGAGACATGTACCTTTACATATACAAGACAAAATGAGATGAAAGGTTTAGGAGATGCAATCTATAAAGGGAAAGTATTAGTAGGAGATAATAATCCTTTTGCAGTAATATTAGCAGATGACCTTTGTGTAAATGAAAAAGGTGATGGTATTTTAAAACAAATGGTAGATTTGTATAATAAATATAAATGTTGTATCGTAGCTTGTATGGAAGTACCAAAAGAAGATGTACATAAATATGGAGTAATAGAGGGAAAACCAATGGAAGATGGAGTATATATGGTATCAAATATGGTAGAAAAACCAGATACAGATAAAGCACCATCTAATCTAGCAGTAATAGGAAGATATATCTTAACACCAGAGATTTTTGAAGTAATAGAGAATACAAAACCAGGGAAAAATGGAGAGTTGCAAATAACAGATTCATTGTGTGAACAAGCAAAAAAAGGTATGGTATTAGCATATAAGTTCAAAGGAAGAAGATTTGACTGTGGTTCTGTAGAAGGATTTGTGGAAGCTACTAATTATTTTTATGAACTTGAAAAGAAAAAAGAAACTAAAAAATAACTCACTTTAAAGAAGTATTTTGATTTTATTAGTTAATCAAAATACTTCTAGTATAATCCCAAACTCAAATATATAAATTAGGAATCACAAATGAACATAGCAATAGCAGGGACAGGATATGTAGGACTGTCAAATGGACTACTACTTTCTCAACATAATGATGTAATAGCTTTAGATATTATCCCCCAAAAAGTTGAAATGATAAACAATGGTATTAGTCCTATTGAAGATAAAGAGATTCAAGAATATTTAACTAAAATCCATGAAAACCCAGAATCTTTTGAAGGAAGTTTTAAAGCTACTTTAGACAAAGAAGAAGCGTATAAAAATGCTGACTATGTAATCATATCTACTCCAACAGACTATGACCCTGAAACAAACTATTTTAATACAAAATCTATTGAGTATGTTATTGCTGATGTTTTAGAAATAAATCCTAATACTACTATGGTAATTAAATCAACTATTCCTGTGGGGTATACAAAAGGAATAAATGAAAGATTTAACACATCAAATATAATCTTTTCTCCAGAATTCTTAAGAGAGGGAAAAGCTTTATTTGACAATTTATATCCATCTAGAATAATAGTTGGTGAACAAAGTGAGAGAGCTACTATATTTGCTAAGCTTTTAGAGCAAGGAGCTTTAAAAGAGAACATAGATATATTATTTACTAATTCAACTGAAGCAGAAGCTGTTAAGCTATTTTCAAATACATATTTAGCTATGAGAGTAGCTTATTTTAATGAGTTAGATTCATATGCAGAAGCACATGATTTAGACAGTAAGCAAATAATAGAAGGTGTAGGATTAGATCCAAGAATTGGAAGTCACTATAACAATCCTAGTTTTGGATATGGTGGATATTGTTTACCTAAAGATACAAAACAACTTTTAGCAAACTACAAAGATGTACCATCAAATATAATAGAAGCAATTGTAAATGCTAACTCTACAAGAAAAGATTTTGTAGCAGATAGTATAATAAAAAAACTAAATGATAATAAACCAATAACAAATAACCAATATACTAATAACAACACCGTAGGTATATACAGACTTGTAATGAAAACAGGATCAGACAACTTTAGAAGTTCAGCAATACAAGGGATAATGAAAAGAATAAAAGCAAAAGGTATTCCTGTAGTAATCTATGAGCCAAATTTAGACGAAGATGATTTTTTTAATTCAAAGGTTATAAAAGACTTTGAAGAGTTTAAAAAAATATCAAATGTGATAGTTGCAAACAGGCTTGATGAAAATCTTTCTTGTGTTAAAGACAAAGTCTACACTAGAGACTTATTTAGCAGTGATGATTAGAAACTATCCCTAAACAAGCTTTAGTGTACCAAACTTTAAAATTAAAATATGGTATTATTTCATCATGAGATTAAATAACAACGAAATCAAAGTTTTAAAAGATAAACTAAAGTCATTATCAAAAGAAGCTAAACTTTTCCTATTTGGAAGTAGAACTGATGACACCAAAAAAGGTGGAGATATTGATTTGCTTGTAATTTCAGATATATTAACTAAAAAAGATATCAGAAAACTTCGAATCGAATTTTTCAAAAACTTTGGGGAACAAAAGCTTGATATTGTTCTAGATAATAGTAAACTTTCAAATCCATTTACAAAAATTATATATAAAAAGGCTATTGCTTTATGATATATGAAAAACTACAACAAGATAGAAAATTACTAGAAAAACAACTTTTTTGGATTGAAATATCTTATAAAGAATGTCTAAAAATTGGTATAAAAGACAAATACTCTATTGAAGAATTTGGAAAATTTGAAACTCTATGTAGTAGATATAGTAGAGGTATTGACTTTTTAATAAGAAAAATTTTTAGAACATTGGATGAATATGAATTTGAAAATCAAGGTACTTTAGTAGATGTTGTTAATAATGCACATAAAAGACAACTTTTTGATGATATTGAAGAGATTCGCATCATGAAAGATATAAGAAATACAATTGCACATGAATATATTGAAGACGAACTTGTGGATGTTTTTGATGAAGTTTTAGAATATACTAAAAAGTTAATTGAAATTATAAATACCACTCTTAAATATATGAATAAAATTTAGCCCTAATTTAAAATATCAACACAAAGAGACAAAATGCAAGAACTAAAAAAAGAGATACTAAAATCAATAGTACCAAGAGCAGTATTATTTCCTATGAATGAAAAAGCAAAAGCATCTATTGCAAATGAAAAGCTTATCTCTATCACAAGGTTCCCTTATAAAATAGGAAGAGAATCAAGGGTTAGTAAAAACGAAAGAGGTTAGAAATATCAATAGAAAACAATAGTTTCTTTGTGATAGATAGAGGAAGTATGAACGGTACAACTATCAATAATGAAACCATCGGTGGAAACAGAAAAACTACAAAACAAGAGATCAAAGATGGAGATAAAATCAAGATTGGTTCAAAAGAATCAATATTTTGTCTTCAAAATTTCAAACAACTTTTTATTGATAAAATATACTTCTCTACCAACTCTAATACTTTCTAAAATACCAAGTTTTTCTATCTCTCTTAAATAAACACCTGCCGTTTTTCTTGTAACATCCAATTCATCAACCAAAAAATTTATTTTTGTATATGGATGCATAAACAAAAGTTCCAATAAATCTTTTGAATACATTTTTGGTAAATTCTCACTCAACTGCGCTTTTGTAATTTTCATCAAAGAATTAATCTCTTTAATTATATTAATTGTATTTTTTGCTGTTACTTCTACCCCATCCAAAATATATAAGATCCATTCTTCCCAATTATTTTTGGTACGTACTTCATTTAATAATCTATAATAATCATTTTTATTAGCAATGATATATGAACTAAGATAGAGTATTGGTAAGTCCAACAAGTTATTTAAAATCAAAAATAAAATATTGATTATTCTTCCTGTTCTGCCATTTCCGTCATAAAATGGATGTATTGACTCAAACTGATAATGAATGATTGCCATTTTTGTAAGAGGATCATGTTCATCTAAAAAAGGCGTATTTATGTACTGTTCTAAATTGGCCATCAAGTTTTGTATATCTTCATAATTTTGTGGTGGCATATAAATTATCTCACCAGTTTTATCATTTATTAGTGATGTTCCACTTTGAGTTCTTATTCCTGCGTCATTATTTTCTAAAACTTTTTGAATCTCAACTATATGTTTTTTTAGTAATAGTTTATGCTCTTTAATAAGTGCAAAACCTTTATAAAGTGCGTCTTTATACCTTTGTACTTCTTTAGCTTGATTTGAAATATTTGTACTACTTACACTAGCTCTATAAAGTTCATCATGAGTTGTAACTATATTTTCTATTTCTGAAGAGTCTTTTGCTTCTTGTAGTGCCAAAGCATTTATAAGTATACTCTGATTTGGAATAGTTTCAGCAACTCCCTTAAGTTCAGCAAGTGCCCTATTAGAGCTTACAACTTTTTTTAAAACTTTTTTACTTTCCAATTCTTTTTTTACTGGAAGTTTTGGAAGAGTGTATTCTTTTGCCATTTTTACACCTATTTCTCTAATATGAGTAATTTTTTTGATATTTTACCCAAATAAAGTTTATATGTGTAAATATACAATTTTTTCCCTCGTTCCAAACTTCATCGTTGATAATGCAAAGTCTCATATGAATTTCCAGCTAATAAATTTCAAAAATTGTTTATAAATTAATATCAATTGTAACAAAAATGAAACTTTTTTTTGATAAGATATACTCTTATTTTTTATATTAAACTAATATTGTATTTTATTTATTAATAATTAAATTTTAAAATTTATTATTAAATGAGTCATTTTTGAGACATTTTTTAGATAATATGCGTATTTATTTTAACTTCTAGGGGATTTCATTGATTGATGGTAAACTACTAATTTATTCTATTATGATTGTTGCAGTTACGTTTTATCTTATCAAGTATTTTATAACAATTGCTCCGAAACTAGGTTTGGTTGATATCCCAAATGAAAGAAGTTCACACAAAAGAGTAACTCCTAGGGGTGCTGGCGTTGTAATTGGATTTGTATTTTTTATCTCTATTTTTCTTATTGATACTAGTTTTGCACTTGAACATTTAAATGCTTTGGTTGCTATTTTTATAGTTTATCTTTGTGGGATTATTGATGATCAAAAAGGCTTAAGCTCAAAGGTTAAGTTTTTGTTTATCATTGTTTCTTCTATTATAATAAGTTTGGATGGCTATGTTATATCTAGTATAGGAACTTTTTTAGGGCATGATATAGAGTTGAGTTTTTTAGCCATACCATTTACTATATTTGCAGTAGTTGGTTTAACAAATGGTTTAAATCTTACTGATGGACTAGATGGATTAGCTGGTGGTATAAGTGCAGTTATATTAACTACAATCTTAATTGTTGGTATACAAAATGATGACAAAACACTAATAATCATCCCAACAATTGTATTATCAATCTTAGCAGGTTTTTTACTTCTAAACTGGAACCCTGCAAAAGTTTTTATGGGTGATAGTGGTTCACTATTTTTAGGCTTTACTATATCATTTTTAGCAATAAAAGCTTTGAGTTATGTTACTCCTACAGCTGCTTTATTTTTAGTTGCTATTCCTGTTTTGGATACAATGATTGTAATAAGAAGAAGACTACAAAGGGGAAAATCACCCTTTTCAGCAGATAAAAACCATATGCATCATATACTTTACAAGATGAAAAGAAATGTAAAATTTACAGTATCTACAATCATCATGATTCAAGGTGTATTTGCACTTATTTTTTTACAAATTACAAATTCAAGTGATATTTTAAATGTTATATTATTTTTACTTCTATACCTAATCTTCTTTAATCTTTTTGATCCAAGAACAAGAAGAAGACATAAAAAAAAGAAAAAAAAAGAAGAACTAAAAGAAGTAACATATGTTGAGTTGTTAAAAAGAGAAAACGCATAACCAAATTTTATAAAAAGGAAATAATTAAAAATGAACATAGCAATAGCAGGGACAGGATATGTAGGACTGTCAAATGGACTACTACTTTCTCAACATAATGATGTAATAGCTTTAGATATTATCCCCCAAAAAGTTGAAATGATAAACAATGGTATTAGTCCTATTGAAGATAAAGAGATTCAAGAATATTTAACTAAAATCCATGAAAATCCAGAATCTTTTGAAGGAAGTTTTAAAGCTACTTTAGACAAAGAAGAAGCTTATAAAAATGCTGACTATGTAATTATCTCTACTCCAACAGACTATGATCCTGAAACAAACTATTTTAATACAAAATCTATTGAGTATGTTATTGCTGATGTTTTAGAAATAAATCCTAATACTACTATGGTAATAAAATCTACTATTCCTGTTGGATATACAAAAGGTATAAATGAAAGATTTAACACATCAAATATAATCTTTTCACCAGAGTTCTTAAGAGAAGGGAAAGCTTTATTTGACAATTTATATCCATCTAGAATAATAGTAGGTGAACAAAGTGAAAGGGCTAAAACCTTTGCAAAGCTTTTAGAGCAAGGAGCTTTAAAAGAGAACATAGATATTCTTTTTACAAACTCAACTGAAGCAGAAGCTGTTAAGTTATTTTCAAATACATATCTAGCTATGAGAGTAGCTTATTTTAACGAGTTAGATTCATATGCAGAAGCACATGATTTAGATAGTAAACAAATAATAGATGGAGTTGGATTAGATCCTAGAATTGGAAGTCATTATAACAATCCTAGTTTTGGATATGGTGGATATTGTTTACCTAAAGATACAAAACAACTTTTAGCAAACTACAAAGATGTACCATCAAATATAATAGAAGCAATTGTAAATGCTAACTCTACAAGAAAAGATTTTATTGCAGATAGTATAATAAAAAAACTAAATGACAATAAACCAATAACAAATAACCACTATACTAATAACAACACCGTAGGTGTTTATAGACTTGTTATGAAAACAGGATCAGACAACTTTAGAAGTTCAGCAATACAAGGGATAATGAAAAGAATAAAAGCAAAAGGTATTCCTGTAGTAATTTATGAGCCAAATTTAGAGGAAGATGATTTCTTTAATTCAAAGGTTATAAAAGACTTTGAAGAGTTTAAAAAAGTATCAAATGTGATAGTTGCAAATAGACTTGATGAAAATCTTGTTGACGTAAAAGATAAGGTTTACACTAGAGATTTATTTAGCAGTGATGATTAGAAACTAGGAAAACAAATTGAAAATACTAGTAACAGGAACAGCGGGATTCATTGGATATCACTTAGCTTTAAAACTTTTAGAAAGAGGTGATGAAGTAGTAGGATTGGATAATATAAATGACTACTATGATGTAAATTTAAAATATGCAAGATTAGAAGAACTTGGTATAAAAAAAGAAGAGATATCTTCTAATAAACTTGTAAGTAGTACAAAATATCCAAAACATAAATTTATAAAAATGGATTTGGCTAATACAAATGATATAAATGCTTTGTTTGAAATTGAGAAGTTTGATGCAGTTTGTAACCTTGCAGCACAAGCAGGGGTTAGATACTCAATAGAAAATCCCCATGCTTATATTGATTCAAATGTAAAAGGATTTATGAATATATTAGAAGCTTGTAGACATAATGATGTAAAAAATTTATCTTATGCTAGTTCTTCTTCTGTATATGGATTAAATAAATCTCAACCATTTAAAACAAGTGATCATACAGATCACCCAGTGTCTTTATATGCAGCAACTAAAAAATCAAATGAAATGATGGCTCATACATATGCACACCTTTATGGTATTCAATGTACAGGATTAAGATTTTTTACAGTATATGGACCATGGGGAAGACCAGATATGGCACCAATGCTTTTTGCAGATGCAATATTAAATGATAGAGCTATAAAAGTATTTAACCATGGAAATATGAGTAGAGATTTTACTTATGTGGAAGATATAGTAGATGGTATAATAAAAGTAATAGATAATCCAGCTTCATCTTCAAAAGAGTTTAATGCTGAGAATCCAAGTCCAGATATTTCAAGTGCCCCATATAGAGTATATAATATAGGAAATAATGCACCAGTATCCCTAATGGAGTTTATAGAGACATTAGAAGATAAACTTCAAATAGAAGCAAAAAAGAATTTCCTCCCTATGCAACCAGGAGATGTAGTATCAACATATGCAGATACAAATGATTTAATCAAAGATTTTGATTATAAGCCAGATACAAAACTTGCGGATGGTATTGAGCAGTTTGTTATTTGGTATAAAGAGTTTTATAAATTATAAATGAACAACGATATCTTGAAAAATATGCTGATTCTTGCGACAGGAACAGCATCATCAAAATTAATAACATTTTTAGCTATACCATTTATAACAAGATTATATACACCAGAAGAATTTGGGATTTTAACAATATTTATATCTCTATTAGCTATTTTATTACCATTTGGGACATTAAAGTATACTACAGCTATACCTTTACCAAAAAAAGAAAATACAGCAGTTAATTTAACTTTTCTAATCTTATTTATCATATTAATAGTTACTTTATCAGTTTTTTTGATCTTTCTATTTTTTAAAAATGAAATATTTTATCTTTTTAAAATAGAAAAAATTATTGATTTTTGGTGGCTTATTCCTATTGCTTTATTACTTTATAGTTTATATGAAACATTTAATTTTTGGTTTACTAGAAAAAAACAATTCAAACTTCTTTCTAAAAACATGTTCTTTCAAACAACAGTAGGTACTATAATAAAACTTATTGCAGGATATTTATCATTTGGTGCAATAGGTTTAATAATTGGTCAAATAGTTAGTCAATCTATTGGTTTTTTTATATTGATAGTTAATTTTATTAAAACTGTAAAAATAACTATCAATATAAGATACATTCTCTTTTTACTCAAATATTATGTAGATTTTCCTAAATTTAAACTTCCATCACATTTCTTATATATATTATCATTCCAAGCACCATTAATATTTACTTCAATACTTTATGGAACAGAAGCAACAGGACAATTAGGTTTAGCTTTTTCAGTTTTGGCACTTCCAATAACACTAATTGGACAAACTACTAGCCAAGCATACTATTCAGAGATTGCAAGAATAGGAAAAAAACAACCAAAAAAGATTCTTTCAATTACGAAAAACTTAACAAAAAAATTAGCAGTTATAAGTATACTTCCTTTTATAGTCTTAATTTTATTTGCACCCTATCTATTTGAAATAGTTTTTGGTAAAAACTGGTCTGAAGCTGGAGAATTTGCAAGAATATTATCAATCTTTCTTTTAGGACAATTTATAAGTTCTCCATTAATGCAAGTGTTTAATGTCATAAACAAACAAAAAGATGTTTTATTTATTCACTTAAGAAGATTAATTTATGTATTAATAATATTTGCCTATGGTAATTATTATGAAATTAGTATATTGCATTTACTAATAATTTACTCGGTAATACTTACAATACATTACTTTCAAGTATATTATCAAATAATTAGAATATTAAAACAAAATCAAATAATAAACTCATTACAAAAAGAGGAAAAATGAAAAATATAACTATGATAGGGGCTCTTTGGACTTCAAATTTTGGAGATGTGCTTTTAGCGGACCTTTTATATAAAAAAGCAAAAGAAGTAGGATTTAAAGTTAGATTTTACAATGTATCTGAAAAAGTACTTAATGAATTAAATGCAGAAAATGCAACATTCAAAGAACTAATAAATAGTGACTATTTAATGTTTATTGCTGGTGGTTATTTATCTGAACCACCTTCAAATGTTTCAAGATGGGCATTATCAAGATACAAAAAAATATTTATGTATGCAGACATATTTAAACTTTTAGGAAAAAAATATTATATTGTAGATGTAGGAGCAGGAGCAATTGAAAACCCTCTATCAAAATTCATCTTAAAAAGATTTGTAGAAAATGCTGAAGATGTAATTCTTCGTGACTCAAAATCACTTGAAACCTTTAAAAATTTAGGTTCAAAAAAAGATATTAAACTTTCTATTGACTATGCTTTAAGTATATCAAATAATAAAGAGCATTACGCTACAAATGAAAAAAGAGAAGTAGCTCTACATTTAAGTTCACATAAACCAAAACTTAATGATTATATATTAAAATATTTTGACAACGCTAACTATGATACCTGGTTTATAGAAGATCACTTTGGAGAATATGAAAAAATCAAAAACCTCAATCCTCAAATAGAAAAAATTTTGAAAAATAAAATTATACGATATACAAATTATGAAAACTTTATAAAAACGTTAAATTCTTTTGATTTTATACTAACATCAAAGTTACATGTTGGAATTCTTTCTTCTGCATTAAATAAAAAAATATGCTCTTTCCCTTATCATGGAAAAGTTATAAACTATTATAAAGAAGTTGGGTATTCTGATTTATGTTGTGAAAACATACTAAATGAAGAAGATTGTTTTAAGCATCTAAAATACTGTTTAAATAGTGATCCAGTTCATATAAAAGAAGATATTTTAAAAAGATTAGAAATAGTAAATAATTTATTTGAGGATATTAAATAAATGAATGTTTTACAAATATGTTTTGCTTATCCTCCTTCATTTTCAGGATATGGCAAACAACTAAAAACAGTAAATGATAGTTTATTAAAAAATAACAAAGATATTGAAATTAACATCATTACAGCATTTGATGGAGAAGAGCACAAAAACAATCAAAATATTTATTCATTTTTTAATAAAGATAGAAAGAGTTATAAAAATCATTTATTAATGCATTATACATTTAGTTTTTTTTATTTTTTAAAATTCTTTAGATTATTTCTAAAAGCTGATGTAATACATGCTATAAAAGCAGGACCTGAAGCTGCTATTGCTGTTATAATTGCAAAGGTACTAAGAAAACCTGTAATTGTTAAAATAGTTCAAAATGAATTAGAAATCGAAAATAAAGGATTTATAAATAAATTAAGACTTCAAGTCATTACAAAATGGTCTACAAGAATTATTGCCATAAGCCCAAAAATAGAAGAAAATTTATATAAAAATAGTGTAGAAAAAAATAGAATTGTACTTATTAATAATTCAATAGATACTGATAGATTTTTTCCAGTTAAAGATTTAGAAAAAAAAGAAATCAGGGAAAAACATAACATTGGGAATGATGACTTAGTATTTATGTTTCTGGGTTCAATTACAAAAAGAAAAGGAATTCATGATCTATTAAATTCTTTAGCAAGAGTAAACTTTATTATACCTTGTACTTTATTATTTATTGGTCCAAACTATAATGAAATACAGAATTTTGAAGAAGTAATAAAAAAAATAACTGAGAAAACTGAAAACTTGGAAATTAAATACATTCCTTTTACAAAATCACCTGAACAATTTTTTCACCTAAGTGATTTTTTAATTCTTCCATCATACTCTGAAGGAATGCCGAATGTAGTACTTGAAGCTTTATCATCAGAACTACCTGTTCTATTATCTGATATTGATGTTCATAAAAGTATTTGCGACTCTAAATTTTGTAGATTATTTAGAGTAAGTGATGAAATTTCTTTATCCGAAGAAATACAAAAAATTATTATCAATCCTGACATGTTACTATCTAATAAAACAGAGGCAAGAAGATTTGTATTGGAAAATAATACTGTTAAAATAATTTCAAATAAATATTTAGCCTTATATAAAGACTTAATTAATGATTAGAAATATTAATTATAAAATATTGGGAATAGCTTTTATATTAGGAGGTACCCCCTCTTTATTTATTATTAGAGATTTCATCCCAATAAATAAGCAATTGTTTACTTATAGTATAGTAGCATTTTTTTTACTTTGTATGATAAACTATTCAAATCTTATTAAGTTCAAAATAATTAAAACATCACCTTCTCATATTTATTTTATAACTTTTTTCTTAATATTTATAATACTTTTTTTATCTTTATTTTATAAAGGTTTTTCTTCACAAACTATTTATTTGATTATAACACTTTTTATATTTTTGTCATTATTATCTCAAGATAATAATGACAACGGAGATTTAGTAAAATATTTAGCTATTATTTCTTCAATATCTGTTTATCTTACATTTTTATTCACTCCTCTATCATATGAATATTGGTTATATAATGGAGGTAGATTATATATAGGAGATACTGAAAATCCTAATTTAGTTGCATCATTAACCTCTATTAATATCATAAGTACTGTATTCTATTTATTCACTAAAGATAGTAATAAAAAAATCATATTAATTATTACTCCAAGTATATTTGCATCAATATATTTATATTTATTGAGTCAAGGGAAAAGTACTTCTATCGGACTTTTTTTAATCTTATTATTCTTAATATTTAAGAACTTTAAGTATTTACTAATCAAATTCAAATACTATATAAAAGCATTTTCATTTGTTTTTTTTCTATTGGTAGGATTACTATTCTACTATAAAGATAAATTCCAAAACTACATAAATATATTATTTTCTAGTTTTGAAACTTTATTTGGAGACAAATCAAATGCTTTAGCAAAATCAGCAGATATTAGAAAAGAAAACTTTTCAGAAGCCTTTAATTACATTTCCTCTGATAATATATTTGGCCATGGAATAAACACATTTAGAATGGATTCGCCAATACTCCAAGCAAATATAGATTTAGGAAATATATATACGGTTTTTTTAATTTATATTTTTCTAATTGTACCTTTAATTATAATAGCTACTAAGAAATTTATTAGACTAAATGATAATTCTAAAATGGTTTTTTTACTTTATTTATTTTATTTTCCAAATTTATTTTTTCATGGTACTCCTTATGAATATTCTATTTGGTTACCTGTTTTATTAATGTTAAAATTTAATACATATACTAAGGAAAAAAATGAGAACTATACTCATCACTAATATCCCTACACCATATAGAATTCCATTATGGGATAAAATAAAAACTTCTATTTCATTTGAAACAATTTGTATAGCAAAAATAGAAAAAAATAGATTATGGAAAATTGAAAAAAGAGATTATATAAGTTTTTTAAAATCATATCACTTTTTTATTTCTAAAATGGATTGGCCTATTCATTTTACTATTCCATTCTCTTTGTTTTTTAAACTGCTTAAAGAAAATCCAAATAATTTAATAATTACAGGTTATGATTCATTAGCTTATTGGGAAGCATTATTGTATGCAAAATTATTTAGAAAAAAAACTATTTTATGGAACGGTAGTACATTATTGTCATCAAGATCTAAAAATAAAATTGTTAATTTATTAAAAAAAGTATTTATTAACTCATTTGATACTTTTTATACTTATGGAACAGAAGCTACAAAATATCTTGAACACTTTGGTATACAAAATAAAAATATTATAACTGGAACGAATTGTGTTGATACTGACTATTTTAAAAATAATACCCCTTATACAAAACAAAATAGCAATTCACTAAACTTCTTATATGTAGGACAATTAATTGAGAGGAAGGGATTAGAAAATACAATTAAAGCTTTTTCAAAAATTAAAAAAACTAATTGGAAACTGTCAATTATAGGGAAAGGTGAAGATGAAGATAAATTGAAAAAATTAGTTAATGATTTATCACTTAGAGATAAAATAACTTTTGAAGGTTTTAAACAGAAAGATGAAATTATTGACTATTACTCAAAAGCAGATATTTTTTTAATGCCCTCTTACTTAGAAGTTTGGGGATTAGTTTTAAATGAAGCATTAGCAAGCGGTTTGTTTTGTCTTTCCTCAAAATATGCAGGTGCATCAATTGATTTAATACATGAAAATAAAAATGGCTTTACTATAGATCCTTTAGATATCAATGATTTAATAAAAAAAATAGACCAAACTTTTGAACTAAATATTGACAAAGAAAAAATTAAAGAATCATTTACAATAAATTATGAAAATGAAGCTAAAAAAATTATCAATGCAATTAATAAGGCCTATAAATGAAAATTCTAATGATAATACCTAGTCTCTCAAAAAAATGGGGTGGAACAACTTCGTCTTTAAAAAACTTTTATTATGGGTTGAATAAAATAAATAATGTAAAATGTAGCGTTTTAGCAACATATACTCAAAAAGAATATCCTGAAATAGATGAAAATATACTAAATGACTCTAATTTCAAGTTATTTGAAGCAAAAAAAGAAGGATGGAGATATTCAAAAGAGTTGAATTCTTTTCTAAATAAAAATTTAGAAAATTTTGATTTAGTTTGGATACATACAATTTGGACTAGTATAGATTTTTTTGTTTCAAAATATTCAAAGAAATTTAAAAAACCTTATACTATCACTCCTCATGGGATGTTAGATCCAATAGCTTTTCAAAGAAAAGGATTAAAAAAGAAAATTTATTGGTCTTTAATAGAAAAAAATATATTTTATAATTGCTCAGCTATTCATGCCATAACAAATAAAGAGTATTCAGATATTAATAAATTAAGTAAACAAAATAAATTTGTAATTCCTAATGGATTACAAAATGAAGAATTTTTAAATAAGAACTATACTAGCTTAAATTCAATTGCATTTATCGGAAGATTTCATGAAATAAAAGCACTAGACTTACTACTTAAATCTTTAGTCAATATAAAAAATCTTAATCTTATAATTGCAGGTGCAGGGGAGAAAGATTATGAGGAATATATTTATAATTTAGTAAAAGAATTAAAACTAGAAAGTAGAGTTATATTTAAAGGTTTTGCGAATGCTAAAATCAAGAAAGAAATCTTTGAAAAAAGTTTATTTTTAGTTTTACCTTCTCATACAGAAGGGTTGTCTATGGTTGGACTTGAAGCTATAATGAATTCTACTCCTGTGTTAACAACTGAAAAATGTAATTTTAATGAAGTTCAAGAATATAATGCAGGGATGGTAATGAAAAATAATCACCCAGAAACCATATCAAAATATATTAATATGATGTTAGATTCTGATTTAAAAAAAATGTCAAAAAATGCTCATAATTTAGCATTAGAAAGATTTAGTATAGATTCAGTATCTAAAAAAATATATAAAGAATTTGAAAAGATAATAAATGAAACAAGTAAACCTAAATAAATACAACAATGACTGGTACAATCCAGGCTCAGCATCAAAAAAACTTATTTGGTATTTTACAAATATGTTCTTATTTAAAACGATGTTGCCTATTCCATCAAATATCAAAACAAAAGTATTAAAACTATTTGGTACAAAAGTTGGTGTTGGAGTAGTTATCAAACCAAATGTAAGTATAAAATACCCTTGGCTTTTAGAGATTGGAGATTACTCTTGGATAGGTGAAGATGTTTGGATAGATAATCTTGCTCGTGTAACTATTGGTAAAAATTGTGTTTTATCTCAAGGAGCTTTTTTACTTTGTGGTAGTCATGATTATAGTTTAGAAACATTTGATTTACTAGTTAAAGAGATAGTTTTGAAAGATGGTTCTTGGGTTGGAGCAAAAGCTACTGTTTGCCCTGGAGTAAAACTAGGAACTCATAGTGTTTTAGCTGTTGGAAGTATCGCTACAAAAGATTTAGAAAACTATGGAATATATCAAGGGAATCCAGCAGTTAAAAAAAGAGAAAGAGTCATAAAATGAAAGTATCAATCATAACATCAGTATGGAACAACAAAAACACAATAGAAGACGCTATAAAGTCAGTTTTGTCACAAAACTATAGGGATATAGAATATATCGTAGTAGATGGAGCATCAAGTGATGGTACTATTGAAGTTATCAAAAAATACGAAGATAAGATAAGTACATTTGTAAGTGAAAAAGACAAAGGTATCTATGATGGACTAAACAAAGGTGTTGAATTAGCAACAGGAGATATCATAGGTTTTTTACATAGTGATGATATTTATGCAGATGAAAATATCATAAGTGAAGTTGTAGAAGCTTTTAAGAAAAATGGCACAGATAGTATCTATGGTGATTTAGTTTATGTGGATAAAGAAGATACTAGTAAGATCTTTAGATACTGGAAAAGTGGAAACTATAGCTTCAAAAAGTTGTGCAATGGATGGATGCCACCCCACCCTACTTTTTTTGTGAAAAAAGAGTTTTATGATAGATATGGAAAATTTGATTTGGATTTTGGAATTGCAGCAGATTATGACTTTATGTTAAGAATGCTTGGTAAATATAAGATTACAACTTCATATCTTCCAAAAGTTTTATACAAGATGAGAGTTGGTGGAGCTAGTAATAGAAGTATCAAGAACATCATACAAAAATCACGTGAAGATATAAAAGCTTTAAAAAACAACGGTATAGGTGGAATTCATACAATAGTTATGAAAAACTTATCGAAAATACCTCAATTTTTAAAGAAAAGTTAGTTATTCATTCAAGAATGAAACTCTTTATATATTTATTTGTTGTTTTAGGTGTGATTTTATTCTCTTTTTTAAATCTTGGGAATTTTTTAGATGCTACAAAAAAGCCTATCAAGGCAGATTTGATAGTTAGTCTAGGAGGTAATGGGATAAGTAGATTGAAAACATCTATAGAACTACAAAAGCAAGGATACATAAATTCAAATATTATTGTACTTACAGGATATGAAGGTACCGCTTTAACTAAATCAAAAAATATACCAGATGCAAGACTCAAAATAGTTAATCAAAAAAAATATAACTATATAAATTTCATACGTGAAGAAAACCTAAAAAATACAGCTGAAGAAGTTATCTTTGTAAAAAAATTCATGAAAAGGAAAAATTTCAAGAGTGTAATATTTGTTACAGAACCTCCTCATTCAAGAAGAGTTTTACTTCTTGCAAATATATTAAATATTGAAAGTGAAAAAGAATTTGATTATACAGTAGTAGAAAGTAAATTAAAATACTGGAATTCTAAAACTTTTTATAAAAATAAACATTCAAGAGAATATGCATTTAATGAAATCATCAAAATACCATATAATTTAATAAAATATGGTATTTTTTACAATTTAGGTTTTATTCCCAAATTAAATAATGATATGAAAAAATATGACTTTTAATTTTTAAAATATTTTTTAATTAATCTAAAAGGCTTCAATATAATCAACAAAAAACTTAATTTTTTATTTAGATTAAAACTCAAACAATCTTCTGTAGATATTTTAAATAATGTATTAAATATAAAATAAATTGAATCAAGTCTGCTATCGTATAAATCTTTTTGAAAATTCATTAATTGTCTAGTTGAATATAAACTATTGCTATTGGAAGTGAAATAATTTATATTATTTATAACTTTTATTTCAAGGTTTTTTAAATTGTATTCTTGAAAAGAAGAAATAATTTCTTTTGGAAATTCAGTGTTAAAGTAAGTATACGAAAGATAAAAACCTAAATAAATTGATTTTTTCATGTTTGACAAATTTATTAATTCTATTAGTTTATTCCAATTTATAGTTTGACTTTTACAGATTTTATCAATATCTATTATCCACTCAATTCTTTCCCACATATGTTTTGATCCATGAAGACAAAGATATACTATATTAAGTTCATTTGATAATGTCAAAATTTCTTTAAAATTAATAAATGTTTTTTTATGTAAGATATTATTCTTCTCATTATTATATTTATCTTCAAACAATTTCCAATGAATTTCAATATTAACACCATTAAATTTACCTATCATAGTGATATCTTTGAGTGTTTTAAAACAAATTTTATTTTTTAGCATATCCATTGAAAGATCTGTAATATAATTGTTTTTATTTAGTAAACTAATACTATTTTCCAAATCTTTTTCATCAATCAAAATATCTAAATCAACATATTGTCTAAGGGTTATGTCACCATAAGCCATTTGAGATAGAATAGGTCCTTTGAAGGCTATAGCATTTATATAATTTTCTTCCAAAAGCTTCATCACCTTTATCAGTTCAGAGGTCATAAGCATATTTTGTTTGGCGATGTCTAGATTTATAGATTTTAGTTTGGCTAAAACTTGTATAGGAATTTGGTCTTGAAACTCTTTTAAAGTATGGTAAACAAGCGGAAATACCCCATGAGAATAAGATAGATTTATAAACTTATTCCAGTCTTTGATTTGTAAGATTATATTTTCTAAAAGTGTATAGTTTTTTTCTGTTTTACAACATTCTATTATAAGTTTTATATCATCAGATAAGTTTTCTAATTCTATTTTAAAGCCTTTAAAAAAGTGTAGATAAATATTATCTAATTATGGATGAAAAGAAGATAAGAAAAATACTAACCTAAACAAGTTAAAGGTTCTAGAAAACATATTATAGTATAGATAATCCACAATTAAAAGATTATCTATACTAAAAAATGTAAAATATGTTATAATTATAATTATGAATATATATCAATTAAAAAAACAACTTCCTTTATCAGTATTTACACATGATATGATTGCAGACATTTTAAAAGAAACTCATGTAAATGTAAATGATAAGATAATGAAGTTTGTAAAAAACAATGAACTAATTAGACTAAAAAAAGGTGTATACTGTTTTTCAAAAGAGTATAGAGATACACCTTTGGATTTAATCTCTATATCTGTAATGCTTTATGCTCCATCTTATGTATCTTTTGAATATGCATTAAGTTATCATGGAATGATTCCTGAAAGAGTAGAAGAAATAACCTGTGCAACTATAAAAAACAACAAGCTTTTTGAAACACAAATAGGTAGATTCTCTTATAAAAAGATTCCAGAAAAGGCTTATTCTTTAGGAATTGAATGGCTTTATGATGAAAAATTTGGTGGTCGTTTTATTGCATCTGCAGAAAAAGCATTATGTGATAAAATAAGATATGACAAAGGAATAGGAACTCTAACTCAAAAAAGTATGATTACTTATTTAAAAGAGGATCTTAGAATTGATTTAGATTTTGAATTAGATAATCAATTAATTGAAAAAATAGCAAAAGCTTATAAATCAAAGAATTTAAGAACATTAGCACAAGTAATTAGAAAAGGAAAAATATGAATGCTGCTTTACAAAGTATGTTAAATAGATACACTACAGAGACTTATGAAGAAAGCTATGATGCATTAAGAGAAGTATTACAAGAGATAATCTTAAACTCTTTAAGTAAAGCTGGTTTTTTTAATGAAGCTACTTTTTATGGTGGTACAGCTCTTAGAATCTTATATAATCTTCCAAGATTTTCAGAAGATTTAGATTTCTCTTTATTTGAAGTAAATCCAGACTTTCAAATTGCTCCATATAAACAAGCAATAGTTGATGGATTAAAAAGCTATGGATTTGAGATAGATATCCAAATGAAAGAAAAAAGCCAGAAATCGGCAATAGCATCTGCTTTTATAAAAGGTAATACTTTAGAGCATTTATTAAATATTGGTATTACTGATGATATAACATCAAATATTCATAGAGATCAAAATGTGAAGATTAAACTTGAAGTAGATACAGAACCTCCATTAAACTTTCAAACAGAATCAAAAACATTGTTAAGACCAACACCATACAGAATAAATTCTATGACAAAGTCTTGTCTTTTTGCTGGAAAAATGCATGCACTTTTATGTAGATCTTGGGTATCAAGACCAAAAGGAAGAGATTGGTATGATTTAGTTTGGTATCTCTCTCAAGATATTTCTGTAGACTTAAAACATTTAGAAGCAAGATTAAAACAAAGTTGTAAATGGATAAATGAATCAGAACAGCTTAGTCTTCCTGAAAAGTTAAAGGATAAAGATATTGTAGACTTACTTCAAAAAAGAATAGAAACTGTTGACTTTGAAAAAGCAAAAGATAATGTGAGAAAGTTTATAAAAGACAAATCTGAACTTGATATTTGGGATAAAGACTTTTTCAAAGAGATTTCTAATAATATAAAATTCCAAAGTTAAAAAATACACAAATTTATTACTTCGTTGTAACCCCATTAAGATATACTTACGTCTTATTTAAGTATAATACGCAAAATTATTAAAAAGGCAAACTAAATGGCAGAACAGAAAGTAGCACTAATAACAGGAATCACAGGACAAGATGGTTCATATTTAGCTGAATTTCTTCTAAAAAAAGGTTATATCGTACATGGTATCAAAAGAAGATCATCTATGTTTAACACAGATAGAATCGATCACTTATATGAAGATCCACATGTAGAAAATAGAAACTTAGTATTACACTATGGTGATATGACTGACTCTATGAATATAACAAGAATCATCCAAGAAACACAACCTGATGAAATCTATAACTTAGCAGCTATGTCTCATGTTGCAGTTTCTTTTGAGACTCCAGAATATGTAGCAAATGCAGATGGTACAGGAACACTAAGAATCTTAGAAGCTGTAAGATTTTTAGGACTTGAAAAGAAAACAAAAATATATCAAGCAAGTACATCTGAACTATATGGTAAAGTTCAAGAAACACCTCAAAGTGAAACAACTCCTTTTTATCCAAGATCTCCTTATGCAGTTGCAAAGATGTATGCATATTGGATCACTGTAAACTATAGAGAAGCATATGATATGTTTGCTTGTAATGGTATTTTATTTAACCATGAGTCTCCTGTTAGAGGGGAAACATTTGTTACTAGAAAAATTACAAGAGCGGCTTCAAAAATTGCTTTAGGATTACAAGATAAATTATATCTTGGAAACTTAGATGCCAAAAGAGACTGGGGACATGCAAAAGACTATGTTAGAATGATGTGGATGATTTTACAAGCTGAACAAGCAGAAGATTGGGTTATCGCAACAGGACAAACAACTACTGTAAGAGATTTCGTAAAATTTGCCTTTGAATATGCAGGTATAAATCTAAGATTTGAAAATGAAGGTGTTGATGAAGTTGGTATTATTGATTCATTTGATGAAGAAAAAGCAAAAGAATCAGGAATCGATTTATCTCATTTATCTGTTGGACAAACAGTTGTAGGAGTAGATCCAAGATACTTTAGACCAACAGAAGTTGACTTACTTCTTGGAAATCCAAGTAAAGCAGAAAAGAAACTTGGATGGAATAGAGAATACAACTTACAAGAGTTAGTTGATGACATGATGAAATCAGACCTTAAACTTATGACAAAAGACACTTATCTAAAAGATGGTGGTTATAAGATTATGAATTATTTTGAATAGTAGTAATTAGTTTGCTATAATTGTTATCAGGAGTTAAAAATGAGTTTAGATGAAATAAAAAAATTAGATGTAAAAGATAGAATCATTTTAATGAATGAAATCTGGGCTACTTTAGAAGAAGAAGATAGTAATATTGAATCTCCATCTTGGCACAAAGAAGTTTTAGAAGAAAGACTTCAAAAACTTGATAACAATGAAGCAGAATTTATCTCACTTGAAGACTTAAAAGCTTAATGAATATAAAAAACATAATAGCTTTAAAAGAAGTTTCAAATGATTTGAAATTAGGCGAAGAATTTTATGAAAAACAAAATCATGGATTGGGTTCATACTTTAAAGATAGCATAATATCTGACATAGAGTCTTTATGGCTTTATGGAGGGATTCATCAAAAAGTATTTGGTTTGTATCGATTGCTTTCTAAAAGATTTCCGTATGGAATTTATTATGTCATCAAAGATGAAACAGTTATAGTAGTAGCTATTCTTGATTTAAGACAAAACCCTAAAAAAATTTCTTCATATTTAAATAATAGAAATACTAAAAAAGAATATTGAAATGAACAAAGATAGTAAAATATATATAGCAGGACACAGAGGATTAGTTGGTTCTGCTATAGTTAAAAACTTAGAATCAAAGGGTTATACAAATCTTGTATATAAAACTCATAAAGAGTTAGATCTGACTTCACAAATAGAAGTTGCTAAGTTTTTTGAAGATGAAAAACCAGAATATGTAATACTAGCTGCTGCAAAAGTTGGTGGAATAGTTGCAAACAATACGTACAGAGGTGAGTTTATATATGAGAATCTTGCTATTCAAAACAATGTAATCCATCAATCATATGTAAATGGGGTAAAAAAACTATTGTTTTTAGGTAGTACTTGTATCTATCCAAAAGAAGCACCTCAACCTATGCCTGAAAATTGTCTTTTAACTTCACCACTAGAGTATACAAATGAGCCATACGCCATAGCTAAAATAGCTGGTATAAAAATGTGTGAATCATATAACTTACAATATGGTACAAACTTTATATCTGTAATGCCAACAAACCTATATGGACCAAATGACAACTTTGATTTAGAAAAATCTCATGTATTGCCAGCGCTTATTAGAAAAATTCACTGTGCTAAACTTTTATATGAAGGTAGAGAAGATGAAGTTGCAAAAGAGTTAGGTATTGAAAATATTGATGAGGCAAAAGAGTATTTAGAAGGCTTTGGGGTAGATGCATCTTCAGTTGAGATTTGGGGAACAGGAAAACCAAGACGAGAGTTTTTATACAGTGAAGATATGGCTGATGCTTGTGTATTTTTACTAGAAAATAGAGATTTTGGTGATACATATGAAAAAGACTCAAAAGAAGTAAGAAATACCCATATCAATATTGGAACAGGTGTAGATATATCAATCAAAGAACTGGCAGAGCTTATTCAAAAGATTATTGGTTTTGAAGGTGAATTAAAATTTAATATCAATAAACCTGATGGTACTATGGTTAAGTTAACTGATCCATCTAAATTGCACAGTTTAGGATGGAAACACAAAGTTGAACTTGAAGATGGTATCAAAACTATGTATGAATGGTATTTAAATAGTAATATTACATGATTTATGATATAATAATGTACAGAATATTGTAAGGAGTAACTATGCAAGTTGTAAGTATGACAGAGGCTAGAAATAAATTTAAAGATATTTTTGACACTGTATATCATAATCATGAAGAAGTAATTATTCATAGAAAAGGTAGAGAAAATGTAGTTGTTATACCTTTTGATGAATATAATGCTATGAAGGAAACTAACTATCTACTAAGTTCTGAGAATAATAGAAAACATTTAGAAGAATCTATTGAACAATTAAGAACTGGTAAAACATTAGAGAAAGAGTTAATTGAAGAATGAGAATAATTTGGTCTGAAAATTCTTGGAATGATTATCTTTATTGGCAAAATACTGATAAAAAGATATTGAAAAAGATAAATCAACTCATCAAAGATATTCAGAGAAACCCTTTTGATGGAATAGGAAAACCTGAACCTTTAAAACACCAATTTAGTGGATTTTGGTCAAGAAGAATTACTGATGAACATAGGTTAATTTATGAAGTTTCAGAAAATAGTATTTCCATTGCATCATGTAGGTACCATTACTAATGTTTTTAGATAAAGAAACTTTTAGCACAGTTATTGCAAATGCACCACTTATCTCTATTGACTTAATAATAAAAAATAGCGAAGATAAAATTTTACTAGGTAAAAGAGTAAACAAACCAGCAAAAAATAGTTGGTTTGTTCCTGGTGGAAGAGTTTTTAAAAATGAAAAGATAGATGATGCTTTTAAAAGAATCACAAAAAATGAGATTGGTGTTGAATACAATATCAAAAGTGCTTCTTTTAAAGGTATATATCAACACTTTTATGATGACAATGTTTTTGGTGATGATTTTTCTACCCACTATATTGTATTAGGTTTTGAGCTTAGAATCACAAATACTCCTATGACAAATAATCAACATGAAAGCTATAGATGGTTTGATGAAGAGGAACTAATGAAAAGTGATGATGTATACTTTTTTGTAAAAGACTATTTTGATAAAGACAAGGGGATTAGATGACTAATATAATACTATGTGGAGGAAGTGGGACAAGATTATGGCCAATAAGTAGAACACTTATGCCAAAACAATTTGTAAAGCTTTTTGATAATAAATCATTGTTTCAATTAACAGTTGAAAGAAACTCAAAAGTTTGTAATAGTCAATTTATAGTTTCAAATGCTGAACAATATTTTCTTTCCGTTGACCAATTAGAAGAATTAAAAAAAGAGAATAATAAATACCTTCTTGAACCTGTAGGAAGAAATACTGCCCCAGCTATTGCTCTGGCTTGTATGGAATTAGACCCTGAAGAAATAGTGTTAGTAACACCAAGTGATCATTTAATCAAAAACGAGGAAGAGTATTCTAAAGTTTTAGAAAAAGCAAAAGAATTAGCGTTAAAAGATAATCTAGTTACATTTGGTATTACTCCAACTTTTGCAGAAACTGGATTTGGATATATAGAAAGTGAAAATGAATATGATGTAAAAGCTTTCCATGAAAAACCAGATTTTGAAACAGCAACTTCATACTTAGAAGCTGGAAATTATTATTGGAACTCTGGAATGTTTATGTTTAAAGCTGGAGTGTTTTTAGAAGAATTAAAAAAATATTCACCTGAGATATTTGATACAAGTAAAGATGCTTTAGCAAACTCTTCTAAAGATAATATTACAAGAATAAAACATGAAGATATGATGAATATCCCTGAAGATAGTATCGATTATGCAGTTATGGAAAAATCTTCAAAGGTAAAAGTTGTACCATCAGATATAGCATGGTCAGATGTAGGAAGTTTTGATTCACTTTATGAAGAACTTCCAAAAGATGAAAATGGAAATACACTAAATAAAAACCATGTATCTGTAAATAGTAAAAACAATCTAATCTATGGAAATCAAAGAAAAATAGCTACTGTTGATATTGAAGATTGTATTATAGTTGACACAGGAGATGCATTACTTATATCTAAAAAAGGAAGTTCACAAAAGGTTAAAAAAGTAGTTGAAGAAGTTAGAAAAACTACAGAACTTCATAATATTCACTTAACTGGCTATAGACCATGGGGTTCATATACAGTTTTAGAAGATACTGCCGGATACAAAATTAAAAGAATTGATGTAAAACCAGGAAAAAGACTAAGCTTACAAAAACACTTCCATAGAAATGAACACTGGATTGTTGTAAGCGGAACAGCAACAGTTACAGTTGGGGAAGAGACAAAACTAGTAAGACCAAATGAATCTATTTATATAAAAATGGGTGAAGTACATAGATTAGCAAATGAAGGGAAAATACCTGTTGTACTAATAGAAGCACAAGTTGGTGAGTATACAGGTGAAGATGATATCGTAAGAATTGATGATGATTTTAAAAGGGATTAAATGAAAAATATAAAAGAAGTTATTAGTCAAAGTGATGTTAAATTTGGGACTAGCGGAGCAAGAGGTTTAGTTACTGAATTTACAACTGAAGTATGTACTGCTTTTACTATCTCTTTTTTAGATGCCATGAAAAAAAGTTTTGAGTTTAAAAAAGTTGCAGTTGCTATGGATAATCGTCCAAGCAGTCCTGAAATAAGTTCAATAATTTGTGGTGCAATAAAAGCCTATGGTTATGAAGTAGATTTTTATGGAGTAATACCTACACCAGCACTAGCCCTGCAAGCTATGACAGATGAAATACCATCTATAATGATAACAGGAAGTCATATCCCTTTTGATAGAAATGGTATCAAATTTTATAGACCCGATGGGGAAATCTCAAAAGAAGATGAAATATCTATTTTAGATAATTCAAATGAGTTAATTGATTCTAGCAACTATTTGCCAGTAGTAGATGATAAAGCAGCAATAAATTATATAAATAGATACGCAAACTATTTTGGAAAAGCTTGTTTAAATGGTCTTAAAATTGGTATTTATGAACACTCAAGTGCAGGTAGAGATTTATATTCTAAACTTTTTACAAATCTAGGTGCAAAGGTAATAACTCTTGGAAGATCAGATGAATTTATTCCTATAGATACAGAAGCAGTATCGCAGGAAGATAAACAAAGAGGAAAAGATTGGTCAAAAGAATATGGTTTTAATACTATTTTTTCTACAGATGGAGATGGAGATAGACCATTAATTGCTGATGAAAATGGTGACTGGCTAAGGGGTGATATTGTTGGTTTATTAACTGCAAAAATTCTTGGAATAAAAGCTTTAGCTGTGCCTGTTAGTTGTAATACAGCTATTGAAAAAAGTGATTTCTTTGATAAAATAAAAAGAACAAAAATTGGATCACCTTATGTTATAGAAGCTTTTGAAGAGTTAAATACATATGAAGCAATTGCTGGGTTTGAAGCAAATGGTGGTTTCTTATTAGGTTCATCACTTGAACAAGATGGAAATATTTTACATGCATTACCAACAAGGGATGCATTATTACCATTTATAGTTCTACTTTCTTTTGTAGTAAAAGAAAAAACATCACTATCAAATCTTATTGAAAGTTTACCAAAACGTTTTACATCAAGTGATAGAATTCAAAATTTTCCAAGAGAAAAGAGTATTGAACTTATAAATAAAGGTATAGAAAATCCAACTATATTATTAGAGATGTTAGATTTAGAAAATCTAAAAATAGTAGATATAAATCAAATTGATGGATTGAGACTAACTTTTGATAATGATGTAATTATACACCTAAGACCTTCTGGTAATGCACCAGAATTACGTTGTTATGTGGAAACAGATAGTCAAGATACTTCAGATAATTTGGTAAAACAAACTTTAACTTCAATTTCAAAATAAAAAGAACCCAAAATCTTGGGTTCTAAAACATTATGAGATAGTAATCAAACCTTTATTTACTACTTCTTGAATAAAATTTAATATATCTTTTTCAACTTGTTTTTCATCCACTTCATAATTTGAAATTATCTCTTCTTTTACACTATTTAAGTCTTTTTTTTCTTCTAAAGTTTCCCAGATTAGAGTTCCTATTTCATTTATAGAAAAATACTCATTTGTATTACTATCAAGTAAAATTGTCTCATTATCTACTTTTTGTAAAAAAAGGCAATCTGGTATATTTATTTTTGTATCTAATGTCATATTTTATATTACCTTTTTATTTTTTATAAATTCTACTATAGTTTGATAAACTTCTTCAAGTCTATTTAAATCCCAAGGGATAGTTATATCATATATATCCACTTTATTTGCTATATTTGTCAAGGATTGAAATCTTTGTTTTTGATTAATTGGCAAGTCAATATCAGTTGCATATTTTAAAGCTTTGAATTTTTCTATTCCAGATATTTTGTTGATAAATATATCTGAATTTTCATCTGATTTAACAAGGTTAAATATACAATTTATTGGCTTTGAATCTTTTGCAAAATCTTCTACAAACAATCCTAAATCTTCCATTTTACGGTAAGGTCTATGGTATGGATATGAAGGAACAGATAAAATTAAATTATCTTTTTCATAGGTACCTACTTTATCATCAGATATCATTGTATGACCTTTTTTCATAAAAAAGTCTGTCATTGTAGATTTTCCACCAAAGGCATCAGCGATAAAAAGAACTGGTGTATTTTCTATCTCAACAGCCCCTGCATGCAAAAAGTAATACCTACTCTCAAAAGTTAATAAAATAGGGAAAAAAGTATGATATAACCAATACTTTATTAAAGTATCATCCCCTAATTTACCTTTTATAAAATTTATCTCATTTGAGTCAATTTTAGAAACAAAAGTAACAACATCTTCTACGATAAAAGATAAGATTTGATTTTTTTGAATACTGTTAAAAGGTTTATCGCTTTGAATTTGAATTTTTCTAAGCTGATTATTGTTGAGAGTTAGTTTATAAGGAAGATTGCTATAATTTTTTTGTTCAAAAAAGGAATAACAATTTTTATCTAAAGTATCAAGTCTAGTACTTGATACTTTAAAATCAAAAATCTTCATTAATTAGATTTAGAATTTAAATCCTGAAGATTCATCATCACCACTTCCTGGAGGTGGTGGAGGTGTTATACTATTGTCAAAATCATTTTGATCTTGACAATTGCTGATACAACTTGCCATAGCATTTGTTGGTTTAGTTATTGACCCTAAAGCAACTATTGCAGGTGCCGCATATGCTGCTTTTTTAAGGAAACTTCTTCTACTATTAGTATTTTCTTCTGTTATAATTTTATCCATTTTGTATTCTCCAAAATTTTTATGGTGACATTATAACATAAAAACTTTCTAATAATATTAGAAGTTACTTAAAAAATATACAGCTAAGTTATAATGTTATTTTTGTAACTAATTTGTAACTTTAAAATTTTATCTATTTTTTAGACATTTTTGTTTGAAATTTAATAACTCATTGTGTTATGATAACAAAAAAATTTATAAAAGGATATATATGGGTTTAAAGTTAAAATATACTTTTATTTTCTCCATTCTGATAACTTTATTTAGTGGTTGTGGTCTAAAAGATTATAAACTTTTTCAAGAAGGTAGTCTAGACATAGAAAAAACAACAGTTGTTGATAAAAAAGAATATTATCAAGAAATGGCATTTGAAAATATTATTGCTCCAAATGATAGAGTTGATGTTACAGTTTATATTCAAGCTGGTCAAGGAAGTCAACAAATGACTTCAATTCTTACTAGTAGAGATGTAAATAACAGTAACACAATTCAAGAAAATATTGGATTATTAGTTACAAGAAAAGGTAGTGTGAGACTTCCTTTACTTGGAAGTGTTAATATTGCAGGTTTAACTCAAGATGAAGCTTCAAACTATCTAATCAAAGAATACAAAAAATTTATTAGAAACCCATATGTAATCGTTGAAATCAAAAACCAAAGGGTAATTGTAATCGGTGAAGTTAAATCTCCTGGTATTGTTCCTGTTACAAATGGAACAATGAATGTAATTGAGGCTATTGCAAGAACTGGTGACTTAACAGATATGGCATCAAGAAACAATATAAAAGTTATTAGAGGTGATTTAAGAAACCCGAAAGTTAGAACTATAAACCTTACAAGAATGGATGCATTGTCTGTTTCAAGTTTATACTTAAAACCAAACGACATTTTATATGTTCAACCTAGAAATCTTAAAGGTTATAATAGAGCATTTAATGATATTAACCCATTTTGGAATATGTTATCTAGTATCCTAGATCCACTAAACCAAAGAAAAACTCTTATAGAATAGTATAAGGGTTATCTTTAATGGAACAAAATAAATATATACAACAACATGCAAATGATGAAATAGATTTAAAACAGGTATTTAAGACTATTATTAAATACAAGTTTTTTATCTTTTTTTCTATTTTAATATTCACTATAGGATCAGCTGTATTTGCTTATGTTAAGCCAAATATATATTCTTCTTCTGCAACTATTGAAGTAAAAGAGGAAGAAAGAGGTTGGAACTCAAGTTCAGCACTTAAAGAGGCATTTACCGGTGCAGGAGTAAATATTGAAAATCAAATTGAAGTTTTTAAATCAAAGTTTTTAGCTGATAGAGCAGCTAGTTATTTAAATCTTGGAACAAGATATTTTACAAAAAACAATTATAGAACATATGAATTTTATGAAAACTCACCTTTTGTTGTAACAAAAAACTTTTTAGATGATATGTTTTATCAAAAATCTTTTTATATAATGCCACTTTCTTCTACAACATTTAAACTTGTGGTAAAACCTAGAAGTAAATGGTCAAAAGATGGACTTTTTAATTTACTTGGTGTTAGAAAATTTAAAGATGTAGATTTTTTTAGCTATGAAAAAATTCATAAATACAATGAAGAGATTAAAACAGAATGGTTTAATATAACAGTTCAAAAGATTAGTAAATTAACAGAAGAAGAATACTCTTTTTATTTTGTTCATGAGTCTTCATTTTCAAGGTATTATTCAGATTTATCAATTTCACAAGTTTCTGAGTATGCAAGTGTGTTAAGACTTTCTATTTTTGATACAGTTTCAACTAGAGCAAAAGATCTTTTAAATGCTATGTTAAAGGCATATAGAGATCAAGAAAGAGAAAGAAAAAATGAAACAGCAAACTTATCTTTAGACTTTATTGACTCACAACTTGAAGAGATAAATAAAAGACTTAAAGCTTCTGAGGGTAAACTTGAAGAATATAAAGAGACTAACGAAGTAATTGATTTATCTCAAAAAGCAAAAATGACTTCAGAAAAATTGACTGATTATGAAAGTAAACTACAAGAGATATCAATAGAACAAAATATCTTAAAAAATTTACAACAATATATCAATAAAAATCATAATCTATCTGGTCTTGCAGTTGGATCAATAAACTTTGCTGATCCATCACTATCAAATATGGTTAAAAACCTAACAGAATTATCAAATCAAAGGGATAGTTTACTGATTGATTATACAGAGTTACACCCTGATATTGTAAAACTTAGTCAATCAATTGCTACGCTAAGAAGAAATATAAAAACTGTTTTAAGTAATAACTTAAATCAAATAGCACAAAGAAAAGCTTCTTTAAAAGCATTAATTAGACAATATACAAAATCTTTAGAAACTCTTCCTCAACAAGAAAAAGAGTTGACAAGACTTACAAGATATTTTTCAGTAAATGAGAAAGTATATTCATATTTATTAGAAAAAAGAGCTGAAACAGCTATCTTAAAATCATCTACTATCTCTAATTCAAGAGTATTAGACGAAGCATTAAATTACCCTATTCCCGTTAAACCAAAAAGAATGTTAATAGTTTTAGTTGGTATGATATTAGGTGGAATTGTTGGTATTGCTTATGCCTTTTTAAGAGAATTTTTAAATGATACTGTTAAAAATACTGAAGAGATAGAAAGATATAGTTCAATTCCTATTTATGGTGTTGTGCCACTTAATAAAAACAAAAAAACAAAAAATATTTTCCTTGAATCGTTTAGGTCAATAAGAACCAATTTACAGTTCTTGCCACAAACAGAATCAAGTAGAGTTATTACAGTAACCTCTTCTGTATCAGGAGAAGGGAAAACAACTATTGTTGCAAAAATTGCTGAAATAATAGGTCAAACAAATAAAAAAGTTGTTGTTTTAGATGTAGATATGAGAAAAGCAAGTGTTCATAAAGAGTTTGATATAGATAATGTTATAGGATTAAGTAATTATCTAACTGGTCAAAATACACTAAAAGAAGTGATTTCTAAAACAGAATCTGAAAATGTTGATTTAATTACAACAGGGCCACTTCCTCCAAATCCTTCAGAATTGATTTTATTAGACAATATGAAGATTTTAATTGAAAACCTAAAAGAAGATTATGATTATATTATCATAGATACACCACCAGTTGGGCTTGTAACAGATGCTCTTATTCTTATGAATTATGCAGATATCTCATTTGTATTAGTTAGAGCTGATTATACGAGAAAAGAATTTATTAAAAATCTTGATAGACTAGCACGTGAGCACTCACATAATCATATTGGTATGATTTTAAATGGTGTTGAAATTGGTGAAAAATATGGATATGGTTATGGTGTAAGTTATGGATATGGCTACGGAAATGACAAATATTATAAAGATAGACCTAGTTAATAGGTCTTCTTTATACTAACTTATAATTTTTTATTGAATTTTTTTCAAATAATTCATGGGTTTCTTTAGCAAAGACTGCTTTTTCAAAAGAATCTAAATATTTTTGGCCATGAATATCACTACCTACAAAATCTACTAACCCCTTATCCGATAAATATTTTGCAGCAGACTTGGGTTTTTTACCATAAAAACCAATCAAAGAGTTAAGATTAATTTGAAATCTAACGCCACTTTGTTTTAACTTATCATACTTTGAGAAGTTTGATGCAAAATAAGAATATCGCTCAGGATGTGCCAAAATAGGCCTATAACCCTTAGAAAGAAGTTTGAAAATAGTTTGTTCTAATCCAAAAGGTTTATTTGTATAAGAAAGTTCAAACAAAACATATTTGTCTTTTCCAAAATATAATAAATCATCGTTTTCAATAAGTTCTAAAAAGTTTTCATCAAAATAGTATTCTGCAGAAGCAATAAGTTCTATATCAATATTTCTATTTTTTAGTTCTTTTTTAAGTTTTTCACAAGCATCTAAAATAATCTCTTTTGTGTTTGGAAATCTATGAGCCATGATATGTGGAGTTGTGATGATTTTGTTAAATCCAAGGTTTTTTATACCTTGAATAATATGTATTGATTCATCTAAAGTTTTTACACCATCGTCAATCCCTGGAATTAAATGAGAGTGTAAATCTGTTGTATAGTACTCAGGTTTATAATCTTTTGACTTTTTTTCAAAAATTGAACTAAAAAGTTTTTTTACCAAAATCAAACCTTTATTATAGAGTAATGAATTATATCATTACTCTATTAAATTATAATATAGGATCTTGTTCAATAAGTAGTGTTAAAGTATTATTTGTAGATGTATCTGTAGCTACATAAGTATCATAATTAATACCATCCACTGATGTGTTTCCATTAGATGTCCAAATATTTGAATCTAAGTTTACAGAATCATCAATATCTTTATTTATCATTAATGTGTTGTCATCAGAAATTGCTAAAAAGTCTTCAACTGAGATATTTGATAATATATGTTCCCCTGTATAATTTAAATCTATAGATTCAACTTGTGTATTATCAGGAATAGCTCCTAAAAGATCAGCCATACTATAAGTTCCTGCATCATCTTCTAGATATAATGTATCTGATTCAAGTCTTACATTGATTGCATCTCCACTTACTGCTACACTTACTGTCTTAGCTTCACTAAAGTCTGTCCCATCATATGCTTTTACATCGAATGTGATATTCATTGTTTGATTCTCATCTAAGCTATCTATCTCTTCACTATAGATT
>NZ_VANU01000005.1:54212-344949 GCF_005771535.1 Arcobacter arenosus
CTCTTAGTTGGAATACTCCATTTGTATCTCCTGTTACATCTGTCCCATTTATTGTAAATGTTGATTTCCCATCATCTAATGACACTGTTAAGCTTACATCATCTACATCTTCTACACCTAATAAGTTATATACTTCTTCTAAAGATATTATTTTATAGTAGTTAGGAATTCCTGATGAATTATCTGCAAAATCACTCTCACTTAAGGCACTCATTATTGGCTCTTCTACTGTGATTACTGGGATATCATTCTCTCCACTTACTGCTACACTTACTGTCTTAGCTTCACTAAAGTCTGTCCCATCATATGCTTTTACATCGAATGTGATATTCATTGTTTGATTCTCATCTAAGCTATCTATCTCTTCACTATAGATTACTAAATCATTCTCATTAGCTCCTTGGTTTGCCCAATTACTATTATATACTCCATCTCTTAGTTGGAATACTCCATTTGTATCTCCTGTTACATCTGTCCCATTTATTGTAAATGTTGATTTCCCATCATCTAATGACACTGTTAAGCTTACATCATCTACATCTTCTACACCTAATAAGTTATATACTTCTTCTAAAGATATTATTTTATAGTAGTTAGGAATTCCTGATGAATTATCTGCAAAATCACTCTCACTTAAGGCACTCATTATTGGCTCTTCTACTGTGATTACTGGTGCTTCATTACCACCATTTACAATTAAAGATACAGTTGATACATCTACTAACATACCATCTGACGATTGATAATCAAAACTTATCTCTAGTTTTTCATTTGGTGTTAATAGATTAAAATATGGGCTATTTAAAGTATATGTACCATCACTTTGCATATCTATTATTAAAGCATTATTTGTTTGTAAAAGATTCACATATTTTTCACTTACAATACCTTCAATTGTAAACTCTCCTGTTGTCAAATCGATATTAACTTGAGTCAAATTATTTAAATATGTTATTGCATCAGTTATTGATGTTGTAGGTTCTAAAAGAAATGCTTCAATTTCTTGTAACTTTTGACTATCATCAATTACTGCTGATACTAATGGATTACTTACAAATTCAAAGAAATAAGTTTTTAAAACCTGTGTAAACTCTGGGCTAGGATTATTTAGAGCAGATACAATTACAGTATTTGTTGTACTTAGTGAAATATTCAAATTTCCAGCATATGAGTATTCTATATCATCACCATTTATATCAGTTGCATTTCCTGCTACACTTCCTGTATAGTTGTAATCTACAATTTCTGTTCCACCAATTGTTACATCATTTAAATCATTTTCTTCTATTATATTAACTTCTTCTGTTGTATTTGGTGCATCATTTGAAGTAAATTTATTTTCTAAATCTTCTGCTTGTATTCTTTGAATTTCAGCCATTGTTGCAAATGGGTCTTGTGCATCAACAGCTTGTTCAACTTGTAAATTAATATTTGCAATATTTGATGAAATATCTTCAAAGTCTAAACTTGGATTATTATTTGTAATTTCTCTTAAAAATTTTTCAATATCAGCAGGATTAGATAAATCAAAATTAGGATTATCTTGGAGAATTTGTGCAAATGAATCAAAGGCTATTAATGAAGCATCTAATTCATCCTGCCCTTCTACATTACTCAATAAAGCTGCACTTAAATTTACTAAGTTTGCAATTTGTACAGCAATAGCTTGAACTTGTGGATTTTGTTCTTGAATTGGGTCATAGTTTAATAAATCAATATTTGTAACTAAACCAAAAGTATTAGCAATTAAACTCTCTGCTTCATTTTCAGTTAATCCATCTTTTACAAGCTCATGCATTAACGTACTTAAAGGAGAAACAGTTGTAGAACCATTAGGAGCAGTATAAAATCCTTCAAATGGTAATCCAGTAGAGATATCTGTTCCACCAAAAGCTACAATTGGTCCTGCTTCCAATTCTGTTTGTGTTAATCCACTAAAACTAAAGTCTCCATTTGCATCTGTTGTAGTAGATTTTTCACCAGCATCTAAAATACCATTATTGTTTGCATCAATAAAAACTGTTGAACCAGAAATATATCCATCAATTAGTTTTCCTGAATAAAATACATTTGTTTCATTATTATTTTGATTTAAATTTTCAATTAAAGGAAAAAATCCATTTTGTGTAAACTCATTGTTAGTATCTAATCTTCCTGCAAGAGCAGGAGTATTCTCAAATGTTAATTCATTATTTTGAGCTGGATTTTGAGTACCATCACCTTGAGTAAGAACTTCACCTCCAGCAGCAGAAGCTTCCATAGCGCTTGCTAAATCTGATATACTATAAGTTTTTTCTGTATCAGTTTCGATTAATTTAATTAAATCTGTGCCATCATTTGAATTAAGAATTTCTACCATCCCTTTTAAAACTATTTTAAAAGTTTGGGCATTATCATTAAATGTTAAAGTTAAGTCTTTACCATCATTAGTAAGTTCTGACATATAAGAAATATTAGAAGACAACTCTATAGTTATTGTCTTGCCTTTTTGGAAATCTCTTAAAATCAATTCTTTTATCTCATTACTTGACATAAGATTGTCTAAATTTATATTTTGTTCATATTTTTCTATTGATAACATTGAGTATCCTTCATAATTTTATAAATAATATAATAACAAAAAAGTAGTCACTTTATAGTTACATAAAGAAAATTCTAAAGATTATTTGTAACTAATTATGTTATGATAAGATTATGAATGTATCATTAAACAAAATCCTTAAACAAAGCAATGTCTTATATCTTTCTAGTAATGACAAACTATGTAAACAGACAGTAAATATTTTAAAACTTTTTTTTAAAAAAATAATTTTTAGAGATAATATTGAAAAGGCTATTTTAGCTTTTGATAGTATATTTATACATTTAATAATAACAGAGATAGATTTATATGAATCAAATGGAATTGAATTTATCAAAAAAATCAGAACTATAAATAACAAAATTCCTATTATTGTAATTACAGAAAACAAAAATATAGATGTTTTATTAGAAGTTGTAAAATTAAACTTAACTGATTATATTATCAAGCCAACAGATGTAAATAAATTAATCACAAGTTTAAATATTAGTGCAAAAAAAATATACAACAATGGAGACATTATAAATATAATAAATGACAATCTTACATATAATTATTTAGAAAAATCTCTTTCTTTGAATGAATCTATAATAAACTTGACAAAAAAAGAATCAAAACTATTTGAACTTTTACTGTTAAATAAAAATAAAATTGTAAAAATAGAAGATATAAAAAAACATATATGGATAGATAAAGAAGTTTCTGATTCTGCATTAAAAACTATGTTTAGTAGATTAACAAATAAAATAGGAAAAGATGTTATAACCAACTCTTTTGGAGTTGGTTATGGGATTTATGAAAAGTGATTAACTTAATTTTGTAGTTTTTTTACAATCTTTATCATATAATCAGCTGAATTTTTAGCAGATGATTTTAAGAATTCGTCAAAATCAAATCCTGCATCCATATCAGCAGTATCAGAAATAGCTCTTAAAATTAAGAATGGAACATTTAAAGCATCACAAATAACTGCAACACTAGCACCTTCCATCTCAAGAGCATCTGCATTAAAAGTAGATTCAATAAATTCTTTTCTCTCAACAGAATGTACAAATTGATCTCCTGTTGCAATAGTTCCTTCTAATACAGATATATTATTTTCTTCTGCAACTTCAAAAGCCACATCTCTTAATTCTTTTGAAGTTTCAACAAATACCTTTCCCCCAGGAACAAAACCATTTGGATGACCAAAAGCAGTAATATCTAAATCATGTTGGCAAAGCTTATCAGCAATAATTAAATCTCCAATTTTAAGTTTTGGATTTATTCCCCCTGCAACACCTGAAAAAAGTAAAGTATCACAACCAAACTTTTCAATCATAGTAGTTGCTGTTAAACTTGCAAAAACTTTTCCAATTTTTGAATATGCAATTACAATATCAAGACCATTTAAATTTACTTCATAATATTTGTTGTCTGCAAATTCTGTTACTTTTACATTTTCAAAATACTCTAAAAGAGGTTCTATTTCCTCTTCCATAGCCCCCATTATCGCTAATTTAGTCATTTAATTCACCTAATACTTTTTCTAAGCTTTCCATATCTGAAACATTTACTGTTGGCGTTGCTTTACAAATTTTTCTATTTAGACCTTTTAAAACAATTCCATTTCCAAATTCAATCATCATATCTACACTTGATGCATTTGCACTAACTGATTGTTTATATTTAACAGGAGATACTAATTGTTCTGAAAGTAATTCAATAGCTTCATCTTTTGTAGAATAAGCTTCTGCAGTTACATTTGAAATAACTGGTGAAAATTCATCTTTTAAATACTCTTCTAAATATGGTTTTAAATTTTCAACTGCTGATGTTAAAAGTTCACAATGCGATGCAACACTCATATCAAGTACAATTGCTCTTTTTGCTCCTGCTTCTTTAAATGTATCAACTAAGCTTTCTAGGTCAGCTTTAATACCTGCTAAAACTAATTGTCCATCCATATTATAATTTGCTGGCCAAACTTGTTTTCCAAGTTCTTGTTGCTCTTTACAAATATCTTCAACAATTTTATCTCCAAGTCCAACTAGTGCCATCATACCTGCACCTCCACCTGAACAAGCTTCATTCATAAAAAGTCCTCTTCTATGAACTAATTCAACTGCATCTAAATAATCTAATGCTCCAACAGCAACTAATGCTGAAAATTCTCCAAGAGAATGTCCTAATACAAATTCTGGAACAACATCACATTTTTCTTTAAAAATCGCATTTGCAATTGAACTTACAAGCAAAATTGCAGGTTGTGTATATTCTGTTTGTCCTAATTTATCATTTTCTTCAAAAAGAAGTTCTTCAAAGTTTATATTTAATCTTTTGCTAGCTTTACTAATCATCTCTTTAGCGATATCGCTATTTTCAAAAAAATCTTTTCCCATTCCTACAGATTGACTTCCCTGACCTGGGAAAATAAAAGCTACTTTTTTCATCTCTTTTACCTTTTAAATTTAAAATTGAGCAGTATTATACTGAAAGTTTTTATTCATATAAATAAAAAAGCCCAAGAGTGACGAACTCTTGGGCTTTATCTTTAGTTTTAACTTACTTTTAAAACTATATATTTTCGCAAACTGCGAACTAATGGCTACAACCACATCCACCGTGTGATTGTTGTGGTTGAGGCTCAGATGAACAACATCCTCCACCTTCACCATGATCATGTCCGCCACCACCGCAGCATCCACCACCCATAGCAGCCATTCCACCAACTACACCAGTTTGGATCTCTTCTTCAGTTGCATCTCTTAAAGATAATACAGTAACTGAGAACATTAAAGTTTTACCAGCCATTGGGTGATTATAATCAATTGTTACATCAGAATCAGTAAAAGATTTAACAGTTACTTGAACTGTTTCACCTTGCTCACCAGTTCCATATAAAGTCATACCTTCAGTTAATTCAATTCCTGCAAATTGCTCTTTTGGAAGAGTTTGCATTGCTTCTTCATTGTACTCACCATAAGCTTCAGCTGGTTGAACCATAACATCAGCTTGCTCATTTTCAGCCATTTCAACTAGTTTAGACTCTAAACCAGGAATAATTTGACCTCTACCAGAAATAAACTCTAAAGGAGCTCCACCAACATTTGAGTCTAGTTGCTCACCAGAGTTTGCATCTTTTAAACTATATTCAATACCAATTACTTTTGACATCATTTTCCTTTATAAATTTTATTTTAATTTTCTTAATTTTTTTTCAGCTTCTTTTGCCTCTTTTGAATTTGGATAAATATCAATTACAGAGGTATAAAAATTAACTGCATTTCCTAAATCATTTGTTTCTTCAAAGGCAATTGCACTGTGAAGAAGTAATTCAGGCATATAATCAGCTTTGTCATACAACATTGCTGAAGTTTTAAAATACCTAATGGCATCATCATATTTTTCACGGTAATACCACATATTACCAAGATAAAAATTACTTGCCGCAGGCTTATAGTCTCTCTCAATTAATTCCTCAAACATAGGAATTGCTTTTGTAAACCAATCCTTTTTAAATAGTCTATATGCTTCATTGAACATATCTTCACTACTTAAATCGGATGATACCTTTTTTGTTTTAGGTTTTGCTGTAGATTTATTACTAGTTTTTACACCTAAAGATTTTTTTAAAGCTTCAAATTCTTCCCTAGTAATAAACTGACTCATATTTGATTTAAACTCTTTCTCTGAAATATAGCTTTTATTAATTTTGTTTATTGTGTCACTTAATTTTTTTACAGCAAGTTTCAAATTTGCAATATTTTTTGCAAACTCCTCTTGCATTAATAAAATTTGTTCAATATCTGCACGGTGTTTTTCAGTAAGTGTTGAATTCTCTTCAACTTTTTTGATAATCTCATTTATCTTTAAAACTGAAGTATTTAATTTTTGAGAATCACCTTCATAAATAGATTCTAATCCATCTATTCTTTCATTAATTGATTCTAAAGACAATTTAACATCTTTAACTTTTGAATCAACATTTTCTAAAGTTTTTCTTGTTTTAAGTAAATTTTTTTCAGTAGAGTTTAATCCATAAGGATTTTTTGAATTTAAATCTCCCGCACCAAAAGCTGAGACCTCTTCAGCCCCAGCGATGGCACCAAATAAAAAGAAAGTTAGTGCAAGTTTTTTCATAAATTACTTAACTAATTTGTGCTCAGATCTTCTGTTTTTTGACCAACACTCTTTATTTTTGTCAGTACATACAGGATTACTTTCACCAAAACTAACTACAGAAACAGCATTTGAAGCAATACCGTCCATAACTAAAGCATCTTTTACAACTTTTGCTCTTTTTAAACCTAATGCATAGTTATACTCGTCTGTTCCCCACTCATCGCAGTTACCTTCAACTTTAATTGTAGTTCCAGCTTGAACACCTGCTAATTTTGAAGCATTAGATTTTGCTACATCTTTCATTTCAGTTGTTAAGTTATATTTATCAAATCCAAAATAGATGTTTTCAATAAATACTTTTTCTCCATTAATCATATAATAATAACCGTTATCTGCTCTTTCTAACATTGCATCATTAATAACTTCATCTTGAATATTAGAGTTATCAATATTATTTAATGCTGATTCAGAGTTTTTTGGAGCTTCAGTTCCAACTTCAACCTCTTTTTGACTACATCCAGTAAATAATACTGCTGCAACTAAGAAAGTGTAAATGCTTAATTTCTTCATGGCGTTGTTTCCTTATATAAAATTTCAATTGATTTTACTAAATCTAAACTTAAGCGCGGTTTACAAGGGTTTTTGAGATTTTGTATATCTTGTAAAATTATTATACATTATCTTAAATACCCCTTTGTTTATTACCAATCTATAGACTGAATTTTTCCATTTTCAAGGGGGAATAAATATGATTTATCATGATTAAGTCTAATAATTCCAATAGAACTTCTATCCTTAACTGTTTTTAGGAAAATTATAGATTCACCATCTGGAGAAAATTTAGGAAATTGATTACTTCCACTTGCAGTTAACCTTTTTAGATAATCTGATTTTGTAGACATCAAATATAGATTAAAAGCGAAATCACCAAATTCATTCCCTTTATCTCTACTTGTATAAACTATATAATCTTTAAATGTTGTTGCAGACGAATTATTTTTTCCATGATAAACTAATCTTTCAACTCCCCTACTTCCCAGTTTTTTTGCAAAAATATTTGGGTAACTTAATCTATCAGAAACAAAAACTATTTTTGAATCGTTTTCAACAAATCTTGCTCCAACATCAATCCCTTTATAAGTAGTAAGTCTAATTTTAGATTTATTTCTTGTATCATAAAGATAAATATCTGGTTGATATTCTGGGCTTGCAGTAATTAATACCTTTTTCCCATCTTCACTTATATCAGAAGCTACTATCATCCCCTCACTTTTCATAATTACTTCTCTTTTTCTAGTATAAAGATTTGTTTTTACAAGTGTTGGGATACCTTTGTCATAAGTTGTGTAATAAAATTCTTCTTGTTTATTTTTATCTGCCCATTTAGGGAAAATATTCAGCCCACCTCGAATAACTGCTTTTTGAAAAGTTAAAGTATAATCTGCAATTATAATATCAGCTTTTCTTGCCTCTTTATATTGTGAAAATAAAACAAATTTATCCATCCACTCAATTGATGGAGCTTTAAGATGTTTATTAATAGCAATTGAGATTCGATGAGCTAAAAATGGATATCTATCTTCTAGTGATGTTGTAAAACTTCTATTAAATACTAGCTGTCTTGTATTTATATCAAATAGTTTAACCATAATAGATATACCACCAAAACCACTAACTTGAGTATTTATATTTAAAAATAAATCTGTACCTCTGTTTGAAAGAGTAAGAATATTCGGCATAGAGTTATAATCAACACTTTCATTTGATTTTAAAACATCAAAATGACCGCTTACTTCTAAATCTTTTTCAATCATTTTTTTAATCTTAGTTGTTAATGATTTCTTCATTGTATTAGGTGAAACACCAATCTCTACTTTTGGAAGATTTGTAGAGTTTTTTACAATATCAAGTTCTGCATCAGCTGCAAAAACAGAAATAGAAAATATTAAAACTGAAACAATTAATTTTTTTATCATTTATTTATCCTTCTGATTTAAAGTTTATAATAATATCAACTTTAGAGTTAATTTTGTGTGTAGGAAAGCTTTCATTTTTTTGACTTTCTAAAAACTCTTTTAATGATTGGTCAAATCTGTCATTACTAGAATATTTCATTACTCTATAATCAAATACTCCATCATTTGTAATCATTACAAGAACTTTTACTGTAAGTCCAGCTTCTAAAAGTGATGGATTCCATCTTTGCCATAAAATCTCTTTAATTTTTGAAAAATACTCATGCTCTTCACCATTTGATGTAGCAGATGTTTTTGGCATATTAGTTGTAGTTTTTGTATCATTTAAAAGTTTATTAACATTTAAATTATCAGTTTTCTTTTGTTTTTGAAACTTTGATTTAAATCTACTTGGGTCTAATGATTCTTTTACTGTACTAGTATTTTCTTTAACAACTTTTTTTGCAGTTGTTTTTACTTTTGCAAAAAGTGATTTTGCATCAACCCCTTTTTGTTCATTTGATCTTGATGTTGATTTTTTCACTACTTCTTTAGGTTCAGGTTTTTGAACACTTTTCTTTGCAACTTTTTTTTCAGTTGCCTTTGTTGAAATCAATTCTAATTCTAAAACAGTTGTTTTTGAAGAATCATATTTTTTTGGTTTTGGTGCATAAATATAAAGTAAAAAAGAAAAACAAATTGCTAAATAAACTGTAATTGATAAGAATCCAGATAGATAAAAAATACCTTTTTTTTCCATAATTACCCATCAGTTATTAATGCTACTTTGTAAAAACCAGCTTCTTTTACCGATTTTAATACAAACATAATATCATTATAAATTAAAGTTTTTTCTGCTCTTATATGAATTGGAATATTTCTATCTTGTTCCTTTGCAAATAAAACAAAGTTGTCAGGGAAACTATCAAGTTCATATTTCTTTTTATTTACAATTACCATTCTATCTTTTGTTATTAATATATTGATTTTTTTTACTGCTTGAATAGATTGTGTGGCACTTCCTTGAGGAAGATTAATAGGTTCTTCAAACTCAATAACTGGTGCTGTTACCATAAGTATAGCAAGCAATACCAACATAATATCAACTAAAGGAGTAATATTTAAATCAGGTTTTTGGTTGTAATCAAACACGATTTACCCTTTAGCTATTAAAATTTCTGATTGTGCCTTTATATAAGTATTTAACTCATAAACTTTTCTTGTAAGTATTTGATGAAAAGTATAAGCAAATATAGCTACAAAAATACCAGCTGCAGTTGCTACTAAAGCTTCACTAATTGCTGGAGCGATAACAGAAAAACCAACCTTACTTTCATTTGAAAATTTTGCAAATGACTCAAGAATACCAACTACTGTACCAAATAAACCAACAAAAGGTGCAGTTGAAGCAATAATTGACAACCATGTTATACCAACACTTGCATCTTTTATAATATTAATTTCACAAGCATTTAATATCTCTTTTGTATGAACACTATTTGAACATTTGTGTAATGCAGACATGGGAGATAAAGTAGAACTTCTAGAAGTTAAGTCATCAAGAGATTTTTTTTCATTGAAAATAGAAGATTTAATAGATAAAAATCTATAAATAAAAATCCAAAAACATAAAACGAAGTAGAATGAGAGTGTCAATAACACTAAAAGTGTTATTGCACTACCATTACCTAAATAATCTAAAGCTGTATCAATCATTCTTTTCTTACGCGAAAGAGTTGATTTTAGCTTCAACTGCTGCTAATGATACGTTTGCATCTTTAACAGAGTTAACTAAGTCTTTTGCAGCCTCAATATTTTTAGCGATTTCTGAATCTTTTCCAGCTGTTAGAGCAACTGCTCCATCAACTAAACAATCAACAGATGATTCACTAACTTTTACATGTCCCCAATTAATAGCGACAGCTTCAGTTGAGTCTGCTTTTTCTATAATAATTACGCCAACTGTTAGAGAAGAAACTAAAGAAGCGTGTCCTGGTAGAACACCGAACTCTCCCTCTTTTCCAGGAAGAGTTACACTCTTTACTTCATCACTAAAAATTTGACCATTTGGTGCAACTATCGATAATTTTAATGTATCCATAAAGCCGCCTTTAATTATTTCATTCCTTCAGCTTTTGCTAAAACCTCGTCAATTCCACCTACCATATAGAATGCCATTTCTGGAATATCATCGTATTTACCATCTAAGATACCTTTGAATCCTGCAATTGTATCTTTAAGCTCAACATATTTACCAGGAGATCCTGTAAATACTTCAGCAACGAAGAATGGTTGAGAAAGGAATCTTTCAATTTTTCTAGCTCTTGCAACAACAAGTTTATCTTCTTCAGATAACTCATCCATACCAAGAATTGCAATAATATCTTGTAAATCTTTGTATTTTTGAAGAACTGATTGAACACCTCTTGCTACATCATAGTGCTCTTGACCTAAGATATCTGCTGCAAGAATTCTTGAAGTAGAATCTAGTGGATCAACTGCAGGGTAAATACCTTTTTCTGCAATTTTTCTGTTAAGTACTGTTGTTGCATCTAAGTGTGCGAATACTGAAGCAGGAGCTGGGTCAGTTAAGTCATCCGCAGGTACATATACTGCTTGAACAGAAGTAATAGAACCTTTGTTTGTAGATGTAATTCTTTCTTGTAATTTACCCATTTCTGAAGCAAGTGTTGGTTGGTAACCAACTGCTGAAGGGATTCTTCCAAGAAGTGCAGACATCTCAGAACCAGATTGTGCAAATCTAAAGATGTTATCAACGAACATAAGTACATCAAGACCTTTTTCATCTCTAAAGTACTCAGCCATTGTAAGACCAGTTAATGCAATTCTGTTTCTTGCACCTGGAGGCTCAGACATTTGACCATAACATAATGCAACTTTGTCAAGTACGTTAGAGTCTTTCATTTCATGATAAAGGTCATTACCTTCTCTTGTTCTTTCACCAACACCAGCAAATACTGAGTAACCAGAGTGTTTAAATGCAACGTTATGGATTAACTCCATAATAATAACCGTTTTACCAACTCCAGCACCACCGAATAGTCCAACTTTACCACCTTTTGAATATGGAGCAAGTAAGTCAACTACTTTAATACCAGTTTCAAACATTTCTGTTTTTGTAGATTGCTCTTCGAAAGTAGGAGCAGCTCTGTGGATTGACCATTTTGTTGTATCTTCAGGAATTGCTTCACCTTCATCAACTGGTTCACCAATTACGTTAAAGATTCTTCCAAGTACAGCTTCACCAACTGGAACTTGAATAGGTCCACCTAGAGAAATACACTCTTGACCTCTTTGTAAACCTTCAGTCATATCCATAGCAATAGTTCTAACTCTGCTATCACCAATGTGTGCAGCAACTTCAAGTACTAATCTGTCTGCGTTTGCATCAGTTAATGTAACTTCGATTGCTTCATTAATTTCTGGTAAGTATCCGTCGAACTCTACGTCAACAACAGGACCCATTACCTGAATAATTTTACCTTTCATACGGGCAGCTCCTTTAAATTATTTTAATGCTTCAACACCACTGATAATTTCAATCAGCTCTGTTGTAATTGCAGCTTGTCTAGCTTTATTATATTCAACTGTTAATGAATCAACTCTCTCTTTTGCATTTGTTGTTGCAGCGTCCATTGCTTGCATTCTAGCACTATGCTCTGCAGCTAATGAATCAATTAAAGAGTAATACATATTAAAATCAATGTATTTAGCAGTTAATTCTTCTAACACTTCTTCATCATCATCTGGTTCAATTTCTAACATTGAAGATTCATTTTCAGAAACTTCAACATCTTCTAAACTGATTGGTAATAAATCTCTTACTCTAATCTCTTGAGTAAGCATATTTAAGAATCCATTATAAACCAGTACAACTTTATCTGTCTCACCGTTTTGGAAGTCTTTAACAACCTCACCAATAAACTCTGCAGCTCTATCATAATCTGGAGCAGAAGATAAGTCAGATACTTTTTGTGTTAATTGAACACCTTGGAATGAAAAGTAGTCAACACCTTTTCTTCCTGCTACTCTATATCTAACTTTTGTACCTTTTGCTTCATACTCAGCTGCTAATTTACTAACTGTTTTGATTGTTGCCATGTTAAAACCACCACAAAGACCTTTGTCAGCAGTTACAAAAACTAAATCAACAGTTTTTGGGTTTTCAACTGGTACAAATGCTTTACTATCATTTCCACCATCTTGAACTTTGCTAACTCTGTTTGCAATCTCAGAAAGAACTTCATTAATCTTCTTTGCATAACTTCTAGCTTGTTCAGACAATTGTCTAGTTCTAGTAAGTTTTGCAGAAGATACAAGCTTCATAGCTTTTGTAGTCTTCTGAGTGTTTTTAACACTTCCAATTTTTAATTTAATCTCTTTTAAGTTAGCCATAGACTATCCTTATTTTGCGCTGAAAACAGTTTTGAACTCTTCTAATGCAGCTTTTAATGCTGTTTCAGTATCTTCTTCAAGTTTTTTTGCTGTTTTAATTGAATCTAAAATATTTGCATATTTTTGCTCAATAAATGCATGTAATTCTTCTTCAAATCTTACAACATCTTCAACAGCTACATCTTCTAAGTAACCTTTTGTACCAGCATAGATGATAACGATTTGTTTTTCAATTACTAATGGCTTATTAACACCTTGTTTTAATACTTCAACCATTCTTTGACCAAGTTCTAACTCTTTTCTTGTACTTTCGTCAAGGTCAGATGCAAACTGTGCGAATGCTTCAAGCTCTCTAAATTGTGCAAGAGATAATTTTAATGTACCAGCAACTTGTTTAGTAGCTTTGATTTGTGCAGCACCACCAACTCTTGATACTGATAAACCTACGTTAATAGCTGGTCTAATACCAGAGTTAAATAGGTTAGTTTCAAGGAAAATTTGTCCATCTGTAATAGAAATTACGTTTGTTGGAATATATGCAGCAACGTCACCAGCTTGTGTTTCAATGATTGGTAATGCAGTCATAGAACCAGCACCTCTTTCATCTGAAAGTTTAGCAGCTCTTTCTAATAATCTTGAGTGTAGATAGAATACATCCCCTGGGAACGCCTCTCTACCTGGAGGTCTTCTTAATAATAAAGACATTTCTCTATATGCAACTGCGTGTTTTGATAAATCATCATAAACGATAAGTGCGTGTTTACCATTATCTCTAAAGTACTCACCAATTGTAACACCAGTATATGGAGCTAAGAATTGTAAAGCTGAAGATTCAGAAGCACCTGCATTAACAACAATTGTATAATCCATAGCACCTGATTCTTCTAATGTTCTAACAACAGAAGCAACAGAAGAAGCTTTTTGTCCAATTGCAACATAAATACAAATTACATCTTCACCTTTTTGGTTAAGAATTGTATCAATAGCAACTGTAGTTTTACCAGTTTGTCTATCTCCAATAATAAGCTCTCTTTGTCCTCTTCCAATTGGAACAAGTGCATCAATTGCTTTAATACCAGTTTGTAATGGCTCATGTACAGATTTTCTTGCCATGATTCCAGGAGCTTTTTCTTCAACAAATCTTGATTCTGATGATTCAATTGCACCTTTACCATCAATAGGATCACCAAGAGCATTTACAACTCTTCCAACCATACCTTCACCAACTGGAGTCTCTAATAATTTACCTAATCTCTTACAAGAAGAACCTTCTCTTAACCCTTCTCCTGATCCAAGTACAACAACACCAACTGAAGACTCTTCTAAGTTTGAAGCAAGACCTCTCTCACCATTTTCAAACTCTACAATTTCTCCAGCCATAACGTTCTTAAGACCGTATACTTGTGCAATACCATCTGCAAAAGAGATGATTTTTCCCGTTTCGTTAACATCTACATTTAATTCAAAGTTATCAATTCTTTCTTTGATGATTGAACTGATTTCATCTGCTTGAATTTTTGCACCCATTCAATTTCTCCTTTATAAGTTCTAAACTGCTTTTAAAATATGATCAATCATTTGTGACTTAAGTCTCTCTTTTGAGAATGAAATCTCAACACCAAGAGAATCTATATCTACCTTGATACCATCATAATCACAAACGTTTTGTGATAGTGATAAATTAACATTAAATTTTTTACTAAATTGTTCTTCTATTGAAGACATATATTTTGCATCTAATTCATTGTTAGTGTACACTACACCTGTATATGAGTTATTCATTATTGCTATTTTAGATTCTAAATCTTTAACAATTTCTGGGATAAGTTCAAGTCTTTTGTTAGCCCCTAGTAACTTAACAAAATTCTTTAAGTCATCTCCGCTATTTTCAATAAATGAAATAACTAATTCAACTTTTTCACTATTTCTAACTTCTGATGAAGCTATAATAGATACAAACTTCTCATCAGCAAAAGCTGAAGAAATAGCTTTTAAATCATTACAAATAGCAGTTGCAGACTCAACATCTCTACCATCTAATAATGCCTTAACATATCTTTTTGCTATTAAATCATTCATTACGCTACCTTCTTAAGAACAATATTTGCTAACTCATCTTGTGATAAAGAAACATTGTCTGAACTTAATAGCTCTTCAAGAATTTCAGAAACAATTTGTTTCTTAGCTTTAGAAGTTTCAACTTTAACTCTTTCGTCAAAGCTTTTGTTTAAGTTTGCGATTTCAGCATCAACTGCTTCAGCAACTTTTTTCTTAACAGAATCAATATCTGCTTTTGCAGTTTCTACAATTTCTGCTGCTAAAGCTTTTGATTCTTCAAGTTTTTTATTTGCATCTTCTACTTTATCTTTTGAAGCTTTTAAAGTATCTTGTACTTTATCAAGCTCTGCTTGAATTGAAGCAGTTCTATCTGCAAAGAATGCTTTGATTTTATCAGCAAGCAAGTACCATAAAATTCCAGCAAAAATTATAAAGTTAACGGTTCTTTGAACTATATCATAGTTTGTTTCCGCACCTTCACTACTAGCGAACATTGCTACAGGAGCTAGCGCTAATCCAAGTAATAATAATTTTTTCAACCCTAACCTCCTAATTAAATTGAGCTAATCTTAGCTTTTAAGCTCTCATTAAATTGAGGCATTGCAGCTACTAATGATTCTTTTAAAGCTTTTTTCTCTGCTTCTAAATCTTTTATAAAGTTTGCAGATTTAGCTTCTAGATCCTCTTTAGCACTTGCAAGCTTTGCATCAGCAACCTCTTTCGCTTCGTTGTATGCTTGTTCTCTAATTGCAGCTGCTTCTTTTTTAGCTTCAGCAATTACATGATTTGCTTCTTCTAACATCCCATCTACATCAGCAGAGTTTGATTGAGCATTTGCCAAGTCTTTTTTAATCGACTCTGCTCTATCATCCATATGCTTTAATAGAGGTGTAAATAGACAGCTGTTTAGTCTAGCAACAACTAAAAGAAAGATTACTGCCGTACCTAGCAATAATACAGGACTTATGTCTAACATTCATTCCTCCATATTTTTTACAGTTTAGTTTGACTAAAACTGCCTAAATTTTATCCAAAAGTACTATAAACTTATATTAAAATGAGTAAATTAAGAAAAGAATTTTAAAAAGTGTTACCAAAGTAATTAGAAATCTTCTCAATATCTTCTTGAGACTTGATTTCTATCTTAAAATAGTTTTTTTCAGCCTTAACTTTTAAGTTAGATTTTTTAAGATTTTCAATGGCTGATTCAAGTGGTTTAAAATCAAAGTTTTTGATTTTTGTTTTAGCCTTTTTATCAGAAGAATCATCTTTTGATGATTTTAATTTTTTAACTAAAGTTTCTGTTTCCCTAACTGACAACTTTTGTCCAATGATTGAGTCAGCAACTATTCTTTGTTGCTCATCATCTAGGCCTAGCATAACTTTTCCATGTCCTGCACTAATTTTGTTATTTGCTAACAATTGTTGTACATATGAACTTAATTGTAAAAGCCTAAGCGTGTTTGTAATTGATGTTCTAGATTTAAAAACTTTTTTAGAAAGTTCTTCATGAGTTATTGAGTGTTCATTAATTAATTGTGCATAAGAATAAGCTAATTCAATAATATTTAAATCATCTCTTTGAATATTTTCAATTAAAGCTAATTCCCTTAATTTAAACTCTTCAATATCAATAATAATTGCTTTGATTGTATCAAGATTAGCTAACTTATGTGCCTTTAATCTTCTTTCACCTGCAATTAAAATGTAACCATCTATTTTGTCTTTAATTACAGTAATAGGCTGTAGTAAACCATGAGATGAGATTGAATCAGAAAGCTCTTTTAACTTTTCTTCATCAAAAATCTTTCTTGGTTGATTAGGGTTTGGTTTGATTTCATTAATATCTAATTCAACAATCTTATTATTGTTATTAGTTTTATCATAATTATTTGAGTTGTTGTAAGCTGTTTCAACTTCACCTAAAAGTTCCCCAAGTCCTCTACCTAATGCCATAGTTTATCCTAATTTTAAAATTAACCTGCAATTGCTCTTGCTAAATTTGTATAAGCTTTTGTACCAACTGCCATTGAATCATATAACATAATTGGTTTTCCAAAACTTGGAGATTCTGCAAGTTTAATATTTCTTGGAATAACAACATATGATGATTCATCAACTTTAAATAATTTACTTTCAAAATGCTGTGCTAAATCAGCAAACACTTGTTTAGATAAATTGTTTTGAGAAGAATACATAGTTGGTAAGAAACCTCTAATTTGTAATCCTCTATTGATAGTTTGTTTTACTAATTTAATTGTATTTAATAGTTGTGCTAAACCCTCTAAAGCAAAAAACTCACATTGAATTGGAATCAATACTGAGTTTGACGCACTTAATGTATTTATAGTAATAGGTCCAAGTGCTGGAGGTGAATCAATTATAATATAATCAAAGTCTTTTCTAACTGGATCAATTTTTCTTTTTAAAACCAATTCTCTGTCTTGGTTTTGTTTATAAAACTCTTTTTCAATACCAACTAAGCCAATATTTGATGGTGCAACTTTTAAGTTTTCTATTTCACTGTCAAGAATGATTTCAGACAACTCTTTTGTCCCTAACATTACATGATAGATATTATACTCATAAGTATCTCTATGGAAACCCAAAGAGGTTGTTGCGTTTGCTTGTGGATCGGCATCAATAAGTAAAACTCTTTTCCCGTCTAAGGCTAATGCTGCACTTAAATTTACGGCAGTCGTAGTTTTTCCTACACCACCTTTTTGATTTGCAATTGCAATTACTTCTGTCATCTTAAACTAAAAACCCTTGTATTATTAATTTCAATAGAGCCATCTTCATTTAAAATAGCTTTTTTTAAAGAAATTTTATTGTTATTTATTGTAGCTGTGAAATTTTCGCTTTTTTTGAATTCTATCTTATATTCGCTAAAAATCTGCTTCCAAGATTGTTCAAATTCTAACTTTTTAAAATAGTTTTCTAAAGTTTCCTTTATATCAATATTTATATCAAGTTTTCCAAAATCAGAACTAACTTCAATTAGATTTAATCCTATTCCACAAAGTACTAAATCTTTTGTTGCAGTTGTGATAGTCCCACCAATTTTTTTATCATCAATATAAAAGTCATTTGGCCACTTCAACCATAAACTAGAGCCTAAAGAGCTTAATACTTTTTTTAGAATAAAAGAAAAATATATTGAAGCACTTTGAAGTTGTAAATCTTTTGGAAGATTTTTTTTCTCTAAAACAAAAGAAAAAAACAAATTTCCTTCTTTACCTTGCCAAGAGTTTCCCCTACTTCCTATACCATTTGTTTGTTTTTTTGCAGTTATACAAATTGGATAAGTAAAACCTTCCTCTTTGATTTTGTTTTTTAAATATGTATGAGTAGAGTCTACTTCTTCTAAAATAATAATTTCCATGAGTAATTTTAACTTACATATCTAAAAGAATAGATAAACTATTTATGAATATTTAACTTAAATAGTAATAGTAAAAAGTGCACCTTTATACTTTTTATTTTTGTAAATATATTCACTATTTGATACTTTAATCGTACCATGCATATTCTCTTCGATAATCTTTCTTGTCATATAAAGACCTATACCTGTTCCACCATCACTCTCTTTTGTTGTAAAGTTTTGTTCAAAAATTTTTGGTAATATATTTTCATCTATTCCCCAGGCATTATCTTTTATCTCAATAACAACTTTTTCATCAACTTTTTTAGAAGATATAAATATATATCTTTTTTTATCTTTTGAAATATTTCTTACTAAAGCATCGTTAGAATTTTGAATAATATTTAAAAAAGCTTGTTTCATCTCATTTTCATATCCATAAATTTTTAAAGAATCATCAAAATCTTTTACAACTTCAATATATTCACTTAATAATGAAGCCTCAACAATGGAAAGGCTTTGTTCAATATTTTTTCTTAAATTAAAAAAGTTTTTAGATTTATCTTTTTTATAAAAATCTCTAAAATCATCAATTGTTTGAGATAGATGTTTTGTAGTTTTAACAATATTGTCTAAACTATTTTTTGCATTTTTTTTATTGTAAATACCCATTTCAATATGAAGACTTAACCCACTTGCAATTGTACTAATAGCACTTAAAGGTTGCCTCCATTGATGGGCAATATTTCCAATCATTTCTCCTACAAATGCTAATTTACTTTGGTGATAAATAATTGCAGATTTTTTTTCACTTTCAATTACTTCTTTTTGAATTCTTTTTTCTAATAATTTATTAGCTACTTCAAGTTCTTCATTTAACATTTTTAATTTTTCAATATCATCTTGTGCTTTTGAAATTGATAATGCAATAAAAGAGCTAACCATTGAAATAACCTCTTTATCTTTATCAGTAAAAGGTACAAGCTTATCATTTTCAGATTTATTTAGAAGTTGTAAAACTCCTAACTTTTTATTTTCTATAGGATGAACAATAGGAGTGGTAATAATTGATTTTGTTCTATAATTAAATCGTTTATCAAACTCTTTAACACCCAAGAAATCGAACTCTTCAACTTCATACACATCATCAATGGCTATAGTTTTATCTAAAATAAATGATTTTACCGCTAAATATTTTTCTTGTTCACTTAATGAGAGTTTAACATCTTTTAAAGAATAAAATTGTCTATAGATATTTTCATATGACATTGCATCATTTTGAAAAACATTAAAAGATAAGAAATCGCCTTCTGTTATATATATACTTCCAGCTTCAGCATTTAACACAGATCTTGCATGTTTTAATATTTTTTGCAATAAAACATCAAAATCGTTTAGTTTAAAAAGATTGGGATCATATATATCAGAAATTTCTTCTTCCATTTTTTCACTTAAAATAATTTGTTTTCATTATAACAAGATTATTTTAAAATGTCACCAATTTCTAATCTTTTACCTCTTATATAGTCTGTAGCATTAACAGCTTTTTTTGAAGGAGCTTGGATGGTTTTAATTTCTATAGATCCTTTTTTACAAGATACTAAAATAGAATCTTTTTTAATATCTAAAATTTCACCCTCTTTGTTTAAAGAAGAGTTTTCAATTAGTGTAATATCTTTTATTTTTAAACCTGAATTCAAAAAAACACCTGGCCAAAAAGAATAAGCTTTGTACTTTAAATGAAGTTTTTTTGCACTTATAAAATCAACTTCACCATCTTCTTTTTTTATTTTTTTACAAAAACTAACTTCCGATTCATTTTGTTTTAATGGATTTATATTTTCAAAGTTATCTAATGTAGTTATTGTTAATTTTGCAGCTATATCAGATAACTTATTAAAAGCTTCAACAACATCCATAGTTGGTGTGATTTTAAGATATTGTAAACCTAAAATATCTCCTGAATCAAGTCCCTCTTCCATTAACATTGAAGTTACCCCTGTAAATTCATCATCATTTAACAGCGATTCTTGAATAGGACTTGCACCTCTATATTTAGGTAATAAAGATGCATGAAGATTTATACATGGAGCAATATCTAAAATCTCTTTTGGCAAAATTTGTCCATAGGCTGCAACAATTATATAATCTGGATTTAACGCTTCTATTTGTTTTTTTGCCTCTTGATTTCCCCTTAATTTTTCAGGTTGAAAAATAGGGATATCAAGATTTTTATCCAAACAGAACTGTTTAATGTGAGGAGGAGTAATAACTTGTTTTCTTCCTACTGGTTTATCAGGCTGAGTAAAAAGTCCAACAAGCTCATATGAACTATCTAAAATCTCTTCAAAAATTTTTGTTGCATAATCAGGTGTACCCATAAACAAAATTTTTTTAGACATTTTTATCCTTTTATTGCTTTAAAAAGTGTTCCACTTTTATGATTTTCTTCTACTAAAAAATCATATGCATTTGTTAAATCAAATCCTGAAGTTAGGTACATAGGGATACCTCTTTTCATTACATAATCAGCAGCTTTAAGTTTAGTAACTATTCCCCCTGTAGCAAATTCAGAATTTGGAGTGTGTTTCATTTCCAATTCGTACTCTTTTATTTTTTCTACAATTTTTCTCATTTTTGCATTTAGATTTTCATGGGGATTACTATCATATAATCCATCTATGTCAGATAAAATAGCTAACATATCTGCATCAAAGAAATAAGCTGCTCGAGCTGCAAGTTGATCATTATCACCAATTAATAATTCTTGATTTGCAATTACATCATTTTCATTTAAAATAGGAATAATATTGTTTTTTAAAAGTATTTCCATTACACCTTTTGCATTTGCAGATCTTTTTCTTGAATCAAAATCCTCTTCTACAAGTAACATCTGTGCACATTTTAAATTGTGTTCTCTAAATCTTCTTTTATAATGTTTCATTAGTAAAGGTTGACCAATTGCAGCTAATACTTGTCTATTTAATACTTCAATTCTATCAAGATTTAATACAGTATTACCAGCAGCAACAGCACCAGAACTAACTAAAATTATCTCATAACCTTTTTCGTTTTTAAGCTTTGCAATTAAATCAACTAAATTATTAAGTCTATCTACTGCTAAAACGCTGTCTTCTCGTAAAACTGCGCTTCCTACTTTTATAACTAATCTTTTTATCACTTGTTTTGTCCTATTAGCTCATATAAAGCAAATCTAATTGAATTTGTGTTTAAGTGTGTTACTGATGAAATTGGTAATACAAAAAATGGTTTTTGTTCATCAAATTTATTAAAAGTTAAATCTTGAACATAATATGGTAATGATTTATCAAATCCATATTCATTTGAAGAACTTACTTCTAGTCCAATATCTTCAATAAAAGCTTTAATATCCCCTTCTAAATCTTCTCCGTAATATGCATCAACTTTTGTTAAGGCAATAGCAAAATTTCTTCCACTAAGTTCAGTTGAGAATTTTTTCACCTCTTCTTTTAATACTTGGTATTGTTCAATTGTTGTTCTATAGTTTGCGATATCTATCATAAAAAGTAAAGTTTTTGTTCTTTCAATATGTTTTAAAAACTCTAAACCTAATCCTCTTCCTTCTGATGCTCCATCAATAATTCCAGGAATATCAGCCATAACAAAAGAGTTAAAATCACCAACTTCAACAACACCTAATTTTGGAGTAATAGTTGTAAACTCATAGTTTGCAATCTCGGGACTTGCATTTGACGAAGTCGAAATTAACGTAGATTTTCCTACATTTGGATATCCCACTAAACCAACATCAGCAATAAGTTTTAATTCAAGTCTAATCTCAAGACTTTGCCCAGGAAGTCCAGGCTGGCAGTATGTTGGTCTTTGATTACTTGCGTTTTTAAAATGAGTGTTACCTAAACCACCCTTTCCACCTTCAAGAAACAACTCTTTTTGTCCCTCTTCTAAAAGGTCTAATAAAACTTCACCAGTTTGATTATCTATAACTTGAGTTCCAGGAGGTACAACTAAAATTAATGGATCAGCTGATTTACCAGTTTTATTTCTACCCTCACCAGGTCTTCCATTATTTGCCTTTAAAACTGCTCTACCTTTATACCAAGATAATGTATCAGTGTTGTTGTCTACTTGAAAGTAAACATCTCCACCTTTTCCACCATCTCCTCCATCAGGACCACCTTTAATAACAAATTTTTCTCTTCTAAATGATGCACAACCTTGTCCACCTTTTCCTGAAAAAACAGTAAATTTAACGCTATCTATAAACACAATTATTCCTTTAAAATGGTACCCATTTTCAAGGGACCCAAAATCATATAACTTCTTTTTTAGTGAAATTTTATTTCATTTTAAGAAGCCAAAATGTTTCTCTTTATGAGAAAACCTAAATTATCAATAATCAAACATCTAGTTAATATTTCATTATTAATAATCACTAAAAAAGGGTGTAGGCAAAAAGCACTACACCCTTTTAAAAATTATAACCTATATGAAAAATTAAGAAGCGTATACAGATACTTTTTTTCTATCTTTGTCTTTTACTTCAAATTTAACAACACCATCAATTAGTGCGTAAATAGTGTGGTCTTTTCCAATTCCTACGTTTTCTCCGCAGTGTACTTTTGTACCTCTTTGTCTAATGATGATATTTCCAGCTCTTACTGTTTCACCACCAAACTTTTTAACACCAAGTCTTTTTCCAGCTGAATCTCTATTATTCTGAGTAGATCCTTGACCTTTCTTGTGAGCCATACTTTATCTCCTTAAACTTATGCAGCGATTTTAGTAATTCTAACTTTTGTGAAGCTTCTTCTGAAACCTCTTTTTAACTTAGAATCTTTTCTTCTTCTTTTTTTGTAAATAATAACTTTTTTATCTCTATTTACACCAGTTCCATCTAAAACAACCTCAGCTTCTACTTTTGCAGTAGATACAGCATCACCAGTTTTTAACTCACCATCGTTTATTGCTAAAACATCAGTGATTTCTAAAGTTTCTTTAGCAGCTTTACCAGTATAATCTATATCTAAAATATCACCCTCAGATACTTTGTACTGCTTACCACCACACTTAATAATTGCGTACATATTTCAATCCTCTAATTTATCAATCTTTTTTACTATAACTTTTAACGGGACGAAATATTATCTAATATTAGTTTAAAGTTTCTTTAAGCCAATAATTCAATTAAGATTTTTTTTAGTCTATCTAAATTCTATTGGTAATGCAATTGCATCCATAACTACCATAGAACCCATTGGCAATCTTCTTGCTTCAACAGTTGTTCTCGCTGGTTTATGATCTCCAAAAGCTTCTGCAAATAGTACATTCACAATACCAAAATCATCCATATTTTCTAAATGTACATTAACTTTTATAACTTTATCCATAGAACTTCCAGAATCTTCAAGTAGGTTTTTTAAGTTTTCTAATACTTGTCTAGTTTGTTTTTTAATATCTCTAACAACTATATCACCATCATGTGTTAAAGGTATTTGCGCTGATGTATAAATAAATCCATTTGCTCTAACTGCTTGTGAGTATGGTCCAATTGCCTCTGGTAGTTTACTACTCTCTAAAAATTCCATTTATTTCTCCCTAAAAAATGTCCCATTTTTCAGGGACCCCTAATTTAATGATTTCTTTTTTATGCTTGAATTCTACAAAAATAATTATAAATTATAACTTACTAATTTACCTAATTTTAATTGATATATATTATCTTTAATTTTTCTCAACATTGTTGCTTTTTCCCTAAAAGCTAAAGTCTGATCATATTGAACACTTCTTAATTTATTTGTATAAAATTTCAGTAATAATACTAATAATTCACTATTTAATCTTTCATCATCATAAACTTCTAATTTATCATTTAATAAAATCCCATTAAAACTTTGATTTTTAATATCTGTAATTAATAATTCAAATTCATTTCTATGATACTCAAACATAGAAGCGTCAACTAAATCTAAAACCTTATCTAATCTACTTGGTTTTTCTAAAATTGTTTTTATTATACATAATTCGGCAATATCTATTTTTGTTAAGTTAACTTCTGTAGGTCTTACATTATCAGTTGTAGTTTTTATTAAAGTTTCCCGTACATTTAATCTTTGGGCTAAATATCTTTTATATTCATCTTGATAAATTATCCCCAATGATTTTAAATAATCGTTTGCTTCTAAAAGTGCTTTTTGTTTAGAACTTGGATCATTTATATCATATTTTGAAATTATGTAATCTATTGCAAAAGGAATAAATGGTTTTGGATTATCAAATATTTTATTTAACTCTTCAATTTTTCCATCATTTACCATATCAGCAGGATCTTTACCTTCACCAAAGATAACAACACCACCTTCAAAATCTCCTTGAGAAAGCATAACTGAAGCTTTAAAAGCTGCATTCAAACCAGCTTTATCACCATCATAAGCAAGAATAACTCTTGGCTCTCCCCTTCTAATTAAGGGTAAATGTTCTTTAGTCAATGCTGTACCAAGTGTAGCTACAGCAGTTGTAAAACCTGCTTGATGTAGCATAATTACATCTAAATAACCTTCTGTTACAATAATTCTATTTCTTTTATATATATGCTCTTTTGCAAGGTTATACCCATAAAGTAGTTTTGATTTATTAAATATTTTTGTTTGGGGTGAATTTACATATTTAGCATTATGTCCTGTAATTGTTCTACCACCAAAACCAACTATTTTTCCACTTTGTGAATATATAGGGAAAGTGATTCGTTCAATAAATCTAGAATATAAGCCATTTTGTCCTGTATCAATTACACCCAATTCTTTTGCATCTGCAAGGTTAAAATAATTGTTTTTTAAAAAATTAATTGTATCGCTTGAACTTGGAGCATATCCTATTTCAAATTTTTCTATTGAAAACTCTGAGATTCCTCTTTTTTTAATATATTCTTTTGCAATAGTGTTGTTAACAAAAAGTTTTTGATAAAATTTATTAACCTCTTCTAATACTTTTAAATCTTGTTTTTTCTGATTTGTTTCGTCATAACTTAAATTAAAATTGTACATAGAAGCTAATTTTTCAATTGCTTCAGGAAAAGATAGTTTTTCATATTCCATTACGAAACTAATGGCATTATTCCCACCTGCACCACAACCAAAACAATGGTAAATTTGTTTTGCAGGGCTTACAACAAAAGAGGGAGTATCTTCTCCATGAAAGGGGCAACAAGCTTTAAAGTTTGCACCACTTTTTTTTAATTCTACATATTGTGAAATAACATCTACAATATCAAGGTGGTTTTTTAAATTTTCTATGGAGTCTTTTGTAATCATAGTAAGAATTATACCTTTTTATTATTTTATATGCCCTTTTATGATATATTCTTTTAAATTTAAAATGAGGTTTTTCTTGGACAGTATACTCTTAGAATATAGAGATCCATTATTTGGTGTTGTAGTACTTTTTGCACTTATTTTTGCAATATCTTTCTTAACTCACTCTTTTTCTGTTTATAAAGAGAAAAAGGCTAGAAAAGATTATAAAAAACTTTTAAGAAGATTTGAAATTGGGAAATTAAAAGAAGAGGATTATGTACACCTATATAAAACTTATAACCTTCCCTTTGATTCAATTATTCTTTTAGCTTCAACTTTCTTACAAAAAGGTAATTACAACAAAGCTATATCAGTTTATTTATCACTTTTAGAGATTGTTACAGATAGAGTAAAAAAAGAGGAATTATTAGAACTACTTGGAACAACATATTTTAAAAGTGGTTTTATGCAAAGATCAAGGGATATATTTTTAAGAATTTTAAAATTTTCTCCTAGAAATAAAAAAGCTCTCCACCATCTACTTATTATTAATGAAAAGTTAAAAGAGTATGAGAAAGCAAAAGAGGTAATCGAGTGCTTAGATGAGATTGGTGAAGATACAAAAAAAGATAAAGTTTTTATTGAAACACTTAGCATAATAAATGATCCATTAGAATCTTTTGAAAAAAAAGGTGAAAAACTTTATAAGATTTTTAAAGAAAACAATGAAGTGCAAAGACTTGTTGCAAACTTTTTTCTAAGATACAATAAAGAGTTTTTTTGGAAACACTTAGAGGAATTTGAACCAAAAAAATTCACCGATTTAATGTGGTATTTAAATTTTGATGATATTGATTTTGAAAAAGTTTCAAAAAATGATTTTTTAAATGAACTTTACAATGCAAAAGGATACTTAGATACACTAGACCATAGTAATGACTTTGTATTTGATATTTTAATTGCTTTAAATAAACATGAACATAAAATTCCAGCTACAGTTGATTTTGAATTTATTTGTAGTTCATGTAAACAAATACATCCTATGTTTGATACAAGATGCCCACACTGTCACTCAATTTTAAGTTTTGGAGTAAAACATAATATAGTAAAGGACTTAGTTGAAAGAAATCAATCTCTACAGTGATGGTTCATCTTTAGGAAATCCAGGACCTGGTGGCTGGGGAACTATTTTAGAATACAAAGGGAAAGAGAAGGAACTCTCTGGTGCATGTGAAAATACAACAAATAATCAAATGGAATTAAAAGGTGTAATTGAAGGTTTAAAAGCTTTAAAAGAACCTTGTGTTGTAAATATTATCTCTGATTCAACATATGTTGTAAAAGGGATAAATGAATGGCTTAATTCTTGGATTAAAAATAATTGGAAAACTGCATCAAAAAAACCTGTTAAAAATGTAGAACTTTGGCAGGAATATGTAGAAGTTAGTAGTATGCATAAAATCAATGCTACTTGGGTAAAAGGTCATGCTGGGCATGAACATAATGAAAGATGTGATATACTTGCACGCTCACAAGCAGAAAATTTAAAGGGAGAATAAATTAATGGATGATTATTCAAAATTAGAAAAGTGTTTGGCTTATCAGTTTAAAAATAAAGATCTGATAATCGAAGCACTTACGCATAAAAGTTATAAAAAACCTTATAACAATGAAAGACTTGAGTTTTTAGGGGATGCCGTTTTAAACTTAATTGTTGGGGAATACCTTTTTAAAAAATTTCCAAAATCAAATGAAGGTGATTTATCAAAAATAAGAGCTAGTTTAGTTAATGAAACAGGTTTCACAAAACTTGCAAATGATATTAAACTTGGAGATTATATTTATATTTCAAATGCTGAAGAGAGAAATAAAGGTAGAAGTAAAGCTTCTATTTTATCAGATGCATTTGAAGCAATTATGGGTGCTATATATTTAGAGTCGGGTTTAGAAACACTTAAACCAATTATTTTAAACTTATTAGAAAACTCATATGATAAAATCAATCTTGATGTTTTATTTAGTGATTACAAAACTGCCTTACAGGAGATAACGCAAGCAGAATTTGGGTCAATTCCTGAATATAAAATTGAAGGTTCATATGGACCTGACCATAAAAAAGAGTTTGAAGTATCAATTTGGATAGATGGAAAATCATATGGAAAAGCTATTGGTAAAAGTAAAAAACTTGCACAACAAGCTGTTGCAAAAATAGCAATTGAAAAATTAAAGAAATAAAAAGAGTAATAAAAAATGAATACATTTGGACAAAAGTTTAGATTTACAACATTTGGAGAAAGTCACGGTAAAGCTTTAGGTTGTGTTGTTGATGGAGTTCCTGCTGGAATAAAAATAGATGAATCTTTTATTCAAAATGAGATGGATAGAAGAAAACCTGGACAAAATGCATATGCAACAGCTAGAAAAGAAGGTGATAAAGTTGAGATTTTAAGTGGAGTATTTGAAGGTGTAACAACTGGAACTCCAATCTCAATGGTAATTTTTAATGAAAATCAAAAAAGTAAAGATTACTCAAATGTAAAAGATTTATTTAGACCTGGACATGCTGATTTCACTTATTTTCATAAATATGGAATTAGAGACTATAGAGGTGGTGGAAGATCTAGTGCTAGAGAAACAGCAGCTAGAGTAGCAGCTGGAGCTATTGCAAAACTGATGCTTAATGAAATCAATGTGCAAATACAAAGTGGTATTTGTGAAATTGATGGAATTAAAGGAAGTTCTTTTGATTTTGAATATGCTAAAACTTCAGAAATATTTGCCCTAGATAAATCAAAAGAGGATTTCCAAAAAGAAGCTATTTTAAATGCAAAAAAAGAGCATAACTCAGTTGGTGGAGTTGCCCTAGTAAATGTAAAGAACTGTCCAATTGGTCTTGGTGAGCCCCTTTACTATAAACTTGATTCACAAATTGCAAATGCAATGATGGGAATCAATGCTGTAAAAGGCGTAGAGATAGGTGATGGTATTGAATCTGTTTCTTTGAAAGGTCAAGATAATAATGATGAGATTAGAAGTACAGGTTTTAAATCAAATCATAGTGGGGGTATGTTAGGTGGTATCTCAAATGGTGACGATATCAATGTAAAAATTTATTTTAAACCTACACCTTCAATCTTTATTAAACAAGAAACTATTGATATTAATAATAATGAAGTTGATTGTGAGTTAAAAGGTAGACACGATCCTTGCGTTGCTATTAGAGGAAGTGTTGTAGCAGAATCAATGATGGCTTTAGTTTTAGCGGATATGGCTTTATTAAACTTAAGTAGTAAAATAGATAATATCAAAAAAATTTATAATTAGTTAAAGTAAATTTTTGTAATATTCATTTGTCCTTTACTTTGGTCAAGTTGAAAGGATATAAGCGGAGTTTATCTCCGCTTTTTTTTTAACTTAATTTATGTAATTTATCGTTAATAAAATCACTATAAGTATCAAGTACTGTTTTTTTAGAATCTGTAAGGAATACAGAAACACCACTTTTTTTTAGTTCTGATAAAGGCAACTCTTCATTTTCTGGAAGAATTAAAACTCCAAATCTTTCCTGTTTACATTCGTTTACAATCTCGAAAGCTGAGTTAGGATGTGGGTTTTTGATAATCTGAACATCTGAAATATTCTGTCCATTTAAATCTAAAACTGTTAAATATTCTGATTCTTCAAAATTACTTTCAAGAACAGATAAATAACTCATTTTTTGATTTGTTGGGAAGACTACTCTAAGCATTTAAACTCCTTAGATTAGATTATTAAATTCAATGCATTTAAAAAAGAAATTGAAACATCAGTCGCTAGGACGAGTGAAAAAAGTAATGACTAGGGAAAAGACAATTATGTATTTTAATCCTAACCAAACTGATGTTTGAAATACATTCTATTAAAGCTTATATTTATATACAATTTGTACAATATCGGGAACCATTTTGGTTACCGTAGAGAGAAGATCACATGTTTTATATTGTATAATTATATATTAAGTAATTATTAAGTCAAACTAATAACTGCTTAAATGAACATATGTCAGAATTGTATCAATTTTCTGAACATATGTCAAGTATAATTCAACTAATTTGTGTTAAAATTTTAATATATCAATTTTAAGGTTATAAATGGCAAGAGAAAAACTTGAAAGAAAGTTAGAATTAAAGCCCGTATCAAAGTACTTTGGACCTAAAGATATCCAAGCAAAACAAGATGTAATTTTATTACATGAGGAGCTTGAAGCTATCCATCTTATGGACTCATTTTGTATGTATCAAGAGGATGCAGCAAAAAAAATGAATGTATCTAGAGCTACATTTGCTAGAATTATAAAAAGTGCTAGAAAAAAAATCTCTTTAGCTTTAATTACGGGAAGTAATATAAAAGTTCATGAGATTAAAAATGAATTTCATGTTGCAATTTGTTCAAATAGCAATACGAAACTTGAATATTCAAATGCAGATGCAAAATATATTTGGATCTATTTTATTAAAGATTATAAATTAAAATCTTCAAATTGTATTACTAATCCAGCATATGGAAATAATGAAGAGGCACCATGTAATATTCTTCCAGAAGTATTATATGACTATGCAACTAACTATTTTATGCTAAAAGATATTGATTATGATTTGAAAATTTCTTTGATAGCTAAAGGTATTTATCCAATTTTACAAGAAGATATAACTGAAGATAAAATAGTAGACCTATTCCAATAATAAACAATCAGTATAACTGATTGTTTATCCTAACTCATGCTTTAATTCTTCCAATCTAGCAATTCTATCTTCAGTTGTTGGATGAGTTCTAAAAAGATTTCCAAAAGATGATTTCATTCCTGAAAATGGATTAACTATAAACATATGAGCAGTTTCTTCTGTGGCATTATGTATTTGATGTCCACGCCTTGCATAATTTTCAAGTTTTGATAAAGCACTTTGCAATCCAGCAGGATTTCCTGTTAATCTTGCAGCTCCTTCATCAGCCATAAATTCCCTACTTCTACTAACACTCATTTGAATTACTGATGCAGCTAAAGGTAAAATTATTGCCATAATAATCATAATAATAGGATTTCCACCTTGTCTATTATTTCCTCCAAACATTGCACCAAACTGTAAAATATTTGCAAGCATTGCAATTGCACCTGCAAAAACAGCTGCTATTGTACCAATTAAAATATCATAATGTTTTACATGGGAAAGTTCATGGGCAATAACCCCCTCTAACTCTTTTTCATTTAACATCTCATATAATCCCATCGTAACTGCAACTGCTGCATTTTCATGATTTCTTCCCGTTGCAAAAGCATTTGGAGTATGATCAGGTATTAAATAAACTTTTGGCATAGGAAGTCCTGCCTTTTGAACTAACCTAAATGTTATTTGATAAATTGGATGTCTTGTATCTTCAATTGGTGTTGCATTATATTGTTTTAATACATGTTTATCAGAATAGTAATATGCATAAAAATTAATTCCACCTGCAATTAAAAATGCTATTAACATACCATTTGTTCCACCAACATAAAAACCAACAAAGACAAATAAAACGGTAAGTAATGCTAATAAAAAAACTGTTTTTACTTGTTCCATAAGTCTCCTTTATTTTATAAATTTTAAAAATTTTAACACAATAAAGTTAATAAATTTTTAATAAACTAGTTATAATATTATAGCAAAGAATAAAGAGATATAATGAAAAAATTATTTATAATTAGACATGCAAAATCTGATTGGTCAAACCCATCACTAGATGATTACGATAGACCTTTAAGCAAAAGAGGTAAAAAGAATGCTCCTTTTATGGGAAAGATTATTGCAAAAAAAGATATCGTACCGGATTTAATTATCTCAAGTCCTGCTTATAGAGCAAGGGAAACTGCTAAAATAATTGCTGAAAAGGTTTCATACCAAGAAGAGATATTGTACAATGAATATATCTATGAAGCATCATTAAAAACTTTATTGGAAATTATCAATTTTATTGATGATGAATATGATGATGTATTTATATTTGGTCATAATCCCGGATTAAATATGTTAGCTTTTTATTTAATTGACTTTAATGAAAACCTACCCACTTGTGCTGTATTAGAAATAGAATTTGATTGTGAAAGTTGGAGAGAAGCTACAAAATCAAATGCAAAACTAATTTCATATGAATACCCAAAGAAATTTAAACAATTAGAAAAATAATAGTTTATTTTTATCAATTTTCAAGTTAAAACCCTTTAAAATTTAAATAATAATTTTTTATTTGAATGGGTATTATGAAAACATTATATATTTTAAGACATGCACAAAAAGATGAATCAAATCCAGACCAATATGATTATGATGTAGAACTTACTTTAAAAGGTAAAGAGGACTCTAAAAAAATTGGCAAAAAATTAAAAGAAAAAAATATTTGTCCTGATTTAATTGTATCAAGTCCTGCTATTAGAGCAAGAACCACAGCTGAAATCGTAGCTAATGAGATTGAATATCCAAGAAGTGTAATGTACAATGAAACAATCTACCAAGCTTTTTTAAATGAAATCATTGAATCAATAACATATACATATGATACAGTTGATACTCTAATGGTTGTGGGACATAACCCATCATTAACTGCACTTGCAATAAGTTTTACAGGATATAAAGAAGAGTTAAAAATGGCAAATGCAATTAGAATAGATTTTGATTGTTCCTCATGGACTTCAATTGATAAATCTAATGCACAATTTATAGAGCTAATAGAAATTTAGCTCTATTTTAAAAGTTTCCCTGCAAGGTTTCCACTAGCAAAAGACCATTGAAGATTATAACCTCCACAAGGTCCATCTAAATCCATAACCTCACCACAAAAATAAAGCCCATCAATAATTTTACTTTGCATTGTTTTTGGATTTATCTCTTTAAGTGTTACTCCACCCCTTGTAATCATAGCTTTTTCAAAACCAACATGATCGATAACTGTTAGAGGGGTATTTACTAATATTTTAACAAGCTTTTCTCTTATTTGACCATTTAAGTCTTTAAATTTCTTTGCTAAATCTGCATCAACTAATAAACATAACTCTTTTACAACAGAGTTTGGTAAGAGAAGTGTTAAAACATCCTCAATATTCTTTTCAGGGTGAGTTTTAATATGTTTAAAAACATCATCTTCATTCATCCCTTTAATCATATTAATTAATAAAGGAACTTCACCATATTTTTCTAAAAAAGGTGTAATTTCTCTAGAAAAATCTAGTACCACAGGACCTCTTATTCCCTTTGGAGTGAAGATTAAGTCTCCAACTGCTTTTAGATTTTTTGCTTTTTTCAAATCAATTTTTATTATTGCTTTTGCTATTGTATCTGCTTTACAATTTGCTACCCATTTTTCTTTTGTAATAAGTGGAAGCATTGCTGGATAAAGTTGTGTGATTTTATGCCCCAATGATTTGGCAAAATCAAATCCGTCTCCATTTGCACCAAGCATAGAAAAACCTAGCCCACCTGTTGCAACTATGACATTTGGGGCAAAAAAATTATCAGTAGCAGTTTTTACACCTTTTATTGTTTCATTCTCACAAATTAAATCTTCAACTTTTGTATTATTTTTAACTTCAACATTTTGATTATAAAGTTCATCTTCTAAAGCTTTTATAATAGTTCCAGAATTATGGCTAATTGGAAAAACCCTAAAACCATCAGGTATATGGGTTTCAACTCCAATATTATTTAAAAAAGATATTAAGTCTTGGTAATTAAAGTCATTTAACGCATCTTGCATAAATCTTCCATTTTTACCAAATCTATTCATAAATTCTTCATTTGAAAGTGTATTTGTAAGGTTACATTTACCGCCACCGGTGGCTTTTAATTTAGGACCAAGTTTATTTTGCTGTTCACAAAGAAGTACTTTTTTGCCATCCCTTGCAGCAACAATTGCACTAATCATACCAGCTGCACCTGAACCAATTACTATTAAATCATATTGCTTATTTTTCATCATGACATAATATCAAAAAGCTATTAACATTTAGTTTTATAATTTAAAAATATTTTTATACAATTAGTTATACAATTCTTAAATATAGTTTAATAAAGGATTTACTATGACACTTGCTGCTATTAACACCTATACTCAATACCAAAGAACTGAATTTCAATATGAGGCTAAAATATCTGCTGTTGAAAATGAAGAACTTGAAAATAAAGATTTAGAGAATGAAGATATAAATGACTATAATTTACCAGTAATTTACGCAAATGAAGATGATTTGACTAATGGCGAATATTTCCAAAAAAATATTTTACAAAGTATTATAGCTAAGTTTAATCAAAATCAAGGGGAGTATTCATTATTTCCAAATGGTAATAATTCTTCAAATAGTTCTAACTCTCCATATGAAAACAATATCCCTTCAACATTTTATTATGGTGAACAAAATGAGTATTATGAAAAAATATCTTTTGAATTTGATGCAAGTGCTACAATTAAAACTCCTTCTGGAGAATATAATATTGAATTAAAACTCTCTTTTACTCAAGAATACTATGAAAAAAATGAAACCCAAATAGCAATAATTCAAGATCAATTTAAAAATCCATTTGAGATTGAATTTGAGAGGGATGATGATTCATTAAAAGAACTAAAACAATTAAACTTTATTTTTGCTCCATATAAAGAGGAAAAAAATGAAAAGGTCGATATATTTGAACAATTAAAAAAACTTCTAAGTCAAAAAAATAAAATGTTTTTGGATAAAACCACTTTAGATAATTTTGAAATTTGGCAAAAAAACTCTAAAGATGAAATGAACATAATTGCAGCTCAAAAAGATGGGTTTGGAGTATTTTTAGCAAATTCTTATAGTCAATCTAGTCAAATGAGTTTTAAAGCAAATGAAAATGGATACACTTATCAAGCAAGTTATTCAAGTCAAAGTAGCCAATATATAGAGTTTACAAAAGATTTAAAGGCTTAAATAGAATATAAAAATAATCTTTTTTGTTAAATTTTAATTTATATTAGTTGTTATAGAATATAGTTTAATCTACAAAAAGGGGTTTGTTATGAAAATTGAATCATCAGAAATTATGATGGGCGCAAGAACAAGTTTTAACTTTGAAATGAAATCATCAACAGAGTTTTCAAGCCAATTAATAAATCAAAATATAGATATGAAAGAGTTAAATATTAAGCAAGATTTTGTAAAAGTTCAAACCAATGAACTTGAAAAAATTTTAGTCTCAAATGAAAAACAATTAAGCCACCTAGATAAAATGAAAAAAATGATTTTAGAACTATTTTTAGGTAAAGTCATAAAAAAAGAAGACTTTACTATTAAACCTACAAAAGAGGACTTAAACACTGCCCCAATAACTTTACTACAAACAAAAGAAACAAACTTTAAACTTACAAGAGAGTATTATCAAGAAAGTAATATAGAGTTTAATACAAAAGCTTTAGTAAAAACAAATAGAGGTGAAATTCATATTGATTTAGATCTATCCTTTTCACAAAAATTTGCAGAAGTTCATGAGTCTTCATATACCTCAAGAGAGACTGTTTTTATGGATCCTTTAATTATAAATTATGATGGGAATTTAACATCATATGACAATATAAGTCCAAAAATGAGATTTGAATTTGATTTAAATAGTGATGGAGAAAATGAATTAATACCTGAACTAAAAAAGGGTGCTGGATTTTTAGCACTTGATAAAGATAACAATGGGAAGATTGATAATGGAAATGAATTATTTGGTGCAAATAGTGGTGATGGGTTTGGAGAATTAAGCCAATACGATGAAGATGGAAACTCTTGGATTGATGAAAATGATTCAGTATTTAATGACCTACTAGTTTGGGAAAAAAATGAAGAAGGGGAAGATTCTTTAATTACACTAGGACAAGCAGGAATTGGAGCTATATATTTAGCTGCAGCTGATTCAGCATATACTTATGCAAGTGGAATTAATGAAAACTATGCCCAACTAAAGCAATCTAGTTTTTATCTAAAAGAAAATGGAGAAGCTGGACTTGTTACTAGTGTTGATTTTGCAACAGAACAAGTTGTCTAATAAAATATATAAAAGCTAATTTTAAATAGAGATATTTATTTTTGTTAATATTAAAGAAAAAATCATTTTCCTAGGCAGAATGCACCAAACATAACATCTAACATCTGGTCATTCTCATATGGTCTTGTAATATTAGAGATATGTTCTAAAGCTTCTTTAATATGATAAGCAAAAAACTCTAATTCACCAGTTGTTAAAGGCATTGTTGATTCATTTATATGATACAAGGTTTGTTCAACTGAATCAACTTGTCTTTTTGAGATTAGTGTCATATCATCACTATGGGTATTTGAATCAAGTAATGATTCCAATTTATACACTAAAGGATTAATTGTCTCTTTTGTACTAAGTTCAATAAACTCATCTTCTAATTTAGACTTATCAAACTCATTGTCTAAGTCTGATTTATTAAGTACTTTGATTATCTCTTTGTGTGAGTTTTCCTCAAGTAATGTTAAAATCTTTTCATCTTCATTATCACAAGTTTTACTATTATCAAAAAGTGCTATAACAATATCAGCTTCATTTACTGCTTCAATAGATTTTTCTATACCTATTTTTTCAATAACATCTGAAGCATCTCTAATACCTGCTGTATCAACAATTTTTATTATATGAGTACCAACTTTAACAGACTCTTCAATTGTATCTCTTGTAGTTCCTGCAATATCTGAGATAATTGCTCTATCAAAATTTAACAATTTATTTAAAAGTGAAGATTTTCCAACATTTGGTTTTCCAACAATTGCAACTTTAAAACCTTCTATTAAACCTTCTCTTCTTTTACTAGCTTCTAAAGTATCAGATAATTTAGTTTTTATTTTATTTAATTTGTTTTCAATTTGTTCATAAATATCACTAGGTAAATCCTCTTCTGCATAATCGATATTAACTTCTGTATAGGCTAACATGAAAAGTAAATCTTCTCTAATATCATTAACAAAATTTGTTAATTCACCCTTTAATTGTTTTGCCAATAATTTAACAGCATCTTCACTTCTTGCTTCTATTATCTTTGCAATTGCTTCTGCTTTTGTTAAATCTATTTTGCCATTTAGAAAAGCTCTTTTTGAAAACTCACCAGGCTGTGCAACCCTTGCTCCAAGTTTAATAACTTCACTCATAATAATATTTGAAATAGCGATACCACCATGACATTGGAACTCAACAATATCTTCGCCAGTAAATGAAAATGGATTTTTAAAATATATTAAAAGTGCTTCGTCAATAACTTCATCATTTGAATTATAAATTGAAGAAAGTGTAGCAAGACGTGGTTTTAAGTCAGTTTTTTTTGAAAGTTTTAGAGCTATAGGTAAAGCATCTTTACCACTAACTCTAATAATTGAGATTGAACCAATACCATTTGCTGTAGCAATGGCAACTATTGTTTCATCATTAAGCAATTTTATTGCTCTTTTGACTTGTATTCATTTACAAGTACGTATTTGTCTCCCCTAATATTTGTCTTAACTGCAACATATTTTTCAGGGAATTCATCTCTTAATTTTTTTAAAGCAATATGAACTAAAATACCATCAAGGGGTTTAGTTTTAAAAGAACCTTTTTCTTTTATTGTTTCAATTACTGGCTCTAAATAAGCGTAAATTGCAGTTTCTTGATTTTTCAAGAACTCTGCAACTTCAAGTCTTAACATAAGACCATATTTTTCATTAATCCAATTAAATAAAATATATGAAAGTGCTTTGTATCTATAACCCTCTTTACCTATTAATAAAGCAGAATCGTCTCCAGTAAATTCGATATATAAAGTATCTTCATCATAAAACTCTACTTTAATATTCTCAATACCATAACAAGTATCTTCAAATAAAGATTTTAAACCTGCATCAACTTCATTAAGAATATCTTGTTTATCTTTTTTTACAACAATTTTTGCAATTTCATTTTTAGAAGCATCTTCACCATAAAAATTGTCAAAGATTTTTTCTTTTGATTCAACGTTTGGAACATCTCTTAGTTTTGGCTGCTCTTTTCTCTTTTCATCTCTTCTTCTTTTTTGTGCAGCTCTTCTTTGTTCCTCTTTATTAGAATCTTCAATTTTCTTAGAGACCTCTTCAATTTTTATATCTTTTTTCTTGAATTTATGTTCTCTAGGTTTTTTATCTCTTCTTCTATTATTATTGTATTTAGGGGTTGCTGTAATTATGGCATCTTTTTTACCAAAACCTAAAAACCCCTTACTTGGTTGTTGAACAATATCAATATTTAACTGAGTAATTGAACAACCAAATTCATTTGATGCTAATTCATAAACCTCTTCTAAAGTTTTTGCTTCAAATTGTTTCATAGTAAACTCCTATTACTTTTTAGCAGCTCTTTGCTTTTCAAACATTCTATTGATATAGTATTGTTGAGAAATAGTAAATACGTTGTTTACAAACCAATATAATGTAAGTCCAGCAGGGAACCATAAGAAGAAGAAAGTAAATACAACTGGTAACATTTGGAAAATCTTTCTTTGCATCTCATCTTGCATAGTATTTGGAGTGATTTTTTGTTGTAAATACATAGAAGCACCCATTAAAATTGGTAATACAAAATATGGATCCATCTCAGCTAAGTCATTAATCCATAAAATCCATTCTGCACCTTTAAGTTCAATTGAGTTTAATAAAACTCTATAGATAGCGAAGAATACAGGAATTTGTAAAATTAAAGGTAAACAACCACCCATTGGGTTTGCACCATGTTTTTTATAAAGTTCCATCATATGCATAGATTGTTTTTGTTTATCATCTTTATATTTTGTTTGAATCTCTTTCATTTTAGGAGCTAAATCTTTTAGCTTCTGCATAGAAACCATACCTTTATATGATAATGGATATAAAATAAGTTTGATAAGAATAGTTAAGATAACAATTGTCCATCCCCAGTTTCCAACATAAGATTGGATGAACTGTAAAAATGTAAACATAGGTTTTGCAATAAATGTAAACCAACCATATTCAATAACATCTGTTAATTCAGGGTTTAAAGCTTTTAAATCATTGAAATTTTTAGGTCCCATAAATCCTGAAAATGAAATATCACCATTTGCATGGATAAAACTTTGTGGGTTATTTGAAGAATCAGGCATTAATGAAACTTGTAAAGAGTTTTCAAAGTTATAAGCTACAGTTGCATAATATCTATCAAAGTTTGAAACAAATTTAATTCCTGTATGAGACTCAACTTTTTCTAGATTTTCATCAGAAGTTAAACTCATAGTTCCATCATTTAATTTTAAATATACACCATGGTCTGCATACATGTCAACTAAAACATTTGGTCTAAAACCATTTGTAATAAAAAATTGTTGTTTTTCAGAAGTTTTTACATTTATATCATAATGACCATCTGGATAAAATGTTAAGTCTTTTGTTACAATAAAGCCATCTATATTTTGAGTTAATGTAAGTTTTTGTTCAGTAGCTGTAGCATCAACTTTTGAACTTGAAGATGCATAAGCAGTTTTAAATGCTTTTTCATTTGTATCAGCATTTGCAAATCTAACCTCTAAAGGTCTTAATTGATTTGCTTCAAAAAGTTTGATTTGGTTACCCTCTTCATCTTTATATTTTTTTTCTAAAAGTGTAACTTGTGCAACTCTACCTAATTTATCAATTTGAATAATATTTTTTGCAGTTGTAATTGTTGAAATTATTTCAGAATCTCCAATTGCTTTTGAAGAAAGTGCTGAAATTGACTTTTTCATATCTTCACTTGAAGGTTGTGCCGCTGGACTTACATTTGAAGTAATCTGAGGTGCTGCGTTTTGTGACTGTTCTTTTGCTATTTGTGCTTGTTTAGCCTTCTCTTCTTGTTGAGGCTTTAATACTAAAAATTCATAAGCAATAAAAAATACAAACACTACTAGTGTCATTATTAACATTCTTTTTTGCATACCGTTATCTTGTTGATTCATCATTATATGTTTTCCACTCCCGATTTTTTACTATGAGATATTTTTTGCCATCTATTGGCACTAGCCAATATTTGACTTTTATTTTTTTAAAATTGATATTATTATGCCTTACAATCTTTACAATTGGATAATCAAATCCTCCAGCAAAAAGTTGATTGCATTTTAATACGCGTGATATTGTAAAATAAATTGCCTTAAAGAAAGAATTATTCTCTAACTGCCATAGGGCATAATTTGAGCAAGTTGGGTAATATCTACAACTTCCAAATGAAATTACAGACAAGTATCGTTGATAAAATTTGATTAAGTATCTAAAAAGTGTTTTCATTTTGAATAAAGTTGCATTTTTTTCATTGCATAAATAAAGTCTTTTTCTAACTCTTTATGAGTTTTTTCAAAAAGTCTTTCTTTTGCAACAAAGATATATTTACCTGTTGCAATATTATTTTCAAAAGTTAGGCATAAGGCTCTAAGTTTTCTTTTAGCTTTTGCCCTTTTTACTGCATTTCCTACTTTTTTTGAAGCAACAAATGCAATTTCTAGCTCTTGGCTAGAAGAAAAAAAAGCGACAAATGAGTGGGTATGCCACTTCTTGCCGCTTTTATATAATCGATTAAAATCTTTAGAATTGTTAAGACGGTGGTCTTTGCTTAAACAGCTAATCTCTTTCTACCTTTAGCTCTTCTAGCTTTAATTACTTTTCTACCGTTTTTAGTTTTCATTCTGATTCTAAAACCATGCGTTCTTTTTCTTGGCGTGTTATGTGGTTGATATGTTCTTTTCATATTCTTTAGTTCCTCTATTCACAAATTAAGTCGCGTATTATATTTAAACAAAACTTAAGTTAAGGTTAACTTTAGTTACTTTTCTAGATTTAATGCTTTTTGTACGCAACTTTCTAATGTAGTATTATCTGCAACACTTACATTTACATTTTCTGGAAAATACTTCATTGTTGTTTTTCCAATACTAATGGCTCTAAAAGAATTTTTCCAATTTACATTTTTAAAAAAAGCATCAATAGTCGATGGGGATGAAAATATTATTATTGAATCATTGGGTAAATCTATTTTTTTCTCATACTCAATACAAATTGTTTCATATAAAGCTATATGTTCACAAGATACATTATTTTCATTTAAAATATCAATTAAATTTGAAACTATCTTTTTTGCTCCAATATAGGCAACTTTTTTATTGGCTAATAACTCAATAAGCTCATAGGCAAATTCATCACCATGCTTTTCTTTTCCAACAAATGTTGCCTTTACTCCAAATTTATTTATCTGTTTTGCAGTTTGAGTTGAGATAGCATATGAGGGTATCTTTTTCCATTGATTTGTAATTGAGTTTAGATGTATTACTGCATTTTTAGAAGTAAAGATTAGAGCATCGTAGTTTTCTAAATCCACTTTATCTAAAATTGGCTTTGTATTTATAAGTGGTAAGTTTTTTGCATATTTAATATTTTTATCACTTAAAATATAAATATTCTTATTTCTATTTTTAATATCATAATTTATATTCTTCACCCTTTGTTTTAAATGCTCAAAAAAGTTGTCTTTAGGGGAAATTACTAAATCACCATTCTCATCAATAAAAAATTGAATTTGATTTTTTGAAAGTTCATAGGTAAGTTTAATAAACTCTTTGTAAGAGATATTTTTATCACAATCTTTATCTTTTACAAATTTATTTTGATATTTATCATATTCATAATAAAGTAGTTTTAGATTATCAAAAAGCTTCGTAAGGTTTTTCATTTATCCCATCTTTATATAAAATAAAGCTTCACTAAGAAGCTTTATTTTAATCTAAATTAACCACAACTTTATCATTTATTACATCAAATTCTACTTTAGAACCCTCTCCTATTTTATCTTCTAAAATTAAGTCAGCCAATTTATCCTCTACAATCTCATAAATAGCTCTTTTTAATGGCCTAGCACCATAAACTGGGTCAAAACCAATTTTTGCAATAAACTCTTTTGCATTTGTTGTTAAACTAATCTCAATATCTTTTGAGGCTACTTTTTTCTTAATAGCTTCAAATAATATGTCAACTATATTTGTAATAGCATCAAGTCCTAATTGCTCAAATATTACAATATCATCAAGTCTATTTAAAAACTCTGGTCTAAAATAAGCTTTTAAATCATCAAGAACTGCTTTTCTTCTATCTTCTTTATCACTTATTTCTATAATCTTAGAACTACCAATATTTGAAGTTAAGATTATGATTGTGTTTTTAAAATCAACTGTAACACCTTTATTATCAGTTAATCTTCCATCATCTAATACTTGTAAAAGTATATTAAATACGTCAGGATGTGCTTTTTCAATCTCATCAAATAAAATTACACTATAAGGTTTTCTTCTAACTGCCTCTGTTAATTGACCACCCTCTTCATATCCTACATATCCTGGAGCTGCACCAATTAATCTACTTACTGCATGTTTCTCCATATATTCACTCATATCAAATCTAATTAGAGCTTTCTCATCATCAAATAAAAATCTTGCCAATGTTTTTGCACTTTCTGTTTTACCAACTCCTGTTGGCCCTAAGAACATAAATGAACCTACAGGTCTACTATCATCACTTAAGCCAGCTTTGTTCCTTTTAATAGCTCTTGAGATTGCTTTTAAAGCTTCATCTTGTCCTACAACATCCTCTTTTAAAACCTCTTCAACTTTTAAAACTTTTTGTTTTTCAGAATCCATCATTTTAGTTACAGGAATACCTGTCCATCTACTTACAATACTTGCAATTGATTCTTCATCAACTGAGTTTCTAAGTAAAGTACCCTCTTCTTGCATTTGCTCCCATTTAGCTTGATTTTCAGCAATCTTTTTTTGTAACTCTGGAATTTCACCATATTCAATTGATGCTGCTTCTTCAAATTTTGATTCTCTTTTTGCTCTTTCTGCTTTTACTTTTAACTCATCAATTTTTGCTTTTAATGAACTTTCTGCATTAAAAGTCTCTTTTTCATTTTCAAATCTAGCTTCTAAGTTTTGTTTTTCTTCATTTTTATTAGCTAACTCTTTTTCTATATCTTCTAATCTTGCACTATTCTTTTTAGATTTTTCCATTTTTAATGCTTCTTTTTCTACATTAAGGGTTTGAATCTCTCTTTTTATAGTAGAAAGTGCAATTGGTTCAGACTCAATTTGCATTTTTAGTTCAGCTGCTGCTTCATCAATTAAGTCGATTGCTTTATCTGGTAAAAATCTATCAGAGATATATCTATCACTTAATTTTGTAGCTGCAACTAATGCTGAATCATTTATTGTTACATTATGGTGTGTTTCAAGTCTCTCTTTTATACCCCTTAATATTTGTAAAGCTTCATTTACACTTGGTTCATTCACATTAACAGGTTGGAATCTTCTTTGCATCGCTGCGTCTTTTTCAAAGTACTTTCTATACTCTTTAAGTGTTGTTGCCCCAATAGTATGTAACTCACCTCTTGCTAATGATGGCTTTAAGATATTTGCTGCATCCATACTTCCTTCACTAGCCCCTGCTCCAATTATTGTATGAATCTCATCAATAAAAAGAATAATATTTCCAGCTTTTTTTACTTCATCAATAACTGCTTTTAATCTATCTTCAAATTCACCTCTATATTTAGCACCTGCGATTAAGGCACTCATATCTAGAGTTACAACTTTCTTATTTTGTAAACTTAAAGGTACTTGTTTTTCCACAATTCTTTGGGCAAGACCTTCGGCAATTGCTGTTTTACCAGTTCCAGGTTCACCCAATAAAATTGGATTATTTTTAGTTTTTCTAATAAGAATCTGCATCATTCTTTGAATTTGCTCATCCCTTCCAATAACTGGGTCAAGCTCACCATCAATCGCTTTTTTATTTAAATCAATACCATATTTACTTAAAGCTTCTAAATTATCATCTCCACTAGCAGAATCAATAGTTTGCCCTGCTCTCATTGCCTCAAGATTTTTCTTAGCCTCACTTAAATCTAAATACTTCCCAAGTACGTCTTTAATAACTTGATTTGATAAATTTGCCATCAACCATGTATCAATAGCAATAAACTTATCCCCTTTACTTGTCATTAAGCCCTCGGCTCCTTGAATTGTACTCAAGAAATTTCTTGATAATTTTATATTCTCTTTTGTTACACTTGATACCTGTGGAAGTTTGTTTGCATATGATTTTGCTTCTAATTCTATTGCAGCTTTGTCAACATTCATTTTATTTAATAATTGGTTTAATACTGAATTTGTATTTGTTAATAAAGCCCACAAGAAGTGGATTACATCTACCTCTTGATTTTTATTATGTAATGCAAGGGAAACTGATGAATCAATCACCTCTGCCATTTGATTTGTTAGTTTTTCAAATATATTATTACTCATTTAGCACTCCTTTTCTTTAACTGCTAATATAATTTTAGCACTTTGAGTGTACCTTTGTCAAGTCTTTTTATAAATCTTTTATAAATTATAATTCTTTTTTTATATTTTTGTCCCTTTTAAAAGGGGACACTTTTTAAAGGTTTTTTATGTTGTGTGGAATTGATGAAGCGGGCCGTGGTCCAATTGCAGGTCCTTTAAGTGTAGCTGGTGTTATATTTATAAATGAAGTAAAAGAATTAAATGACTCTAAGAAATTAAGTGAAAAAAAAAGGGAAGAATTATTTCCTAAAATTAAAGAAAACTGCCATTATCATATAGTATTTAAAAGTGCTAAAGAAATAGATCAAAAAGGGATTAGTACTTGTTTAAAAGAGTCAATTATTGAAATCATGAACACATTAAAAAATAAATGTGATGGAAATATAGATTTTTTAATGGATGGGAATACCTCTTTTGGAATAAATACACTTCAACACAAAATAAAAGCTGATGCAACAATAAAAGAGGTAAGTGCGGCTTCAATACTAGCAAAAGTAAGTCGTGATAGATATATGAATGAAATAGCCCCAAACTACAAAGAATACGATTTTGATAAACATAAAGGGTATGGAACAAAATCTCACGTTGAAGCGATTAAAAAATATGGAAGAAGTGATGAACACAGAGTTAGTTTTAGGCTAAAAGCATTAGGTGAAGAGAAAATTGGGGTACAAAAAAATCTATTTTGAAACTTCCCCAATGTGATTTTCAACAGATTTCACTTTCCCTTCAAGTCTATTTTCATAACCAGGCCTTATATCAAAAGTAATTGTTGAATATATCCTTTTTGAACCTAGTTCTTCTAATTTGTCATAACATTTTTGAATTATTAATAAAGCTTCACTCATTTTTTCTGTTTCAATTATTGTAGACATTGCAGTTAATTTATAAGGATATCCACAATCCCTTATAACTTTTAAAACTTCAGAAACTTCCTTACTTTTGCTTTCACTTTTATCAGTTGGAAACATTGCCATTTGTAGTAACACAGACACAATAACCCCTTACATTAATTAAAGATATTTAATTGATTTTTTCCATTTTTTTTAGCAATATACATACCCTCATCTGCCCTATCTAAGGCAGAATAAATATCATCGCTAGGTTTACAAATAGTTAAACCCATACTTGCAGTTACTCTAATACTAAGATTATCAATTTTAAGTTTTTCATTTGCTATAACTTCTCTTAGATTTTCTGAGTACTTCTTTGCACCAGATAAAGATGTATTTGGTAATAAAATAGCAAACTCTTCACCACCATATCTACAAATTACATCACTTTTTCTTTTATGTTCCATCATTAAATCAGCTACAGCACACAATACATAATCACCTACTTGATGCCCATAAGTGTCATTTATTTTTTTAAAATTATCAAGGTCTATAAGTAAAATAGACACATTTTTACCTTCCCTTTTTGCAAGACTTATAGACTCTTTTGCAATTGTCTCGAAATATCTTCTATTATAAATTTTTGTTAAAAAATCTTTTTCTGAAAGATCTTTTAATTCTTTATTCATTTGAAGCAGTTTTTCTTCATTATTTTTTAGTTTATGAGTTACTTTATAAAGTACGATGTTTTTATAAATAATCACAATGATTAAAAGGGTAAAAAGTCCAATAAAAAAATATAAATAAGGTAATTCTTTGTATTCAGATAATCTTTTGAATTCATTTTTTAAATGATTAAGTAAACTGTTATTGATATATACAAAATCTTTTACGTTAATATTGTTTTTTACTAATCCCATAACATTATATAAATCATAAATTCTTTGTAGTTTGCTTAAATCAATGTTACCTAAAATTTCAGTATTATAAAAAGATAATTTTCTTAACTCTTTCCCTTCAAATATCAACTCTTCTCTTGTTAGGTTTTGGGTATTATATTTTTCTAAAATTAAATCAACTGCTTCTTCAATATTTGCGTAAGCATATTCCCACCCTTTCAATGAAGCATTTCTGAATCTTTCAACTAATTCTTTTTGTTTTTCCAATTTAGTTTTACTTGTATACAAAAAATCACTATACATATCAAAGCCATAATTACTAGGAGAAAAAGTATTATAATCAACTCCTTTTTTTTGTAAAAAATATGGAGCTTTTGAGGTATAAGCTGATATAACATCTGTTTTTTTATCAATTAAATCATTTATATTGTGGGTATGATTAATAAATTTTAAATTTTTTAATTGCACTTTTTGGGAAATAATCATAGATTTTAATGATACTTCACTTGCATCATCAATTGTGGTCATTATTCTTTTGCCATTGAAATCTTTGATACTATTTATATTTGATTCTTTTGTAGATATTAAAATTAATGGACTATTTTGAAATAAAGCATATAAAGTAACGATATTTTTATTATTTGTTTTCTCTAAAATTAAAGTTTCTCTACCAACTGCAAAATCATATTTACCATCACTCACCCCTTGAGGGATATCAAGACCAAATTCAAAAGGTTTAATATTTACATCTAAACCTTCATCTTTGTAAAAACCTTTTTCTTTGGCAATATAATAACCTGCAAACTGAAATTGATTAAACCATGATAATTGTAAGGTAACATTATCATTTGCTTTAAGTAAAAAAGGATTCAATATCAAAATAAGAAACAATGTAAAGAAAAAATGATTCATATGTTTTTAATTTCCTATTATTGAATTGCTAATAAATTATTTATTTAATTGTATTCTACAACAGTTTTGTTAAAAAGGATTTAATTAAATTATATTTTACCATATTTAACTAACTTTTACTGCATGAAAACGATATATTATATAGATTTATTAATATTTTATTTACATTATTTTTGATATTATGTCAAACTTTACAATAAAAAAAGGGGAAAAGAATGCAGATAGAAATATCTCCAGAAGTTTTATTATCTCAACTTGGTTATGCTAAAAATGATTCTTCATTAAAGCAAGCAGAAGATGTTATCAATGGAACTAAAAATTTTAACAAATTTTCAAAACATATTATTAGTTTAAATGACCATTTAAAAAAGATGAATGCATATGTTGCTTTATCAAATTCATCTAATTATTTAAAAATTAAATGTGATGAAAATGATGCAGAAGAGATTTTAACTGAATTTCATGATGAAGTTTCTCATTGGGCTGGGAAATACAATGTTGATGTTGAAAAATTAGATAAAAAACATGTATATTATATTTTAGGATCTAACTAAAAAAAACAATAAAGATATCTTTTTCGATATCTTTATTTATTATTTAAAAATCTTTTTATAAGAGTGACAGTAAGGAACTTTTCCTGTTCTTTCATAATAATTTTGATGATAATCTTCAGCTTCGTAAAATACACTTGATTCATATAATGATGTAGCAACCTTATAATCCATATCTTCAAGTTCATCTACTAATTCTAAAGCTGTTCTTTTTTGCCCTTCATTTTGATAAAAAATTGCAGATAGATATTGACTTCCTATATCTGGTCCTTGTCCATCAATTTGAGTAAAGTCATGAATTTCAAAAAAATGTTTTGCTAATTCCCGAAAAGAAACCTCACACTCATCATATTCTACCCTTACAACCTCAAGATGTCCAGTTCTTCCTGTACAAACAGCTTCATAATCTGGGTTTTCCATATGCCCACCCATATAACCAGAAACAACAGAATGTACACCTTTGAATTTTTCAAAAAAGTGTTCAACACCCCAAAAACATCCCCCGGCAAAATATGCAAAGGCATGCTGTTCACAACAATTTTCTATACTTTTGAAAGATAAAGACAATGAGTTTACACAGTGTCTTGTATTTTTTGAAGTGAAACCTTCACCCTCAAAAACATGACCTAAATGAGCACCACAATTGGCACAAATAATTTCAACTCTTCTTCCATCTGCATCGGGAACTCTTTTTACAGCTCCAACAATATCATCATCAAAGCTTGGCCAGCCACAACCTGATGAGAATTTATCTTCTGATCTATAAAGTGCAGTATCACATTTCCTACATTTATAAACTCCTGCTTCATAAAAATCATTGTATTTCCCAGAAAAAGGTCTTTCTGTACCTTTATTCTCTATTACATATTCTTCTTCGGGAGTTAATTTATTATAGCTCATAGGCCTCTCTTTACAAAAATTTAATTGCAGTAGTTTATCAAAACAACAACAAAGAGTGTATTAATTTTTAATATAATCAATATACTTTAGTTTTTTTTAATACTCAAAACAGATATTAATTAACTAAAAATCTTTGCTCAACTAAAAGTTTTCCCTTTTCAAAAATTTTACCTTCAAAGATATCACCTTCAACAAAATTTCCTACACCCTTTGGTGTTCCTGTCATTAAGATATCTCCATCTTCAAAAGATGAAAAAGTTAAAACTTCATCAATAATTTCTTTAGGTTTATTTATCATTAAAGAAACATCACCTTTTTGTTTAATCTCACCATTAATATAAAGTTCTAACTCTAAATCTTCAATATTTCCATTAAAACTTACAAATTGAGAAAATACAGCTGAACCATTAAAACATTTTGCTCTTTCCCAAGGTAAACCCTTTTCCTTTAGAGAACTTTGAACCTCTCTTAATGTTAGATCTAATCCAAATCCTACAGCTGTGATTTTATTCTCTTCCATTAAAAAAGAGATTTCAGCTTCATAATGACATGAACTATTTCCTTGTGGAAAAGTTAATACTCTTGAAACAGAAGAATTAGGTTTAAAAAAGAAAACCATCTCTTCAGGGGTTTCGTTATTTAACTCTTTTATATGCTCTGTATAATTTCTTCCAATACATACCACTTTTGATGGATATATCCTTTCATTATTTTTTAAAATAATATAATTCATTTATCTAATACCTTTAATCTGTTTTTAGCAAAATTATCTCCTGATTTTTTATACCACATTATCGCCTCTTTCTCATTTTTTTCTACACCATAACCTTTTTCATATAAATATCCTAACCAAGACATTGAATGCTTATCATTTTGTTGTGCAGCTTTACTAAATAATTCAAATGCTTTCTCATAGTTTTTTTCTACACCATAACCTTTTGCATAAAGGTATCCTAATTGAGACATTCCATATGCATTATTTTTATCAGCTGTTTTTTGATACCAGTATTTAGCTTTTTCATAATCTTTTTTTACAGACCATCCTTTTTCATAATAATATCCAAGTTCATTTTGTGCATAAGTATCACCTTGATATGCTGCTTTTTTAAAATATGAAAATGCTTTATTTAAATCTTTTTCAACACCATTACCTTTGTCATATAAATATGCAAGTTCTCTTTGGGCAACAGGATCATCGTTAGTTGCAGCTTTTTTCAACCAGATATATCCTTTTTTATAATCTTTATAATCAAGGACATAGTTTAAGCCCAATTCCCTTTGTGAATATGTATCTCCTGCTTCAGCCGCTTTTAAATACCAATTGGTAGCTTTTGTTTTGTCTTTTTCTACTATTTTTCCAACATTATAATAATATGCAACCCAACTTTGTGCAATTATATCACCATCTTTTGCCTTTTCTAAATAACAAAGAAACCTATCCATATTAACAGGAAAAGTTTTACAATCATTTATATTGGTATACTTTTTGTTGGATAAATTTGCTTGTCCATTGGCACAACCTGTTAATAAAAAACCTAAAAAAACTAAAATAATTAATTTAATTTGCATATCTTTCTCCTAAACTATTTTTTTTATTAAATCATTTAATATTACTGCTGTTAAACCCCAAATAATATCTCCCTTATAGTCATAAACCCAAACTTTATGTCGTCTATGCCCCCAAGGTTTATGATAAGCTTCAGGTAAACCTAACTCTTCTACGGGGAAAAGAATCTCTTTATTTCCATCATCATCTATGGTATAAGGATGAACTTGATATTTTAAATTATATTCAATTGGAGGATTTTTTTTAAAAAAATCTAAGGGGATAATTAATATATCTTCAACTTCATTTTTATCAATTACCATATTTTTGATTGCTCTTTTTTTCACTCTAGCTACAAAAGATTCAACTAATGCTCCTATCGGAGCAACATAGGTATCTAACTGTCCCAATATTTTGATATCTTTTTTTCTGATACCTAATTCTTCGTAGGTCTCTCTTAATGCAGTATCTTTAAAACTTTTATCATTTTCTTCTTTTCTTCCACCAGGGAAACAAATATCACCACCTTGTCTTATATGGGCAGCTCTTTTTTGAAAAATTAAATAATATTCATCTTTTATTTTGACAATAGGAATTAAAACTGCTGAATTAAAATATCTATCCCTTGCCATAACTCCTGGTTTATCAGGTAAATTTTTGACAAGTTTTTTAAGCTCTTTCTTTTTCATATTACCTTATTCAAATTTTTCAAAAAGTATATCAAAAAAATTTAAAATATCATATTTTTGTCATATGTTCATTATATAATTTCAACATCCCCATTCATGAAGACTCATAGAATGACGATTAGTTTAAACACTAGTCGACCTTTTTTAAATAATTTAAAGTCGTATTCGCTCCACGACTTTAAATTTAATAATAAATTTCAATTCACACCTATTACAAATTTATCAGGCTTTAACATTTTTCAAGCATCATTTTTATAAAATAATAAAAAGGCTATGGATGAAAATTGTATTACTATTTTTCTTTCTATTTGTATCTATTTTTGCTAAAGAACTATCTTTTACAAATGAAGAAATTGAATTCATTAAAAACCATAAACCTATAAAAATCGCCTCAATAAAATCATATATCCCCTTTAGTTATGAAAAAAATAATAATAAAATTGGACTTACTCACGATTTACTTGATTTAATATCTAAAAAAAGTGGTCTAAAATTTGAAAAAACAAATGGTTCTTGGTCAACAATTTTCAAAAAATTTAAAAACAAAGAAGTTGATATAATAAGTGAAATCTCTTATAAAAAAGATAGAGAAGAGTATGCTGTTTTTACAGAGCCTTATTATGAAGTACCAATTGGAGTTTTTACAAATGGTTTAATAAAATACGAAGGAAAAAAATCCTTAGAGGGTAAAAGAATTGGAATCTTAAAGGGTTCATTTTTTATTCAAATATTAAAAGAGATTAAAGATGTTGAAATTGTAGAATTAGAATCGGAAAAAGAAAAACTTTTTTATCTACTAAATAATCAAGTTGATTTAATAATCAGTAATGCTATGACAGAAAATTATACTTATAACCTGATGTACAAAGATGTAAAACTAAGTGGTTTTTTTGAAAATGAGCAAATAAGTAAAGAAGATTTACGATTTGGTATACAAAAAGAGAATAAAATATTAAGTTCGATTTTTTTAAAAACCTTTAATTCTATCTCATTAACAGAAATGATTCAACTAAAGAAAGACTGGATTTACTCAAATAAAAATCTTCATACTAAAGCATATTTAACAATTGAAGAAAAGAATTTTATAGAAGACAATGTAATAAAAATTGGAATAGAAAGTTCTAAACCATATATCTTTTTTAATGAAAAACAAAATGATATTGATGGATTTTATTCTGATATTTTAAAACTGGTTTTAGAAAAAACTGGTTTAAAAGTTGAATACGTAAAAGACTCATGGCATAATTTATTAACTGATTTCAAAAAAGGAAAAATAGATTTACTCCCTGCAACTTTTTACGATAAAAAAAGAGAAGATTTTGGGTTATATACAAAAGAATATTACAAAGTTAAAGAGTATATTTATACCAAATTACTAAATTATAAAGATTTAACAAATTTAAACAATAAAAAAGTTGCTATTGTAAAAGGTTATGCCACAATTAATAAACTCAAGAAAAAATTTCCAAATATACAAATAGTAGAAACAGATAGTTTAGCACAATCAGTTTCTTTAGCTTTAAATGAAAAAGTTGATGCCCTGATAGATTACCATTTAGTTGTAGAAAACTTTTTATTTGAAAATGCTATTTTAGACTTAAAAGGCACACCTCAAGATTATCTAAATGCAACATCAGTCCACTATTTTTCTAAAAAAGAGCAACCTATTTTAAACTCTATTTTACAAAAAGGTTTAGATTCCATTTTAAAAGAAGAAAGAACAAAGCTATACAACAATTGGTTTAGTGCAAATAGTATTTTAAGTTCACAAAATTTAAAAACAATTAAAGAAAAAAAATTTATACAAAACCACCCTTTAATAAAATTTAGAGTTAGACCAAATAGAGCCCCTTATGAGTTTGAAAAAGATGGAAAAGCTGCAGGTTTAGCTGTTGACTATGTAAGGGAAAGTGCAAAAAAAATGGGCTTTGAAGTTGAATTTGTAGTAAATAATGATCCTGTTAAAGATGCTTTTTATCATATAAATAATGTTAGGGAAAAATATGATACTTTAGTTTTTACAGTTAAAAATCCAGATAGAGAAAAAGAGTTTTCTTTTGGTATTGACTTTTTATCTTATCCTCTTATGATTATTACCCATAAAGATGCAAACTATGTAGGATCTATGAGTAGTTTAAATAATAAAACAGTAGTTTTAGAAGAAGGATTTTTGACAAATAAATGGATAAAAAGAGATTATCCAAAAATAAATATTATAAATGCTAAAGATACAAAAAGTGCTTTAGAGATGGTAAATAGTAACAAAGATCTTACGTATATAGGAAATTTAGGAGTTGCAAATTATCTTAGAGTTCATGATAAATTAGAAAATATAAAAATATCTGCCCCAAGTGGATATGGAGATGTAAATTTTAGCTTTATTGCTCCAAAAGAATGGCCAGAATTAGCTTCTTTACTAAGTAAAGGATTTAAACAAATAGCTCCAACGGAACATATAAAAATTCAACAAAAATGGTTCTCAATTCAAGAAGTTAGAAATACAGATTATTCTTTGATATTTAAAACCTCTATTATTTTATTTTTAATAATCATTTGGATTTTATGGTGGAATAGAAAATTATCAAAAGAAAAAGATAAAACAAAAACAGCATTAAAAGAGCTTCAAAAAGCTAAGGGTTTATTAGAAGAGAAGAATAAAGAGGTCTTAATCTCTCAACAGTTTTTAGAATCAGTTTTAGATGAAAGTCCAAATCCAATAATTATTAAAGACCATAATAACAAATTTGTTTTAGTAAATGAAGCTTTAGCTAAACTATATAACACTACAAAAGAAAACTTAATAGGTAAAGATGACAGTTCATTTATAGATGATAAAGAGATGACAAACTTTTACAAAGAAAATGTTAAAAACATTTTTGATAGTGGTAAAAGTCAAATTGTATATGAAGATTCAAAAGATTTAAAAACTGGAGAGATTAGAAACTTTATGTCCATAAAAAAACCATTTAAAGATACAAATGGAAATCAACTAATATTAGTTATTGCAAATGATATTACTGAAATCAAAAAACTTGAAGCTGAAAAATTAAAAAATCAAGAATTAATTTTCCAACAATCAAAAACTGCCTCAATGGGTGAGATGATAGGAAACATTGCCCACCAATGGAGACAACCCTTATCTATCATCTCAACTGCATCTACTGGACTTGTAATTGAAAAAGAACTAGGTGTATTAGATGATAATAAATTAATCGATACACTAAAAACTATTAATGAATATACCCAACATTTATCAAATACAATTGAGACATTTAGGGATTATATAAAAGATACAAAAGAGTTTAAAGAGGTTATATTACAAGATAGAATCAAAGTTGCAATAAATATTGTAAATGCTTCTTTTAGTAGTAACTTTATAGTTATAAAAACAAATATTGAAACAATAGAACCAATTAAAATAAAACTTGTTTTAGGTGAACTATCTGAAGCTTTAATTAATATTTTAAATAATTCAAAAGATGTTTTAAAAGAAAGAAAAATAAAATCCCCTTGGGTTGATGTTCAATTAAAAAAACAGAGCAACAAAGCTATGATAACTATTGAAGACAATGGTGGAGGGGTTGATGAAGAAATAATTGAAAGAATTTTTGAACCATACTTTACAACAAAACATCAATCTCAAGGTACTGGGTTAGGTCTTCATATGAGTTATAAAATTATAACTGAAAGTTTAAAAGGTTCAATATATGTTAAAAACACTTCAAATGGAGCAAAATTTTTTATAGAATTACCCCTTTAATATCTTATACTTTTCTATTTTGATATTTAGACCAATCTGGCATTTCATGAATGTATCCATCAAATAATGGTGATGAAATAATAAAATCAGCTGTTTGTCTATTTGTTGCAATTGGGATTCTATAGGTATCGCATATTCTTCTAAGAGCTGTAATATCTGGTTCATGGGGTTGAGCTGCCATTGGGTCAACAAAGAAAAATAAAATATCAATCTTTCCTTCAGCTATCATAGCTCCTATTTGTTGATCTCCACCTAAAGGACCCGATTTTAATCTATGAATTCCAAAACCTTTTTCTTGTAAAAGTTTTCCCGTAGTACCTGTTGCATAAATCACATGTTTTTGCAAAGTTCCTTTATTGAACATTGCCCAATCTATTAAATCAAGTTTTAAATTATCGTGGGCAACTAAAGCAATATTCATTTTTATCCTTTTAGCAAATAATTTTTTATAGTTGATGTTAACAATTGTATCTAAAATGGGTATAATTTCAATAAAAGCTTTATGTGTTCCACAAACATCAAGATGATTTTTTTATAATGATTCTATCCAAAGTTCTAAAGTTCTATCGGGAATAAAATATTTATCACTCTCTTTATCAATTAATTCTTTGTCAAATAATGTTTTTACAGAAGATTGAAGTGTTTGTTTTTTGATATTATATTTATTTAAAATATCATTTACAAAGAAACCATTTTTATACTTCCCAACAATTTTTAATGCAATTTTTTGATTGTTGTTTAAAGTATCAAAAATAATTCTAAAACTAGCTTCTTTAGAAGCAATAATTTCACTTAAAATCTCTTCTATTTTCTCTTTATCTATATTTTCTACTCTATAAACATACAATAGGTGTAATATATTTTGAATCAACTTTGTTTCTCCATTTGCTTTTTCAAATATATAACCTACAAGTTCTTCAGAAATATCCAGATAATCCTTTGAGTAATCAAAAATATTTTTAGTATCTAAAGCTTGTAATTCAAAATGATTTGCCAATTCATAAAGTGGTGCTTTATATTCAAATAATGATGTTAAAAGATGTCTTTTTGAACCTAAAAAGACATATGATATATTTTCTCTATTTTGTATATAACTTCTTAAATAAGCATCTAATTTTACATCTTTAATTGTAGCTATTTGTTGAAATTCATCTATTGCTAAAATTATCTGTTTTGTTTTAGATAATTCATTTAAGGAATTGAAAAAATCCTCCATCATTTGCTCAAAACTAAGAGTTGCAATAACTGGTTTTATACTATATTTTAATGTTGTTGGGTCAATTGTAGGTTCAACTCTAACCCTTTTAAATAAAGATGTTAAAGTTTTAATGGCAGACTTTAAATCACTTTCTTGACTATTTGATAAAGCTTTTAAAAGTAAGTAGGCAAAATCCTCTTTTGAAGTCATTTCAAAAATATCCACATAAATACATATATACTGTTTTTTATGATTTTCTATAAAATTACTAATAAGTGAACTTTTACCCATTCTTCTTTTTGAATGAATTAAAATGTTATTTGAATACTTTACAACTTTTTCTAACTCTTTAAGCTCTTTTTCTCTACCAAAGAAACACTTACTATCTGAAATCTTGTCATAAGGAAATGGAGAAAACATATTTAAACCTTAGTATCTATTTTTAAATACTATTAGTATAGTTAAAATATTTAATAAAGTCAATACTATAAGTATTAGTTTTTAAATACTTGCAATTTCTTAACTTGTAAAAAAGTGATTTAAATGATTAGATTTTGAAAGAAATTAAGGCGGAGGAAAATAGTGTTGGAGGAGTTTACTAAAGTAAATGACTTTAACACTATTTTTCTCCAACGCTTATTTATAAAAAAAGATGATTATTTAAATCATCTTTTTAGTGTAAAAAGTGTCTAACACCTGTAAAGTATAACGCCATTCCATGCTCATTTGCTGCGTCAATAACCTCATCATCTCTAACAGACCCACCTGGTTCAATTACACATTTTACACCAGCCTCTGCTGCTGCGTCAATTGAATCTCTAAATGGAAAGAATGCTTCAGAAGCAAGTACTGAACCACTTACATCAATTCCCATGTCTTCTGCTTTTCTAAGTGCTGCTTTAGCTGCATCAACTCTTGAAGTCATACCCATACCAATAGCAACAACTGCAGAATCTTTTACATAAACAACACAGTTAGATTTTGTTCCAGCTGCTACTTTAACAGCAATTTCCATATCTTTTTTCTCTTGTTCTCTTGCTTCTCTTGTAGTTTTAAGTTCTGCATTTTTAACTTCATCCTCACCTACTACATCAGAATCTTGGTATACAAATCCACCATCAACAATTTTAAAATTAAATGGGTCATTTGCAAGATCTAATTTTTGTGTACCTTGTTTGAATAGTTTTAATCTCTTTTTCTTATTAAACTCTTCAATTGCATCTTCTGTAAAATCAGCCGCGAATACAACTTCTAAGAAGATTTCATTCATTTTTTTAGCTAATTCACCGTCAACTACACCATTTACTGCAACAACACCACCAAAGGCAGAAACAGGGTCACATTTCAATGCTTCAGTATAAGATTCAAATAATGTATCTTTAATAGCAAATCCACAAGGATTTCCATGTTTTACAATACATACAGCGTTATCATCACCAAAATTTGCAGCAATTTTAGCAGCTCCACTAATATCACCCATATTGTTAAATGATGCTTCACCTTTTACAGTGATGAATTTGTCTGATAAATGTTTATCAAATTCGTATAATGCACCTTTTTGGTGTGGGTTTTCACCATATCTAGTATCAAATACTTTCTCACCAACGATAAATTGTTTTGCACCCATTCCACCATTGAATCTTTTGTTCATATAGTTTGCAATCATAGAGTCATATGCAGCTGTATGCTCATATGCTTTAATCATCATATCTCTTCTAAATTCTACTGTATTAGTATCATTTTTAAGATTATTTAAAACTACATCATAATCAGCAACATCCGTTACTATAATTACTGAATCAAAGTTTTTAGCTGCAGATCTAACCATTGCTGGTCCACCAATATCAATGTTTTCAATAATCTCTTCAAAATCATCTGTTTTTTCAATTGTTGCTTTAAATGGATAAAGGTTTACACATACTAAATCAATCCCTTCTACACCTAACTCTTTTGCTTGGTCAAGGTGAGATTCTTTGTCTCTTCTATGAAGAATACCACCATGGATATATGGGTTTAAAGTTTTAACTCTACCTTCAAAACACTCTGGAAATTTTGTTACTTCATTTGCTTCAATAACTGCAATTCCAGCTTCTTTTAGTTTATTGTAAGTACCACCAGTTGAAATAATTTCATATCCTAAAGATACTAACTCTTTAGCAAAGTTTTCAACTCCACTTTTGTCGCTAACGCTAATTAATGCTCTCATTAAGATTTACCTTTTGATTGTTGTTTTTTTGGGCAATTCTAAAAATTCTTATACTTCATAGAAGAAAAAATTTGGTGATTTATTTTTTTAGAAAAAATTGAAGTACTAGCTAGCTAATTCAAAAATTTTTCTAAAAAAAGAGATATCAAATAATTCTTCCCTATGGGCTTTATATACTTTTTTCTATGCATCGTCACTACTTTACGTATTACTGCAGTAGTACTAAAAGTATTTCCTTGCATAGAAAAAAGTATTTTAAAGCTATGAACATAATAATTTTTAGAAGTGCCCTTAGTTTTCGCGGATTATACTTAAAGTTTATTTAATAAAGGCTTTTGTAAGTTTTCCAAAAAGGGGAGATTGAAAGTCAATCTCCGAATGTTTTATCTTCTTCCTAGGTAAAGACCAACTTGTTGTAAAGGTTTCCCTTTCATCTCACCACAAGTTTTATTTTCAGTAATATAGGCTTTAGCTTGGGCTACAGAATCAAATTTTACATCAATTTTTTTACACATTTTATTGTAAATTTTTTCACCCATTTTTGCAGCTTTTGCTTGTCTTTTTAAAATCATTGCTTTTTCTTTTTCCATCCCTTTAGCAACTAACTCATAAACTTCATCATATTTTTTTATCTCACCACCATTTGCTTTTTGAAAAGCTATAGCATCTGCTTCATTTGCAAATCCATACTTACTAGTCATACTCATAGTTCCAGGTTTAGAACTACCTACAACATAAGTAGCATCTTTTGCCTCTATAAATTTTAAAGTTTTATTATCAACAACTTTTTCATCACTTAATTTTGCACCATTTAATTCTTTATCTTCAACCATACAATGGATTGAACAATATTGTTTAGTGTGTCCTTCATGTTTTGCGGCGTGATTTGTTTTATAAAACAGTGGTAATGTCATTCCACATACTGGACAGTAATTTTTTGTTTTACCCTCTTGGACAATTGTTGCTTTATCCATAGGTACTGCTTGATACATCATTTTTTTTGGCTTTTTATCCATATTACCTTCAGCAAATGCAAGTGTAAAAGATACAATAGCTAAAAGTGACAATTTGAAAATTTTATTCATCCTCTTCTCCTGAAATATATATTTAAAGAATCTTACTCTTTAGGTGTTAAATTACTGTTAATTAACTGTAATTTAACTATTAACTGTTATTATTCATAAATTTTTTAAAAAAGGATTTACTTTGTTAAAATATCTATTAATTTTAATGCTTTTTTTTGGAAATTATTTAAATGCAGAAACATTCTCTAAAGAAGCTAGCAATGAGCCAATTTTAGTTCAAAAAGGTGAAGAAAAACACTGGTGTCCCGTTTGTGGAATGAATATAAAAAAATTTTACAAAACATCTCATACTTCAACATTAGAAAATGGAACTCCTAGACAATATTGTTCTATTAGATGTTTAGCAAAAGATAAAGAAGAGTATGGGATAGATGAGAACAACATCAAAGTAATTGATGCAAAACATGAAAAACTAATAGATGCAAAAAAAGCTTTTTATGTAATTGGTAGTAAGGTTAAAGGTACAATGAGTATGACTAGTAAACTTGCCTTTGAAAAAGAGCTTGATGCTAAAGAGTTTATAAAACAATATGGTGGAAAAATTGCAAGTTTTGCTGAAGCATTGAAAGAAGCTCAAAATTCACTAAAAGAAGATGATAAAAATACAAAAAATAAAAAAATAAAAAAGATTTATCCAATGGGTAAAAAAATATTTGAAAAACTATGTAATCAAGATATTGACCCAACAGATTATATAGAGATAAATGAACTTAAAGCAGATATAAAAAATAATAAACTTTGCAAAAGATTAGATGAAAAAAAACTACAAGCAGTCTCTTTATACTTATGGGATGTTAAAAGATTTGGGGATTTAGATTCAATCAAAAATAAAGTAGAAGTTGAAGAGAGAGAAAAATGTCCTGTATGTGGTATGTTTGTTGCAAAATATCCAAGATGGGCTGCACAAATATTTTATAAACATGGCGATCACGAACATAAATTTTCATTTGATGGGGTAAAAGATATGATGAAATTTTACTTTAATCCAAAGAAATGGGGAGAATATCCTGTTTCTAAAGATATGATTAGTAAAATTTTAGTTACAGATTATTACTCTCAAGAAGCTATTGATGGAATTAAAGCATTTTATGTAATTGGTTCTGATGTTTATGGTCCAATGGGAAATGAATTAATTCCTTTTATTAGCGAAAATGATGCAAAAATATTTAAAAATGATCATGATGGAACAAAAATCGTTAGCTTTGATAAAATTATTGAAAATGAAGTTTATAAATTAGATGAATAAAAAAAGTAAGTATTTTATTGGTATCACAATTTTTTTAATTAGTTCAGTACTAATTTTGATTGTCTATCTAAATATGAATGAATCAATAGACAAAAAAGAGTTAAATGAAAAAAAAGCTTTTCTAAAAGTTACTGCCTTGCCAGATTTAGCTATATCAACAGAGGCAATGTATATTAGACATAGAACATTAAGTGATACATTTTCTTTATTAAAAGAGAGCCCAGAATTAAGGGAATACTTCCCATCTACATATACATATTCTCATTCACATATTTTAAATAATACCCCCTCAAAGGTTTTAAATGAAAAGTAAAATAAATCTATATTTGATAGAGTTTGCAATAAATTCTTTACTTAGACAAAAATTTAAAAATATATTTATTTTAATGGTTCTTATTTTTTTAACTTCACTTTTAGCCTCAATATTTTTTATTTCAAATTCAATAAAACATGAACTAAACTCAACACTAAGAACCCTTCCTCAAATAACTATTCAAAAATTAAAAGCAGGAAGACATTATGATATGAATTTAAGTGATGTGGATGAAATTTTAAATATTGCAGGAGTTAGTGATGCAATCCCTAGAGTATGGGGATACTATTATTTTGCAAACATGGGTACAAACTTTTCAATAATTGGTATAGATGAATTTGAAAATCAATATAAACAAACTTTAGTTAAAGCAACTAAAACAAATGATTTTACAAAAGCTTTAGATGAAAACTCTATGATAGTTGGAGAAGGAGTTAAAAAAGCCTTAGAGGAGAACTATTATAAAGAATATTTTAACTTTATCAAACCAGATGGGACTTTCAAAAAAGTAAATATTGGAGGTGTTTTTAAAGCTTCTACAAACTTAGAATCAAATGATACAATTTTACTTCCAAAACAAATTGCATTAGAGATTTTTGGAATGGAAGAGGATAAGATTACTGATATTGTTGTAAAGGTTGCAAACCCTGAAGAGATACCAACAGTTGCCTCAAAAATCCAGATAATATTTCCTGATGCAAGGGTTATTACAAATAAAGATTTAGAGATATCATATCAAAACATCTTTGATTATAAAAGTGGAATATTTTTAGCATTATTTGTTGTTTCAATATTTACATTTTTTATTATTGTTTATGACAAAGCAAGTGGAATGAGTTCAGAAGAGAAAAGAGAGATTGGTGTTTTAAAAGCTTTAGGTTGGAAAATTGAAGATGTCTTAAAAGAGAAGTTTTATGAGAGTTTTATTATCTCTTTTTTAGGATATATAATTGGTATTTTAACAGCTTTAAGTTTCGTATATATTTTTAACGCACCATTACTAAATAACATATTCACTGGATATTCTGAATTAAAAACAGATTTTGAGTTGCCTTTTATAATTGATTATAATACTTTATTTTTAATATTTTTCCTGACTGTACCTATTTATATAGCTTCAACAATAATACCTTCATGGAGAAGTGCAACAATTGAGACAGACAAGGTTTTAAGATGATAGAAATAAAAAATCTGAAAAAAGTTTTTGAACTAAATAAAAACAATAAAATAATTGCAGTAAACAATGTAAATTTAAAAATAGATGATGGGGAACTACTTGTTTTAAAAGGGGCAAGTGGAAGTGGTAAAAGTACAATTCTTTCTTGTTTAGCTGGACTTTCAAAACCTACAACGGGTGAAGTTATTATTGATAATGATAGAATCTCTAAACTTCCTGATAACTTTGCCTCACTTTTTAGAAGGGAAAAAATTGGTTTTATATTCCAAAAATATAATTTAATACCAACATTAAGTGTAAAAGAGAATATATTAGTTCCCCTAATTCCTGAAAATCTACCCTCAAAGAAAACAAAAGAGATTTTAGAAAAGGTTATGAAGAAGTTTAAGATTGAGCACAAAAAAGATGAACTTGTAAAAAACCTTTCAGGGGGAGAACAACAAAGAGTAGCAATTGCAAGAAGTCAAGTAAATAGTCCAAAATATATTATTGCAGATGAACCAACTGCAAACTTAGATAAAGAGTTGTCACTTCATTTTATAGAGATTATAAAAGAATTAAAAAATGATGGTAAAACAATTATTATTGCTACCCATGACCCACTTTTTTTTGAGCTTGATTTTGTTGATAGAGTTATTGAGATATCAAATGGGGAAATTTTAAACAAGGACTTAGCATAATGCTTTTATCACCTGAAGTTTTAACAATCCTTATTATAAACATAATATTTTTAGTATTTGGTACCATTGCTTTTTTTCTATCAACTAAAATTTTTTTAGGATGGAATATCAACTCAACTTCTAAAAAACAATATACTTTAGAAAAACAAAACTATTTAACTGCAACAATAATCAAATATATACTTTTTACAAAAATAGTTCTTTTTTTATTTTTCGTTTTTACTCTTGATAAAATATCAAATGTTTTAACTGGAGCCATGTGTGCAGCAGGTGTTGTTGATGCTACTAGTTATGGTATTTATCTACTTTTATTTAAATTAATAAATATCTATTTATTTGGCTTTTGGTTAATAATTCACAAAAGTGATATTGAAACAAAAGATATGAAATTTACAAGATTAAAGTTTGGTTTTTATCTTTTTATCTATTTAGTATTTTTAGTTGAAACAATTATTGAAATAACAATGTTTTCTTCAATTGAAGTTGATAAATTAGTTTCTTGTTGTGGAACTTTATATTCAAATTCAACAGGCTCATATCTATCTTCTTTATATGCCTTTGATAATAGTATGATTCTAGGAGTTTTCTATTCAATTTTTACACTACTTATAATATCATACTTTCTAAAAAATGATTTTTTATATGTGATTTTAAATCTTTTATTTTTAATTATCTCATTGTTAAGTTTGATTATGTTTTTTGGAACCTATATTTATGAATTGCCAACTCACCATTGTCCTTTTTGTATGCTTCAAAAAGAGTACAATTACATAGGTTATATTATTTATATCTTTTTATTTTTAGGAACTTTTTATGGCTTTATCCCTGCTCTTAAAAATATAGTTTTAGATATAAAAGAGAAACAAAACTATTATTATAAGATTTCTATTGTATCTTCTACTATTTATGTGATAATTGTAAGTTTATATCCAATAGTATTTTATATAAAAAATGGTGTTTGGCTATAGTTATATAAAAAATTATTTTTTAAATAAAAAAAGATAATTGTATGATTTTTATATAGCTGTATGCATATTCTTTTGTTATATTAGTGATAAAATTATTGTCATTATAAAACAAAGGACTAAGTAATGAATAACTTAGACTTAATTTGGATTCTATTAAGTGCTTTTTTGGTTTTCTTAATGCAATTTGGTTTTTCTTTAGTTGAAACTGGAAGTGTAAGATCAAAAAACACAATTAATGTTGCTATGAAAAACCTAATAGACACAGTTTTTGGGATAATCTTTTTTTGGTTTATTGGTTTTGGATTAATGTTTGGGACTGATTCTTTAGGACTATTTGGAACTGACAGTTTTATAATAGATGGTAAAGACCTAGAACAAAATGCAATATTTTTCTTCCAAGCAATGTTTGCAGCCACCGCAGTTACAATTGTATCAGGAGCAGTTGCAGAAAGAATAAAATTTAATGGCTATATTGTAGTTGCTATAATTGTTTCTGCACTTATTTACCCTATTTTTGGACATTGGGCATGGAATGAAAATGGCTGGTTAAATAAGCTTGGTTTTATAGATTTTGCTGGGTCTACAGTTGTTCACTCAATTGGGGCTTGGATTGGACTTATTGGAACTATAGTTTTAGGGCCAAGACTTGGTAAATTTAAAAATGGAAAAGTGAAATATTTTGCTCCTAGTAATCATAATTTTATAGTTTTTGGTGTATTTATACTTTTTTTCTCTTGGTTTGGATTTAATGCAGGAAGCCTATTAAAATTTGACTACGAAGTTACTTCAATTCTTCTAAACACTCTAATAGCTGCTGTTTTTGGTGGCTTTGGTGCTTGGATTATAACTTTCTTTCACAAAGCAAAAGTTGATGTAGAAATATTTAGTTATGGAATCTTAGCAGGTCTTGTGGGGATTACGGCAGGTTGTTATGAGTTAACAGTTGCACAAAGTGCTATTGTAGGATTTATATCTTCATTTATAATGCACTATTCAAATGAAATCCTAACAAGATATTTTAAAATTGATGATCCCTTAAGTGTGGTTAGTATACATGGTTTTGCAGGTGCTTGGGGTACTATTGCAGTTGGAATTTTCGCAAATCTTCCTGATGGAATGACTAGAATAGAATTAATTTTAGTACAAACTGTAGGAGTATTTAGTGCCTTTTTATTTGCCATCATTACAGGTTTTATTTTATTTATTATCCTTTATAAACTTAATTTACTTAGAGTTAGAAAGAAACATGAAGTTATAGGATTAAATACAAGTGAACATAATGCTAAACTTCCTTGGGTAGAGACAATTGAAAGTATTGTTACAATTATGAAAACTGGTAATATGGGCAAAAAAGTTCATGAAGAAAGGGGTACAGAAGTTGGCTTAGTAGCTAGGTTTTTTAATATTTTACTAAATATGTTAAAAGAGAAAAACACCCAATTAAAAAATAGTAATAAATCATTACACAAAAAAGCTTATTTTGATGCCTTAACTTCAATAATGAATAGAAGAGGATTCTTAGAAAATATCAAAGAAAAAACTCTTTTCTCAAAATATTCTTTAGCAATAATTGATATTGACAAATTTAAATCGATAAATGATACCTATGGACATGATGTAGGAGATGAAGTTTTAAAAGAGTTGGCAAAGGTTGTCTCTAACAATATTAGAGACAAAGATTTATTTGCTAGATGGGGAGGTGAAGAGTTTGTAATATTAATGAATACAAATGATTTACAAATAGCCCAAAATGTTGCAGATAAAATTAGAAAGTCAATAGAAAAAGCAGTTTTTCCAACTGTAAAAAATATTACAGCTTCATTTGGTGTTAGTAATTTTAAAAATAAAAATGAATCTTTTGATGATGTATTAAAAAAAGCAGATAAAGCTTTATATGATGCAAAAAAGCTTGGTAGAAATAGAGTTTGTAGTTATTAAAACTAGAGGAATACCTCTAGTTTTATTATAAATCTTGTTCGATTACTTGTCTAAATTTATTAAAATAGATATCTTTTGCAGCATCTAATTCAAAATATACATCATTGATAGAAATTTTTCCTCCACCAATCATACCAAGTTTTGTACAAGTGATTTTTCTATTTGCACATAATCTTTCGAAGCTTTCACAGTTTTCAGGGTCAACTTCAACTAAAGCTCTTGATAATGTTTCAGAAAAAATATCTTTTTCATCTTCTAAATCTATTTTAGCATCAACACCCCTGTTTCCTACAACAGCCATTTTTGCTAATGCAATTGCAAGTCCACCAACATTTACGTCTTTTGCAGACTCTAATAAATCTTGTTTATTGGCTTCAATAACTGTATTCCAAAGATTTAATTCTTTTGAGAAATCTACCTCAGGGTGAGTTCCAGCTACTTTACCATAGAATTTTTTCATATATAAAGAAGCACCAAATTCTGATTTAGTATCACCTAATAAATATACAAAATTCCCATCTTCCTTAAATGCTGATGGAAGAACTTTGTTTGCATCTTCATTTACACCAACCATTGCAATTGCAGGAGTTGGGAAAACACCAACACCATTTGTTTCATTGTATAAAGATACATTTCCACCAATAACTGGTGTATTTAACTCTTTACAAGCTGATTTAATACCTTCACAAGCTTGAGCAAATTGCCACATAACTTCTGGGTTTTGTGGGTTTCCAAAGTTAAGACAATCAGTAATTGCTTTAGGAACTGCACCTGTCATAGCTACATTTCTTCCTGATTCCATTACAGCTGCTGCAGCTCCTAGTTCAGGGTTAATATAACATTGTCTAGTATTACAATCAGCACTCATTGCTAAAGCTTTTCCAGTTTCTTTAATTCTAATAACAGAACCGTCTAATTTTCCAGGTCCCTTAACAGTGTTTGTTTGTACCATAGAATCATATTGATTATAAACCCATGATTTATCAACAACTTCCATATCACTAATTAATGCTTCAAATGCTTCTTGGTTTGAGATATCTTTGTCTAAAGTAATATCTTCAATACCTTCTAAGTACTCTGGTTTTGCAACAGGTCTATCTAAAATCGGAGCTTCTTCTGAAACTGGTTGAACAGGGATATCTGCACACTTTTCTCCATGCCAGAATAGTTCCATATTTCCAGTATCAGTTACTTCACCAATTACAGCTACATCTAATTCCCATTTTTCAAAGATATCAATAATAGCTTGTTCACAACCTTTTTTAGCACAAATTAGCATTCTTTCTTGAGATTCACTTAACATGAAATCATAAGGAGTCATCCCCTCTTCTCTTGCTGGAACCTTATCTAAATGCATAATCATACCAGACCCAGATCTTCCTGCCATCTCAAAAGAAGATGAAGTAAGTCCTGCAGCACCCATATCTTGGATACCAATAATTAAATCCTCTTTAAATAGCTCTAAACAAGCTTCTAAAAGTAGTTTTTCAGTAAATGGATCTCCAACTTGAACTGTTGGTCTTTTTGATTCAGAATCTTCATCAAATGAAGCAGATGACATTACAGCTCCACCAAGTCCATCACGTCCAGTTTTAGAACCTACATACATAACTGGGTTTCCAATACCTTCAGCTTTTCCGTAGAAAATCTCATCAGCTTTTGCAATACCTAAGTTAAAAGCATTTACAAGGTTATTTCCAGCATAACACTCTTCAAAGTTTGTTTGTCCACCAATAGTTGGAACACCCATGCAGTTACCATATCCACCAATACCTGCAACAACACCTCTTAAAAGGAATCTGTGTTTTTGTGCAGTTTCACTATCACCTTCAATACCTGCAAATTGGATTAAATTCATAGAAGCAACTGGTCTTGCACCCATTGTAAATACGTCTCTCATAATACCACCAACACCAGTTGCAGCACCTTGATATGGTTCTATAAATGAAGGGTGGTTGTGTGATTCCATTTTAAATACTGCTGCATATCCATCACCAATATCAATAACACCAGCATTTTCACCTGGCCCTTGAATAACCCATGGAGCCTTTGTTGGAAATCCATTTAAATATTTTTTACTAGATTTATAAGAACAGTGTTCAGACCACATTGCAGAAAAAATTCCAATTTCTACATAATTTGGTTCTCTTCCTAAAATCTCTTTAATGTTATCTAATTCTTCAAGTGTCAAAGAGTGAGCAAGTGCTAACTCTTCTAAAGTCATCTCTTTATTTTGCATTTTTCGCCTTAAAATTATGGTTGTGATTGTTTCTAAAGTTCGTGATTATATCCAAAGGGTACTTAGCTTTTGATTACCCCTCAGCTAAGATTTTTATTTTATTGTCTTTTAGTTCTATATAAAGTTCTTTTCTTCCATTAAATGTATAATATTTAGTTTTGTAATCTTCATCCATTAGGACTTTGAACATCTGTTTATTTAAAGAGTTTGGATAAGGAACAATATTAATATTTTTAAACTCTATTTTTTTATCTTCTTTTTTTGAGAAGATTCTTTCTTTATAGTCTTTAAATTGTTTAATGTCCATTCCATCATGTCTTTTAAAGTTTTCTGAGTAAAAATTTAAATACCCTTCTAAATCAGATTCCCTCCAAGCTTCTCTCCATTTGTAAATAGAAGCTAAAATTAAACTCATTTGCTCCTTTGAAACTTTTTTTAAATTTTCATCAGAAATTAACAAAATTGATTTAGTATAGTCAAAACTTTCATCAAGTTCTTCAAGCCTAGGATTATCTAAAGCGATACATCCTTTTGTAAACTCTTCCCTTTCTTCATTTAATGGCATTCCATGAATCCAAATACCATGACCATTTTTATTTTGCGTTTTATCAAAGGTATTAGGGTAATTAGTTACTAAAGCTAAAGGTCCATAAAATTGATCAACTGAAGTTAATTTTTTAGTTAATTCATATGCTCCTGTTGGAGTTCTCAAGTCCCCTTCGGATTGTTTGTCCCCCTCTTTTTCTCCAACAATTACGCTATCTCTTAAAATTAAATCATAATTGTTTTTACCAATTTTATATAAAGCAATCTCTTTAGCATCTTTTTGGGTAAAAAGAAGATATTTTTTTGATTCATAATATCCAAAATCTACATTTTTATCTTTTAAATAGTTATTCCAATACTCTTTTTTTGTTAGTTGTTTTTCAAGTTCTATTTTTACAGCTTCTAAACCTTTACTTCTATAAATGTCAACTAAATCTGCAATCATAATATTTGAAATTATGGTTAAAATTAGTACTATTTTCTTCAATTGAAAGCTCCCAAAATTCTTTATATATTCTTTAGTTGCGCAATTGTATAATATCGCTTCTAATTTTTTTATAAAAGAAGGTACATGAAAAAAACGATAATCTTATTTCTATTTATTATTACATCTATATTTGCGAACACTGTTAAAGAGGAAAAATGGCCAAAAGGAGAAACATTTTTAACCTTTTTAGATAAATATCAAATCCCTCAAAAACTCTATTTTGATTTAGAAAAAGAGGATAAAGAGCTTTGTTCAGAGATTACTGCTGATAATTATTATTATACAATTGAAAATAGTGATGGAACTTTAAATCAAGTTTTAATTCCAGTTTCAGAAGAGATTCAATTACATTTATCAAAACAAGATGATGGAACTTATAAATTTCAAACTTTACCAATAAGTTATAGGGAGTTTACAGAAACTATTGCAATGGAAATTACAAGCTCAGTTTCACAACAACTTCAAGAAGCAACTGCAAGTGCAGCTTTAGCAGCCCATTTAAAATCAATTTTTTCTGGAGTTAGCTTTAGAAGGATGCAAAAAGGTGATATTGTAGCAATTGAGTATACGCAAAAAGAACTACTTGGAAAACCATTTGGACAGCCTCTTATAAAAGCTGCAATGGTTGAGATAAATGGAAAAAAACATTACAGATTTTTAAATGATAAAAATGACAAATATTATGATGAAAAAGGTAAGGCTTTTACAAAATTTTATTTTTTTAAATATCCCCTTTCATATTCAAGAATTTCAAGTCACTTTACAAAAAAAAGATACCACCCAGTTTTAAAAAGATATAGAGCCCACTTAGGGACAGATTTTGCGGCACCAAGGGGAAGAAAAATCTATGCGGCTGGTGATGGAAGAATTGAATTTAAAGGTAGAAAAGGTGGTTATGGAAATACCATAATTATCAGACACCCAAATGGGTACAAAACTTTATATGCACACCAACATAAATTTAGAGCAGGTCTTAGAACTGGTCAAAGGGTTAAAAAAGGTGATTTAATTGGATATGTAGGAAGTACAGGATTAAGTTCTGGTCCACATTTACACCTAGGAGTATATAAAAATGGAAGGGCAATTAATCCTTTAAAAATCATAAGAAAACCTGAAACAGTTAAACTTTCAGGGGCAAAAAGAAAACAATTTATAGCCTTAGCAAAGGAAAAAATTAAAGATTTTGACAATGTTATTAATAATATTGATAACTATAAAGGAACAAGATTAGATAGAATGGTTTCATCAAGCCAACTAAATCCAAAGGAAATCTAATGGAAATTAAAGAGCATATCATAACCAATCCTGAAAAACTTTTAGAAAATCTAAATGAACTTCACCCAAGTGATATTGCTCACTCATTAAAAAAGATTGAAAAAGAATCATCTGAAGATTTTTTCTTTATATTAAAACAAATACCCGAAGATATTTTAGGGGAAGTAATTCTTGAACTTCCTGATTACCTAAGGGAAGATTCATATGATGAACTTTCAAGTGAAAAGCTTACAGAAATAGTTTATGAACTTGAATCAGATGACGCAACTGACATTATCCAAGAACTTGAAGAACACAATGAAGAAAAAGCTAAAGAGGTATTTAACGGCCTAGAGGAAGAAGACAAGCAACAAATTGAATGGTTAAGTAGATATGAAGAAGATGAAGCTGGTTCATATATGCAAACGGAGTTATTTTCAGCAAACTTAAATGAAACCATTAAAGAATCACTTGATAGACTAACCCTTGGAAAAGAAGAAGAGGAACTAATAAATATTCATCAAGTTTATATTGTAGATAATCATAAAAAACTTATAGCTTCTATTTTACTTGAAGATTTAATTCTTATTGATTTTAAAAAAACTTATCAAGAAGTTTTAGACTCACATGATGAAAATAGGTTTAAGGCAAATATAGTTCATGATAAAGAACATATTGATGATGTTGCAAAAAAGTTTGAAAAATATGACTTAAATGCTGTTGCTGTTGTTGGGTTTCAAGATATGTTAATGGGAAGAATTACTTCCGATGATATTTTAGATGTTATTGAAGAAAATGCAACTGAACAAATGTACCAATTAGCTGGGGTTGATGATGACTTTGAGCATGATGACAACCTTTATGTAACAGCTAAAAAAAGAGGGTATTGGCTTTTTCTAAACCTTGGAACTGCAATATTAGCATCCCTTGTAATTGGAATATTTGAAGAGACTTTACAAGCATATGTTGCCTTAGCTATTTTAATGCCCATTGTTGCTTCTATGGGAGGAAATGCAGGGACTCAAACACTTGCGGTTATGGTAAGACAATTAGCCTTAGGTGACATTGACTTTGATAATAGTAAAGATGCAATAAAAAAAGAGGTATTTATCTCACTTGTAAATGGTTTTGTTTTTGCAGTAATTATTGGAGGTATTGCTTGGTTTTGGTTTAATACAGCAATGCTTGGTGTTGTAATTGCAATATCCATGATAATAAACCTTTTTAGTGCAGGTTTTTTTGGAGCGTCAATACCACTTATTTTAAAAAAATTTGATATTGACCCAGCAATAGGAAGTACAGTTTTACTTACAACTGTGACTGATATAGTTGGTTTTTTTAGTTTTTTAATGCTTGCAAAGATTATTTTACTTTAAATATCTCGCAAGATATTAAAGAGAAATTCTCTCTTTAATATCTAAACCAAATCCATTTATACCAACAAATTCACCCTTGGTTTTTGTTGTTATTAAATTTATCTCTTTTATTCCCAATAAATTTAAAATCTGTGCACCAATTCCATATTCTCTTATCTCTTTCATTTTTTTTGAACTATTTGAAAGAAATACTAATACACCATTGTTTTCTTGAAGATATTTTATACTTTTTATCAAATCTTCGTATTTCTCAGTTGAAGATAAAAGTTCAATATCTTTCATAATATTATGAAATTTTACATTTGTATTTGGTTTTAATGTTCCAAAAGAATAAACATAGTGTTCTGCCTTTTTATGGTCTAAAAAAGTATATTTGTTTGCATTTTGTCCTAAAAAAGTCTCCATTGAATTATTTGTAATTTTAACCAAAGACTCATTCATCATTCTATATTCAACAATATCAGAAATATAAACTATATTTAAATCATGCTCTTGGCAAAAAAGATCTAAATCAGGTCGTCTTGCCATAGTTCCATCTTCTTTCATTATTTCACAAATAACAGAAGAACTTTGCATACCAGCAAGATGACAAAGGTCTGTTGAACCTTCTGTATGTCCTGTTCTAACTAATACCCCACCCTCTTTTGCAATAAGTGGAAAAATATGTCCAGGTCTAACTAAATCATCTTTTTTAGAGTATTGATTAGAAAGAATCTTAATAGTCATATCTCTTTCACTTGCAGAGATTCCTGTGGCTGCATCTTTTGCATCAACAGAAACGGTAAAAGCTGTTTCATAAGAGGAGTCATTGTTTTTAACCATTGGAGCCAAATCTAATCTATGTGCTGTTTCTTTAGACAAAGCAACACAAATCAAACCTTTTGCATGGCTTGCCATGAAGTTAACTTTCTCAGGAGTTGAAAGGTTAGCTGCATATACTAAATCTCCTTCATTTTCTCTATCTTCATCATCGACCATTACTACCATTTTACCTTTTTTTATGTCTTCAATTGCTTGTAACACTCTATTGATTGCTTCGATTGATTTATTTTCATTAATTGTTGCATTCATTTTATATCCTTTAAATCATATGCCCCATAAGTTCTTTTTTTGTTTTTAAATAATCTTCATTAAACTTATTTGAAGCCATTATTATTGGCCATCTTTTTACTATTTCAATACCTGATAAAGATTCTATTTTTTTAGGGTTATTTGTTAATAAATGTATTTTTTTTATATCAAAATAATCTAAAATGTAGTTTACAATCTCATAATTTCTTTCATCTTCTTGAAATCCCAATTGATGATTTGCTTCAATTGTGTCTAAACCTTTATCTTGTAGTGCATAAGCATTTACTTTATTAAAAAGGCCAATATTTCTACCCTCTTGTCTTAAATAAATTACCATACCACCTGAATCTGCAATATTAACTAATGCATATTCTAATTGTTCCCCACAATCACATTTTAGTGAACCTAAGGAATCCCCTGTTAAACATTCACTATGAATTCTAATTAAAGGAATATCACCTATTGGTTCTTTAAAGATTACTAAATGTTCTTTTATTCCTTCTTGGAAAGATTGTATTTTAAACTCTCCAAACTTTGTAGGTAATTTTGCTACATTTGATATATGTATTCTCATAACCTGTCCTTTGTCCTACTTTTTAAAAAAGCTTCAAAAAACTCTTTTAAAAAGTAGGCTCTACATAATTGTAGAACCTCTTTTTATTTAGAATTTGTATGTTAAATATAATTTAGCAATATTCATAGTGTCATCATTTCCAGTTGCATTACTATCATCTAACTCAACATGAGCTAGTTGTAATCTTGCAGATAAGTCTTTTGTGATTTTATATCTTAAATCTGCTTGGATTTCAGATGCTCCATCCATATCTACTCCAGATACTACTTGACCTTTATCAGTCTGAGAATATCTTGAATATGCAAATAGAGTAAATACGCCAGGAATCAACTTAGGAATAACCATAGCTGAAATAGAGCTTTGACCTGCATAAATATTATCTGTAAACATTTGTCCACCATTATATTTGAAAAAATGTGGTGTATGACCTAATGCTCCTAAGAAAGAGTTATCATCAGAAACTTTTGTATAAGCTAATTTAAATGCTGTATCAAATACTTTACCACCAATTTTTACACCATATAGTGTTGTTTCACCTTTTCCACCTCGTGCATTTTCATCATTTGCTGTAGCCCCAATGTATACAGCACCATCATAATCTGTACCTGCATAATATGCTCCTATTGATAAAGGAATATCAACTGGTAATTTGTAATCACCTTGAACAAAATATGTAGAATATGAATCATTTGTTGCCCTTGGAGCATTTTTTGGATTTCCTATATCATCCCTAACTGCTAAATATTGTCCCTCTAATGTTAGATTTGGGATAGAGGTATTTTTTACATATAAAGATAGAGTTGGATCATCAAAATTAGTTTTTCTTGTTTCATCTGTAGCACTATATCTTTCAATCCATTTTTTAATTCCATAAAATCTTATTTCAGTATTACTAAGATCTTTTGAAACTACAGATAAAGCTTCAAATGTATCTTTCATAGGGTTTGCATTTGAAACTGCAATTAAAGGAGTAACAATACCTTGTCTACCAACTTTAAATTCAGTTTGTGCAATATTATATTGTAAGTTTGCAATATATAACATAGAACCATCTTGAGTAATTCTTCCATCATTTTCTGTAGCAAATGCATTTGCTCCACTTGAAACTGCCCCACTATCATTTTCTATATCAAAACTATGTCCATGTTGGAAACCAACATTTACTTTAAATCCATAATAAGCTCCAGTTGAATAGTTTAATTGTAAAGCTACCGCTGAAGAGTTAGCATTTCTAAATGGTCCAACTAATGTAGAATCTACATTTGAAGCCATTTCTGTAAAAAGTCTAACTTCCCCTGAGACCTTACCATTAGTTAGAGCTTCTGCTAATGAATCACTAGCCATTACTTGCGAGTTTAATGCAAGTATAGCCATTAAAGACAACGTTCTTAATTTCATTTTTTATCCTTATGTAATTAAAAACTTAGTTATTTAAAAAGTTATTATATTATGCGAATATTTCAAACACTAAGTTTAACGAAAAAGGTATTTTCTAGTATTTTACTAGTTGATAACCTTCACCTTTTTTTGTTTGTATTAAATCTATTGGAAGTTTATGTCTTAACTCCCTAATAATTGACCTAATTCTTTCATGGGGAACAATCTCATTTTGATAAACATAATAAATTATTTCATCAAAAGTGACAAGACAAGGAGATTTTATAAAAAGGATTTTTAACATCATTGCTTCTTTTCTACCTAAGTGAATCCTTTCATCATTGTGAACAAATATTGCTTTTTTAAAGTCATAAAAAGTATCATGATTTATAAAAAAAACATCATCGTTCCACAAATTACATAATTTATAGATTCTAAAAACTATCTCTTCAGGACAAAAGTCTTTTACTATTACATCATTATAAGAAAGGTAATAAATCACTTTGAACATGCGTGGTCGAATATCTTTTTCACAAATGAGAAGTATTGGAGCATCATTACCATTTTCTCTAATAAATCTCATTGTGTTAATATTTAGTGGCTCTTTTAAGTTCAAAACAAATATTGAACACTCTTCTAAAAAAGCCACATCATCATAAACTTCTATCTCTTCATGTATAATCTTTGCTTCAAGGGTAACTCTTGTAGCATCTATACATTCAACAATCTCTTTAGCAAGTTTTTTGTCTGGTTCAAGAAGAAGCATTTTCATATCTATTTCCTATCTAGTTTCTCATCTAGTAATTTTTCAAGCTCTTTTCTTTCTTTTTCTAATTTACCTTCATAATATTCATACTCAGGTTTATAGTAGTTAAGAGCACTTCTTAGTCCTGTATGACCGATTTCAACATGACATGATGCACAACTAATCTCTTTATTTGTTCCAAGTAAGCTATCATAGTGTTTGTGTAGTTTCTGTGCCATTTTACTATATTTTTCATTTGAATTATATGTTGTATGACAGCTTATACATCCTTCATCATAAACAAAATGAGCTCTTTTTTCTCTATTTTTTTGCCAATCAATTTTTTCTGGTTCACCAAAGAAATGAATAGCACCTTCTATCACACCATTTCTAGCTTTTGTATAAATATAAGCAGCCAAAGAATCGTGTGGCAAGTGACACTCTACACATTTAACTTTTATACCAGTATGACCTGCTCCACCATGTACATCATTTTGATAGGCAGCAACCATAGGATCCATCTCATGACACACTGAACAAAACTTATCATCACTTGTCATATGCAAACCTTGATATGTAGCAAGGGCAATAAGTAAACCAACAAATACACCAATAAAACCAAATAAAACTATATTCTTTTTCATGGTGTATCCTTCATCCAAAGTTTAATGTCATGTTCATGACACTCAATACACATATTTCTAGATGGTTCATGTTCCATATGACACTCATCACAAAATAAAACAGGTCCATCATGAATTGAATTATGGGGATTAACATGAAGTTTATCCATAAACTCTAACCTTTTTGCCAAAAACTCTTTTGTTTTATGACATGACAGACAACCATCATCTCCTGGAGCAGAGAACTGTTTAGGATCATCTCCTTGCCCCTCATGACAAAATACACATTCAAATGATAATTCGGCATGATGAGATTTGACAGGGAACTCTTTTTTTACTTCCTCTGAGACAACAACTTTCTTCTCAGGAGGTGCTTGATTTGCACCTCCATATAATAATATTGCACTTAAAGATAAAAGAGTTCCAATAACTAAAACATCTTTAATTCTTTTTTTCATGACTAAATATTTTCTCCAGCTATCATACCAAATGTTAAGCAGTCAGTAACTGCAACTGTTCCAAGTCTACTTGCACCATGAGTACCACCAGTAACCTCACCAGCAGCATATAATCCTGGGATTGGTTCGTGTGTTTCAGATGAAATAACTTGTGCTTTTGTATTAATTTTTAATCCACCCATTGTATGGTGAGGTTTTGGCATAAGTCTAACTGCATAATAAGGACCTTTATCTTCAACCCCTTGACCATTAAATGCTTTAACCGGTTTACCAAACTCATCAACACCTTTTTTAACACCAGCGTTGTATTTTTTAATACTTTCTTTTAATGGTTTTAATGGTATTCCATAAGCTTTTGCTAACTCTTCAATAGTTTCATATTTTTTCATAACATTAGATTGAAGTGCTTTATCTAATAATGGAATTAATTGTTCAGAGAATGTATTATATGTACCAATTGCAACAGGATAAGCATCAGCTTTTTCATGTAAAATCACATATTCAGCATCAGCTCTAGTTTTTCTATCAGCTAATTCGTTCATAAATCTTTTACCATTTCTAACATCAACAGCCATACCATATTTAAATAAACCTTGTTGAGTCATAAGTGGAGCAATACCAAATCCTCTTTCATCAGGGCTTGCCCATGGTCCTTGTTGAATCCATCCAATATGAATTGGCATTGCACCAATTTTAAATGCTTCTAATAAAGCTCCTGCAGTCGCACCTTTATGGTTTGTTGCATCTTGATCAACACCTAATCTTGGGTCTTGAAGTTTTCTATAATATTTATCAGCAGCAAATCCACCAGTAGCTAGAATAACACCTTTTTTTGCACCATATGCAACAGGTTTACCAGTTTTATTCTCTTTATCATCACTTAATAATTTGTCATCAAATCTATATCCAAATCTTGCTGTAATACCTACAACTCTTCCATTATCATCTAAAACAAATTGATCAAACTTAGTTCTTCTTACAATTTTACAACCAGGAAGTTCTTGAACAAATTTAGTCATTGGTTTAATTACACCTGATCCACTCATATTTTCAGTAACAATAGTTCTTGCAACTGAGTGTCCACCAAACCAAGCAGGTTTAACATCTTGCCATTTAGCACCACACTCAACTGAGAAGTTAAATGCATCAAAAGCTCTATTTGCAATTGTTTCTAGTAATTCAACATGGTTAATACCAAGACCAGCTTTTAAACAATCTTTGATAAATAACTCATTTGAATCTTTAATACCATGCTTTTTTTGTAAATGGTTATTTGGTACAGCCATACCACCACCATTAATAACAGAGTTTCCACCAATTCTACCCATTTTTTCAAGGATTAATACAGATAACCCTCTTTGTGCAGCTTTTGCAGCAGCAGCTAATCCAGCAAAACCTGTACCAATAACGATTACATCATACTCTTCATCAAATTTTACATCTTTAGCTTTTGGTGTTTCAGATGCCATTGCATTAATTCCACCAAACATTGCTAAACCAGCAGCACCTAACGCACCCATTCTTAGGGCTTCTCTTCTTGAAATGTTTTCTGTTTTCATTTCTCTCTCCTTCAAATTTAATCTAAAAAACTAGTTGTTTTTTTTAAACTTAATGAAATTTTAACAATGAATCGTGAGAATTTTTGTGAGAAATGAATGATTATTCATTTGTTTAATTACTTTTTTGTAAGATTTTTTTGCTAGCTTTTTTTAGTAAGTTTTTTTTATTTAGAATCTCTATAAATTAAGATTATTTTGTTGAATAACCCAAAAAGTTTTCAACAAAATAAACTTTACATTTAATAGAGTAGTTTTTATAAAGTTTTATTTCTATATCTTTTATAAATTCAATTTTTTCAAATTCAGTATCTTTAAATTGGGGTTTATCTATTCTTGTAATATAAAGAAATTTTCCTTTTAATGGTTTATTATCAATATTATTAAACATATGATAGTGATTTGTAACTACACCTTCTGAGTTATAAATTAAAGAATCAAAAGGGTGAGGTTTCATATAGAATATCATCTCTGACATAATCTTTCTATCTTCAAATATTAATCTATAGTTATACTTTTTTCTTATATTGTCTAAGTTTTCTGCAACTTTTTCCCACCCACTAATTCTATTGTATGGATCATTTTTCTTTGTTAGTTCGACTCCAAAGGTATTCATAATTGGGTGATAGAAATATAAAACTAAAGCTAGCAATATATTTAAAGATAGAGAGATTTTTACAAGTTTAATTTTTCCATTTTTTATTAAATATGCAATTACTAATATAGTCCCCGCAACATAAACTGGTGCACTCCAATTTGCAAAAGCCCGTGAAAGTAGACTAAGAATTGTAATAAATAGAAAGTATGGTATTACAAAAAGGTATAAAAACTTTAATGATTTATCTGAAAATATAGTTTTAAATTTGAACAATAAAAACAACATAACAGGAAATAAAATTAAACCAAAAACACCAAATTGTGAACCTAAGAATTCAAGCATTTTATCAAAATGGAAAAGCTCTTTTTCAACCTGTGAGATCTCTTTTGTGTGAGCAAAACTTATAAAATTATGGGTAAATTGCCAATAAAGATTTGGTATAAAAATAATAAATGCAACTATAATTGAAATATAAAAATCTTTATTTTTAAAAACCTGTCTATAGTTTTTATCTAAAATTAAAACTAGTATTGCTGAAATGAGGAAAAATACCATATTGTATTTACTTAACATTCCACAACCAGCAAAAAAACCAGCTATTATCCAATATTTTCGTTGTTCCTCTTCTATTGCTTTTAAGAAAAAATAGATTGATAAAGACCAAAATAAAAGTAAGACAACATCTGTTGATATTATAATTGATGACATTGATATAGCTGGAAGAGTAAGAAAAGACAAGGCACTAAAAAAGGCTATTTTATTATCATTAAAGAGTTTTATTGCAATTAAATATATTATAGAAGAAGTTAAAGGATATACAAAAATCGAGCCTATTTTTGTAGCTATTTCCCCATCACCAAAAATTGAAGTTGTAAGCATTATAAGCCATGCTATCATTGGAGGTTTTGAAAAATATCCTAGTTCAAAACTTTGAGCCCAACCCCAATAATAAACCTCGTCGATATATAAACCATAGTCTTTCATTATAAAATATAAAACACCTAGTCTAAAAAGTTGAATAAAAATAGCTATTATTAAAAAGTTTTTTAAAGAATAAAAATTTGTGGTATTTGTCATTGTTTCGCTTTAATGTAAAATGGCGATATTTTATCGATTTTTTACTATAATTGCCATAAATTTTACCCAAAGGCCTTTAATGAAACTCTCAGTTGTAATACCTGTAATGGATGAAGAAGACAATATTAAACCACTTATCGAACAAGTTGATGTTGCTTTAAAAGATATTGAATATGAATTAATTTTAGTTGATGATGGTTCTTCAGATAGAACAATAGAATTTATTGAAAAATATGCATTAAAAAATACTAAACTTTTAGAATTTAATAGAAACTATGGACAAACAACTGCAATGGCTGCTGGTATTGATGAAGCAAAAGGTGAACTTATAGTGACTTTAGATGGTGACCTACAAAATGACCCATCAGATATTCCAATGATGATTGAGTTACTTGAAAATGGTGGGTATGATGTAGTTGCAGGGATTAGAGCAAAAAGAAAAGATGGAATGTTTTTAAGAAAAATTCCAAGTAAAATTGCAAACTGGTTAATTAGAAAATGGACAGGAGTTTATCTAAGTGATTATGGGTGTACATTAAAAGTATTTAAAAATGATGTAGCAAAAAACCTTGGACTTTATGGAGAACTTCATAGATTTATCCCAGTTTTAGCAAAACTTTATGGTGCAAAAATGACTGAGATTGATGTTAAACATCATGCAAGAATCCATGGGGAATCTAAATATGGAATAGGAAGAACATTTAAAGTATTTAGTGACCTTTTATTAATGGTATTTTTCCAAAAATATAATACAAAACCTATGCATCTATTTGGAACATTAGGTGGTATCTCTTTTGCTGTTGGTATGATTATAAATTTCTATTTATTTATAATCAAACTTTTTGGGGAAGATATTGGTACAAGACCGTTATTTACAGTTGGTGTTACTTTATCTTTGATTGGTGTACAATTAATCACAACAGGTTTCCTTGCAGAGATTTTAATGAGAACATATTATGAGTCACAAAGTAAAAAACCATATGTAATCAAACGAAGATTTGAAAAAGAAGACTAACATAAAAAAAACAATTAAACTACTAATTCAGATTTTATTTACAGCTATAGCTATAACTATAGTTGTAAATAAACTTGACTTATCCCAAATAAAAAATACCCTAAGTTCCACAAACTTATTTTACTTATTTCTAGCATTTTTGATGTTTAATATTTCAAAAATTATTAGCTCTATAAGATTAAATAGATTTTTTGATGATATTAATTTAAAACTTTCACAAAGCTACAATCTAAAGCTTTATTATCTTGGGATGTTTTATAATCTATTTTTACCTGGAGGAATTGGGGGAGATGGATATAAAATCTATATTTTAAAAAAATATTTTAATCAAAAAATTCTAACAATGACAAAAGTTATGTTACTTGATAGAATTTCTGGACTAATTGCCTTACTTTTTTTAACAGGAGTTTTAGGTTTATTTAGTTCTTTTACAAACTATACTTATATTTCATATCTAACAATAGCAGGAGTAATTTTAATTTACCCTATTACAATATTACTTTATAAATACAAATTTAGTGAGTTTTTAAAAAGTTTTCAAATAACAAACTTCCAAGCTTTGTTAGTGCAACTTTTTCAAGTTTTTTGTGCTTATTTTATTGTTTTATCATTTGGAGGGAGTACTGATATCTTTGATTTATTAGTAATCTTTTTAATCTCATCAATAGTTGCTGTTTTACCTTTAACTGTTGGTGGAATTGGAGCTAGGGAATTAACTTTTATATATCTTCTACAATTTCTAGGGAAAGAGCCAACAATAGGTGTTGCCCTTTCTGTTATATTCTTTTTAATTACTGCCTTATCTTCTTTTATTGGAGTTTCATTTATAAACTACAAGTGGTCAGAAAAGCAGTAATATTTTATTTATGTAAAGATTGAGCAACTATTGAAAGAAACTCATCTTTTGTTTTTTTCTCTTTTTTAAATAAACCTCTAAGTGCTGAAGTTACTGTTGTTGAACAAATCTTTTCAACCCCACGCATTTCCATACACATATGTCTAGCATCTATCATAACTGCTACACCTTTTGGTTTTAAAGCATCATTTAAAGCATCACAAATTTGTTCAGTCATTTGTTCTTGAATCTGTAATCTTCTTGCAAAAACATCAACAACTCTTGGTATTTTACTAAGTCCTACAACTTTACCATTTGGGATATAAGCTATGTGTGCTTTACCTATTATTGGTAACATATGGTGTTCACACATTGAATAAAACTCAATATCTTTTATAACAACCATCTCATCATTTGAACTTGTAAATAATGCTGAATTTATAATTTCAACTGGATCTTGATTATATCCCCCACACATAAACTCATATGCTTTTCTAACACGACTTGGTGTTTTTTCAAGACCTTCTCTGTTTACATCTTCCCCAATATACTCTAAAATATTTTTAACTGAATTTTCAAACTCTAACTCTTTACTCATTTATATTCCTCTTAAGACTTTAACATATCACTCATACTCCACAATGGGACAAAAATAGCTAAGATAATCCAAACAATAAGCGCCATTATGATTATGAAAAATAGAGGTTCTATTAAAGTAGAAAAAAACTTTAATTTATCTTCAAATCGTCTTTTATAAATAATTTTAATCTCACTAACAACAATATCAAGAGAACTACTAGCCTCTGCACTATTTATTAGATTTAAAATAACATCATCAAAAAGATTTGAAGACTCAAATGCAATCTTTACGCTTTTTCCACTTTTTAGCAAATTTTCTATTTTGGTAATCTTATCAAAAAGATGTTGATTATTGATTAAAGTCTTTGCTTTTATAAAAGCATCAAGAAACTCATACTTACTTTTTAACAAAATATCTAACACAACAAAAAAGGTATATAGATTTTTGTATTTATATAAAGAACTTATAATATTAAGGTTTTCAACTATTATCTTATCTATAAAAACTCTTAATCTTTTCTCTTTTTTATAAAAAAGAAAAATTAATATAACAAAAGCAATTAAAATAAAAACAATCAAAAACAAATAGTTTTCAAAAATATCTTTAACATATAATAATGATTTTGTTGCAAATGGTAATTGCCCTTTTGCATTATTAAAAATAGATTCGAAATTTGGAACCACAAATTTAAAAATACCAATTAAAGCAAAGAAAAAGGTTACCAATAAAATTAAAGGATAAGTCATAGCTTTTTTAAAATCTTTTTTTATTTGTATATTTTCACTTATAATATCACTTAAAAAAGAGAGGTTTTCTATTGTATTACCACTATCTTGGATTATTTTAAACATCGATTTTATGAGTGGGTTTATTTTAAATCTATCTATACTTGCATAAATATCTGAAGAGTTGGAAAAGGAATTTTTTAAACTTTTTAAAAAATCACTAATATGTTGTTTCTTTTCATTTTTTATTAAAATATCAAAGGCATCATCAAGTAAAATCTTTGAGTTTAACATCATACTTAATTCATAAAGTGAATTTCTAATTTGATTATCGGTAATCTTCTCTTCAAATTTAAATTCAAAACTAGACTTTTTTATCTCAATTATATTTGAGGGCAACTTTTCAAAATCGAGATTATTAGTTTCTATAGTTTTTGATTTTAATTTACCATTTTCTTGATAAACAATTTTATACTTTTTCAACTACTTTATAAACCTCAGATATTGTAGTTATACCATCTTTAACTTTTTGTTTTCCATCATCTAGTAAAGATTTAAATGAAATTTTTGATAAATATTCATCAATATTTTCATTTTTTATAATATAAGGTGAAAGATTTTTATCATTTTTTAAAACTTCTCCTAAAGAGCTTCTCCCTAAAAATCCAGTAAAATTACACTTTTGGCAACCTTTTTTTAAACAATTTTGACAAATATTTAAAACCAGTCTTTGGGAAATTACATATTTAAGAGTATTTGCTAAAAGATACCTATCAGCTTTTAAATCAATCAATCTATTAATTGTTTCAAAAGAGTTGTTTGCATGAATTGAAGCTAATACTAAATGGCCAGTTAAAGAAGCTTGCAATGCAATGTTTAATGAGATTTCATCTCTAATCTCCCCTATTAAAATAATATCAGGGTCTTGCCTTAAAATATTCCTTAAGACTGTATCATAACCTAATTCAATCTCATCATTAACCTCAATTTGTTGTATCGATTCTAACTTATATTCAACAGGGTCTTCTATTGTGATAACCTTCTTTTTTGAAGAGGAAAGTTTTTTTAACAATGAATATAAGGTTGTACTTTTACCACTTCCTGTAGGCCCTGTTATTAAAACTAATCCTTGTCTTAGATTCTCAATTTCATTAAATGCATTAAGAATATCACTGGAAAACCCCAGTTTTTCTATATCTTTTTCAACTGTATTATTATCTAAAATCCTAATTACTATTGATTCTCCGCTAATAATCGGCATTGTAGAAACTCTGAAATCATATTTTGCATCTTTAACTTCAAAGGAGAACCTTCCATCCATAGGAGTTCTAAAATTTGTAATATCTAATTTGGAAACCATTTTGATATATGAACTTAAAACCTTTGAAAAAGATTTACAAAAAGAGTAAAAAACTTTTAATGTACCATCAATTCTAAACCTAATCTCTAGGGAGTTTTCTTTACTTTCAATATGTATATCACTAGTTCTGTTTAAAATAGATTTTTCCAAAAGAATTTGAAAAAAAGAATTTATATAATTTAAATCATTTTCAGAACTTTTCTTTGATTTTTCTGATAAATCAAATAGTTTTATTCTCGTATCTATATCATTTAGAAAAAAAAGAATCTCTTGTTTGTTTATTAACTTTTTTCTAAATATGTGTGATACTGTCAATAAATCTATGTTTGATTCATTGCAATAATAACAATAAAAATAGATTCCATCTTTTTTTATGGGAATAATTAAACTATCTATTAATAGTTTTTTATCAAATGATTTTAGGTATTCATAATCAATATTTTCAAAACTCATATTAATTTTTCTCTTGTAAATTTAAACTTATTTTTTTGAATTTATTCTCCATAAGAACATTTGTTTTATTTATTTTTTTAATCTCAAACCTTTCTATTTTGTCATTTAAACTAAACCATTTGTTGTTTATAAAAGCTTTTTGACCAATAATTGCTTTTAGGTTATAAACTTGTTTTTTCTTCTCTTTAAATTTTTCTAGTTCTTTGATTAAATCTATTTCTTCTTTTTTATAAAATTTTTTAAAATCGATTGATACTTTTAAATTTTCATCACTCATTTGGAAACTTTTTATTTTAGAAAAACTATTATATTTTTCTAAATAGATTAATAAACTTAATCTTTTTTTCAAATCACTATTTGCAATAAAATCTAAACTAGAATCCCCTTTTGTAATCTTATTTAGATATATCTCATTTTTAAAAGCAAAGTTTTCAATATCTTTTAGCACATCTATTAATTTAACCTTCATTTGTATTTTTTCAATATTTACAAGAGAAGGAGTTCTATCTATTGGCCTTTTAATCTCTAAAAAATATAAATAGATTAAACAAAGTATTGTAAAAGGAAATAAGTAAATCACAACCTTAACTCTTAAAGGTAAAAGCTCAAAACTATTTTCTATGTATTTTAAATGTTGCATTGGCTAAATAAACCTTTTTTTGAGAATCATAAGTTATATCATCCACTTTAACCTTTTCTAAATTTTTAAAGAGAGTATAAAGGTCTTGTTTCTTTGATGATTCAAGTTCTAAAAGAAGTTTTGAATTAACAAAATTTACTTTTAAAACCTTTACAAAATATTTATTACTTAATAGAAAAATATTAATAAGCTCCTCACTTATAAAATAAAATTGTGAATTCAGTTCGATTTGTTTTGTATTTGCTTTTATCCTCTCTAAAATATTTTGATTAACATTTTTTGAAAAATCAAATAGATAAAAACCTAAACAAAGGCTAAAAAGATAAATAAGAAAAAACTTTAGAAAATGAGATTTTTTAATTTTTATAAACTGATGTTTATTTTTCTTTGTGAATTTAACTTTAGTATTTATTTGAAGATTTTCGATTTTTAATATTTTTTCCAAAAAATCTTTTACTTCATCCTTTGTATTTGATTTATCAATTTTTTGACAAAAATATAATTGACTATTTTTAAAAACTAAGGCTAAATTTTCGTAAAAAAAGAGATTAATATTTTCATTGGAATCTAAAAAAAAATATTTTGGTATTTGTGATTTGAAATGAATTACTTGATATATATTTAAAGGTTTTATATACGAGCTGTATAAAAAACTACTCTTATCATAATTTAAAGAGGAATTCTTTATATGATTTCTAATATATTTATCTAAAAAATTTGAGTTTATCTCTTCATCTGATTTTATTTCAATTAGTTCAATAATAATACCTTATTTCTTTTTAATAAGGTATTTTATTATTTATTACTTTGTATTTTAATTAAGTAAATATATTTTTTTATTATTTTAAAAAGTTACGTCGTATCCTAATTCTTTAAGACCTTTTTTATCTTTTGTCCAACCTTTTTTAATAGAAACAAACAGTTCTAAATAACATTTTCTACCTGTTAGTCTTTCTATTTTTTGTCTTGCATCTTTACCAATTCTTTTGATTGCACTTCCACCCTTTCCTACAATCATACCTTTTTGAGTTCCTTTTTGAACTATAATTGTTGCATTAACTACATCAATATCTTTTTTCTCTTGAACTCTATTTATTTTTACATCTGTTTCATATGGTATTTCATCAGAAATATTCTCAAAAATCGATTCTCTAATAAACTCTTTAAAAATATCTCTCATATGTTCAGTTGTTAAAATTTCAGGGTCATATAAATAAGGATGCTCAGGAAGATATTTTACAACAACATCTAAAATATCATCGTGAGTAGTTTGTTTTTTTATTGATACAGGGATAATAGCTTCGTATTTGTCTGAATGTTTTTCATACTCTTTTATTTTTTCTAAAACTTCATTATTCCCAACATTATCAATTTTTGTTAAAAGTAAAATATGTTTTGTATTTTTTTTATTTCTCTCTAAAAAATTTTCATAATGGGTTAATTTATCAGTTACAGGAGCTAAAAATAAAATCAAATCACAATCACCAATTGCTTTTAAAGCCTCATCAAGCATAAATTGATTTAATAGCTTTTCTGTTTCGTGTAAACCAGGAGTATCCACAAAAATGATTTGATCATCTTTATGCATCACGATTATATTAGATCTTTTTCTAGTAGCATTTGCTTTATGTGAAACTAAAGCAATTTTTTCACCAACTAACCAATTTAATAGTGAACTTTTACCTGCATTAGGTCGACCTACAACTGAAACATAACCACACTTACTCATACGATTCCTTCAAACATTTTAATTAAGTGATTATATCTAAAATTTTCTGCTTATCTTCTTCTGTATGAAAGAGATTCTAGTAAATGTCTTTTTTGTATATTTGTACACTCTTCCAAATCTGCTATTGTACGGCTAACTTTTAATATTTTATTTATACTTCTAAAAGATAAATTCAAATTTATCCTTGCTTTTTCTAAAACTTCCTTTGTTTCAGAATCTAAAATACAATATTTTGTAATCTCATCATCACTTAGTTTCCCATTTAAATTTTTCTGCCCTCTTAACATTTGCATTTTAAAAGCATTTAATACTTGTCTTCTTATCTCTTGGGAAGTTATTGTAGATTTTGAGTCTACACTTGTATCATTCATAATTACATACAAGTCAATTCTGTCTAAAAAAGGTTCACTTAAACGATTTTTGTATCTTTTAATTTCAAGTTCATTACATCTACAATTATTTGAAACAGAAAGTAAATTTCCACATGGACATGGGTTCATTGCTGCTACAAATAAAAATTTCGTTTCATATAAAACCTTCGAATTTGCACGACTTACCAATAAAGAATAATCTTCTAAAGGCTCCCTTAATGCTTCAATTATAGAGGAACTAAAATGGGGTAACTCATCAAAAAATAAAATTCCAGAATTTGCCAAACTTATCTCTCCTATGTTTGTTCCTCCTACAATAGAAGCTTTTGTTGAAGTATTATGAGGACTTCTTATTGTCCTAATTGGTTTAAAATCTGGTTCTTTTAATTGTAAAGCTTGTAATTTTGCTATTTCTAAAATCTCATCAATACTCATAGGTGTCATTATAAAAGGTAATCTTTTTACAAGCATCGATTTTCCAACACCAGGACTTCCTTCTAAAATTATGTTATGATTTCCAGATGCTGCAATAAGGGCAGCTTTTTTTGCATTTTCTTGACCTCTAATATCTTTAAAATCCAACTTATAATCATTTGTGAAATAAAAATCTTTACCATTTACATTTATTTTTTCATATTCAAATTTTTCTTTTTTATATAGATATTTATCTTTTTCTTTTCCTTTAAAAAAATCAATTGCTTCCAATAGGTTTCTAACACTATATATTTTTATATTTGGAATTTTAGATATTTTTTTAGCACTTTTTTCACAAACTAATACATTTTTTATTTTCCCTTGTTTTACTAAAGATAATATTATGGGAAAAATTGAATAGCTATCTTTAATATCACCATTTAATGACAATTCTCCAAAAATGTGATACTCATCAAAATTAACTTTATCTTCGTATAATGAAACTAATAATGCAATGGGTAAATCAAAATGACTACCCGCTTTTTTAATCTCACTAGGTGCTAAATTTATGGTGATTTTCTTAGGTGGAAATTTATACTCATTTGTTAATAATGATGATTTTACTCTATCCTTGGATTCTTGTATACTATTTGTTGCTAATCCTACAATTGTAAAACTAGGTAATCCTTTTGTAAATGTTGCTTCAACACTTACTTCTTTTGCTTCGATTTCATTTAATGTTGCTGATTTTATAATTTTCATTTGTCTCTTCTAAATAATTCATTTAATTATAGCTATTTGTAGATTTAATTTAAATAATAAATAATGGTATTAAATTATTTAAATAGCAAAATATAAAATATTATAATAAATATCTTTTTTTAATACAATTGCATCCATAAATTTTGTTATAATCGAAAAAGATTCAAAAAAAGATAATATTATGTTAAAAAATGATGCTTTAGCTAAAACAAAACTTGTTTATTTCATTGTTTTTTTATCCCTAGCCTTTTGGGCTGTATTTGCTTTTTTTACAATGCATCAACTAATTAGTTCCCAAGAGATTTATGCAAAGATAATCAATATTAGTGGGAAACAAAGAATGTTATCTCAAAAAACTACACTGATGGCAAAAAGAACTTTTGAAACAAATAATCAAGATTTTTTAAACCATACCTTAGAATTAATCAAAGGAATGAAAGAGGATCATGATTTTATAATTAATAATTTAACTTCTCAAAAGATGATAAAAATATATTTTGATAAACCCTATTTACTTGATAAAAAAGTTAAAGAGTATTTTTTTATATTTGATAGTTTCTTAAAAGAAAGGACTAAATCGAATCTTCAAAAAGTTGAAGAATATTCTTATCAATTATTACCAGAACTAAATACTGCTGTTTATAAATTTGAAGAGGAGAGTAATCAAAAAACAATTGAACTAAAAAAAAGGCAATTAATAATACTTTTTGGAACATTATTAACCCTATTTTTAGAAGCTTTTTTAATTGTAATTCCTTCAATAAGAATAAATGAACAAAAGGAAAAAGAGTTACAAGAGATAAACAATAACTTAGAAAATAGAGTAAAAGATGTAATAAAGAACTTAAGAGAAAAAGACAAAATAATAAATGAACAATCAAAAATGATTTTTATGAGAGAGATTTTAAATAATATTTCACACCAATGGAGACAACCCTTATCTATAATTACCACTGCAGTTACTGGCATAAAACTAAAAAAAGAGTATAAACAACTAGAGGAAAAAGATTTAGATGATTATTTAAATGTAGTATTAGAAAATAGTTCCTATTTATCAAAAACAATTGACAATTTTAGAAGTTTCTTTGAAAATAAAGATGAGATGACAACATATAAATTTTCATCTTTAATAGACAAAATAGAAGAACTTTTAAAAGAGGAGTTGGAAGAAAATAAAATCAGCTTTGTTTTAGATATCCAAGAGCTAAATTATTATGGTAATGAAACAAGATTACTAAACTCTATACTTCATATTTTAAACAATGCAATTGATGTTTTAAAAAACAAAGAAGATCAAAGAATTATTTTTATAAGTATATATAAAAATGAAAATTTTCATATAAAAATTAAAGATAATGGTGGTGGAATACAAGAAGAGATTATAGATAGGATATTTGAACCATATTTTACTACTAAACACAAATCCTTAGGAAAAGGTATGGATTTATATATTGTAAAAGAATCCATAGAAAAAATCTTAAAAGGTTATATAAAAGTCACAAATGAACACTATACTTATAAAGGGAAAGATCAAGTAGGTGCTTTATTTGAAATAATTTTACCTTCAAATCAATAAAAATATAATATCTCTTAAAGGAGTTGATATGCAAACAGAAATTAACACTCAAGATGAAAAATCAAAAAACTATCTAAAAGATTGTTTTATGCAAAAATGTAGAAATGAATATGACGATTATTTAAAAGATGAAGAATCAGCATTGGATAGATATGCAAAACTTTCAATACAATATCTTCAGTTTATATCATTGGGAATATTTTCTACAGCAGTTTTATTACAATCACCTTTAAACTTTAATTTTATAGCAGCATTTTTAGCTTTATCTGTTTTAGTTTTTTTTATCTCAGTTACATTGATTTTAAGATACTCTCTTAAAAATAGCAAGGATATAAAACTAAAAAATGATATTTATGATGCATGGACAAAAACAGTTTTATATGCAATTTTAATAAACCTATTATTGATTTTTGTAGAAAATGGCTTAAATCAAATTTTAGTTGTTTTATTTTTTGCAACAATTGCAATAATCTTTATTCAAAAAAGTAAAAAAACAATTCAAGAAATATAATACTATCACTATATATAAAACTTTTGATATAACAAAATTTGAATATAGTTAAAGTAAATTTTGATAATATTCAACAAAAAAATAAGGTAATGTATGATAGAACTTATTATTCTTTCTGTTGCATTAAGTATGGATGCTTTTGCGGTAGCTCTTGGATTAGGAGCTAAACAAATAACTATAAATAAATCATTAGCTTTAAAAGTTGGATTATTATTTGGTTTTTTTCAGGGATTTATGCCTCTTATAGGTTATTTTGCAGGTATAGGACTTTCTAGTTTTATTGAAGTTATTGACCACTGGGTAGCTTTTATACTACTTGCACTTATTGGTGGTAAAATGGTATATGAGAGTTTTGGGGAACCTGTGGAAGAGGAAATTGCAATCATTACAAATAAAGTTCTTCTATTATTAGCAATAGCTACAAGTATTGATGCAATGGCAGCTGGTTTTACATTAACATTAATGTCAACTACTATAATTACTTCAGTTTTAATTATTGGATTAACTACATTTATTTTTAGTTATGGTGGGGTTATAATTGGTTCAAAAGGTGGAGCATTTTTAGAGAGCAAAGCTGAATTATTGGGTGGTATTGTATTAATAGGTATCGGTTTAAAAATACTAATTCAACATACATTGTTAAGTTGATTTTGTACTATTAAACCTTTTTTATCTAGCTTGGGCTTATTTACCCTTTAACTTCTTTTTCCATTCTTTTTCAAATTTTTTTCTTTTGATTATAGAAAGGTTTTCAATAAAAAGATGTCCAGCTAGATGCTCCATCTCATGTTGCCAAGCAACAGCTAAAAAGTCTTCACACTCCATAGTTTGCTTTTGTCCATCTCTATTATAGTATTCAACTATTATATGTTGTGCTCTTTTAACCTCTTCATTAAATCCAGGTACACTAAGACACCCCTCTACAAAAATTTGAACACCATCTTTGTGAGTAATTACAGGATTAATTGCTTCAATTAAATCCTCTTTATCTTGAATATCTTCCTCATTTGGAAGATTAATGATTAATACATTTAAAGGGATACCAACTTGAATTGCAGCAAGTCCTACACCATTTTGATCAATCATTGTTTCATACATGTCATCTAAAAGAGTGTGAAGTTCTTCATCGAACTTCTCCACATCTTTAGACTTTGTTCTTAATAATTTATTTGGATATGTTAATACTTCTCTAATCATTTCAAACTTTACTTATGGCTTGTGATAACCTCATCAATTAAACCATATTTACAAGCTTCATCAGCACTCATAAAATTATCTCTATCAGTATCTTTTTCAATAACTTCTAAAGGTTGTCCTGTTTGTGCTGCTAAGATTTCATTTAATGTATCTTTCATTCTTTGAATCTCTTTAGCTTGAATTTGGATATCTGTAGCTTGTCCTTGAGCTCCACCTAATGGTTGGTGAATCATTACTCTAGAGTGAGGTAAAGAGTATCTTTTACCTTTAACTCCAGAAGATAATAAAAATGCACCCATAGATGCAGCTTGCCCAATACAAATTGTACAAACATCAGGTTTAATATAATTCATCGTATCATAAATTGACATACCACTTGTAATTACTCCACCTGGAGAGTTGATATATAGATAGATATCTTTATCTGGGTCTTCAGCTTCTAAAAATAAAAGCTGAGCAACAATAGATGAAGCAACTTGGTCATTTACCTCACCACTTAACATAATAATTCTATCTTTTAGAAGTCTAGAATAAATATCATAACTTCTTTCACCTCTTCCACTTTTTTCAACTACGTATGGTATATAACTCATTTTCTTTCCTATTTATTAGTTTCCTAATTTTTCGTCTAATAATTTTGTAATTACTTTATCTTCAATCATAGACATTTTAATAGCAGGTAAATATCCAGCTTCTTGGTATTGTTTTAATACATCTTGTGGATTTTGACCCATTTGCATTGCCTCATAGTAAATTACTTGAGTAACTTCTTGATCATTTACCTCTACACCTTCAGCTTTTGCTAATGCATCAACAATGAAAGTTGCTTTTACAGATTTTTCAGCATCTTCTTTTAATTCATCTCTGATTGTTTCTACTTTTGATGCATCTTCTTGTAATTCTTTAATCTCATCTTCTGACATAGATCTAACTTTGTTATTAAGTGCAAAGTTAATCTCTTGGTCAACTACAGTTGCAGGTAATGAGAAATTTAATTCATTTACTAAAGTATCAAGGTAAGCTGGTTTTAACTCATTTCTATAATAAGTACCTTTTTGCTCAGCTACCATTTGCTCTTTAATTTTTTCTTTTAAAGCATCTACATTTGCTTCACCGTCATATCCTGGTAAAAATTTAGCAGCAAACTCATCATTAATTTCTGCAGGTACTTTTTCTTGAATTTCATGTAAAGTTACTTTAAATACAGCTTCTTTTCCAGCTAAATCTTTTGATTGGTATTCAGCAGGGAAAGTAACAGTAACATCTTTTTGCTCTTCATATTTCATACCAACGATTTGTTCTTCAAATCCAGGGATAAATGAACCTGAACCAATCTCTAATGGATATTGTTCACCTTTTCCACCTGCAAATGCAACACCATCAACAAATCCTTCGAAATCGATTACTGCGAAGTCACCTTCTCTAACCATTCTTTTTCTTTTGATTTTTTCTAATGGAGCAGATTGAGCAGCTAACTCGTTTAATCTTTCCTCAACATCTTTATCTTCAATCTCTTTTAATTCAACTGCAGGAACTAAAGATTTATAATCACCTAAATCAACATTTGGCTTACAAGCAACTTTAATTTCAATCTCAATTGAACCATCTTCTTTTTTGTCAAATTTAGCAAATTGTGGCTCACCTACTAAATCTTCATTAGCGATTTCTAACTCTTTTAAAGCGTCACCTAAGATTGCTCTAACTGCTTCACCTTCAGCATCTTCTCTTAATTTGTCAGCATATCTTTGTTTTACAACAGATACAGGAACTTTACCTTTTCTAAATCCTTGGATATCCATTGTTTTTGCAGCTTGCTTAGCTACTTTATCAATATTTTGCTCTACAGTTTCTGTAGAAATTGTTGAAGTAATAACAGCATTCGCGTCATCAACTCTTTTTGCGTTAAATTCCATTAACTTTACTCCGATATTTTTAGTTTAGCCGTGATTTTATCTTAATTTTAATAAAATAGCCATTAGATAAATTTAGACCAAATAAAAAGAGTAAAATACTTTGCAATTTCTATACCATAATGTGTTATTTTTAATGTTAATTCCGATTTTTTTATTGATGTTTTTGATTATTACAAATAAAGACAGTTTTCAAAAATATTTTTCCAAAGATATACTAGAGAAACTTTCAGTTTCAAATAGATACATGGGAAAAACAACCAGAAATATTTTGATGTTTATATCTTTAATTTTAATGATAATTGCACTTTCTCGTCCAGTTATGAATGAAAAAGAACAAAGTTTTGAACAAGAAGTAGCTTCAATTGTAATTGCAATTGATGTTTCTAAATCAATGCTTGCAAATGATATCTATCCAAATAGATTAACAATGGCAAAACAAAAACTTCTTAATATAATAGAGGAATCAAAACAAAACGCTCTTGCAGTTATTTTATTTGCTAAATCATCTTTTATACTTTCCCCGGTAACACAAGATTTTAATTCATTAAAAATATTAGTTGAAAATTTAAATACTGGAATGAATTTTGACAATGGCTCAAATATTTTTTCTACTTTAGAAGCAACAAATAAACTTTTAAAAGATTATGAAAATAAAAATCTACTACTTCTAACAGATGGAGGAAATGCTACTTCTTATGAAAAAGAGATTGAGTATGCAAAAGAGAATAAAATAAATGTGTATACAATTGCAATAGCTACAAACAAAGCCTCTGCAATAAAACTTGATGATGGAAAGTTTTTAACAAAAGAAGATGGTTCAATTGTAACAGTTGCCTTAAATGAAAACATAAAAAAATTAAGTTTAAATACAAATGGAGGATATATAAATTACTCAATAAATAATAGTGATTTAAAACAAATTCTTGATGATATTGAACAAAAATCAGTAAAAAAACAAATTGAAAGTAAAAAATTTAAAACCTATACTGAACTGTTTTATTATCCTTTAGCTTTGGCTATTTTTATACTTTTTATTGCTTTTTCATCATTGCCAAAATTTCTTTCAAAAAAAGTTACCATGAGTATAATAGTGCTATCTTTATTTTTTATTTCAACAAATGATTTAAGGGCATTTGAATTTGATTTTGAGACTATAAAAAAAGCAAATAAAGCATATGAAAACAACAACTTTGAGAAAGCATCAAAAAACTTTGATAAGGTTTTAAATACACCTGAGGCTAGATATAATTATGCAAACTCTTTATACAAAGAAAAAAAATATAAAGAGGCTTTAATGCAGTATAAAAACGTAACTACTTCAAATAAAAATTTAGAGTATAAAAAGCTGCATAATATGGGAAATTCATATGTTAAATTAAATGATTTAGAAAATGCTAAAAAGATGTATGAAAATGCTTTAAAAATACAAGCAGATAAAGAGACTAGAGAAAACCTAGAAAAAGTACAAGATATTTTAGACAAAATTAAAAAACAAAAAAATAAAGATAACCAAAACCAAAAAGAGAAGAAAAAAAATCAAGATAAGAAAGAACAAAACAAAGAAAATCAAGATAAAAAAAAGAATCAAGAAGATAATAAAGAAAATCAAAAAGAAGATAAAAATCAAGAAGAAAACTCTCAAAAAAATGAAAGTTCACAACAACAAAAACAAAATATGTCACAATCTCAAAAACCAAAAGAACTTTCAGATTTAGAAGAAAAAAAGTGGTTAGAAAAATTAGAAAATAAAAAGTCGCCAGTATTATTGAAAAAGGTTAAAACCAAGAATGAAGATACATCTTCAAATCCTTGGTAATTTTATATTAATAGTTTTGTGATTTTCTCATTTGCATTAATTCTTTTTGAACAGAAATATTAATATTTTCATTTGGTTCAAAATCTAATTTATAGTTTCTTCCATCATAATCAACAGAATTAAGAATAATTTTCATTGCTTCTAATCTTGCTTTATGTTTGTCATCACTTCTTACAACATACCAAGGTGCTGATCTTGAAGAAGTACGTCTTAACATCTCATATTTCTTTTCAGAAAACTCATGCCATAAATCTTGAGCTTGCATATCAACTTCTGAAAATTTCCATTGTCTTAAGGGGTCATTTATTCTTCTATCAAATCTTCTTTTTTGTTCCTCTTTTGAAACAGAGAAATAAAGTTTAATTAAAATCATACCTTGTCTAACTAAATCTTGCTCAAAATTTACAACATCTTCCATAAAGATTTCATGTTCTTCTTTTGTACAAAATCCAAAAATTGGTTCAACCATAGCTCTGTTGTACCAAGATCTATCAAATAGAACCATCTCTCCACCTGTTGGGAAATGTTCAATATATCTTTGGAAAAACCATTGGTTTTTTTGAGTATCAGTTGGTTTACCTAAGGCAACAACTCTATAGTGTTTGTTATTCATATATCTTGTAATTCGTCTAATTGCACCACCTTTTCCTGATGCATCTCTACCTTCAAAAAGAATAATCATTCTTTTGTTTTGAGATTCTAAAAAGTTTTGTAATTTAATTAGCTCAATTTGGTATGCTTTTAACTCTTCTAAATCATAAATTTTTTGAATACCATCATGTAAAACTTGAGGATCAACATCTTGGAAATTTCCTAAAATCCCTTTTAATCTCTTATTTTCTTCAATTAACTCTTCAACTTTAGTATCTGAAACGTTTTTTGTTGGTTTTACAATCTCTTTAGTCTCTTTTATTGTATTTTCGTTTATAACTGAGTCTTTAAATTTTTGCATTAAATTTAATGCAGATTTTTTTGTAAGATTATCTTTTTTTGTATAACCTAATACTTTTACGTATCTTTTTTTATCATATTGAAATCTTGCAATATATTTTTTTCCAAAAGCTGGATGTGTAGCTTTTGAGATGTACAGTCCACTATAATTTGTTTTTTCAAAATCACTTAAATTCATTTTCTCTTAGGCCTTTGCAAATTTATTTTCATCTTCCATAATTTCTAATTCTTCTGAACCTGAAATTACTATTTTCTTGTCAACTTTCAAATGCTTACTATTAACTTTACTTGGATAATCTACACTAGATAAAATATGTTTAATACAATTTATTCTTGCTTTCTTTTTATTGTCGCTTTTTACTACTACCCATGGAGCATGGTCTGTATTTGATGCCATCAACATAGAAAATTTTGCAATAGTGTATTTATCCCAAAGTTTTTGAGATTCTTTATCAACGGGGCTTAGTTTGTATTGCTTTAAGGGATCAGTTTCTCTTTTTGCAAATCTTCTTGCTTGTTCCTCTTTTGATACTGATATATAAAATTTCAATAAAATAATTCCAGATTTAACAAGCATTTTTTCAAACTCTGGAACTTCCCTTAGAAACTCATGGTGCTCTTCTGATGTACAAAATCCCATAACTGGTTCAACCCCAGCTCTGTTGTACCAAGACCTGTCAAATAAAACTATCTCACCTGCACTTGGCAAATGTTTTGTATATCGTTGAAAATACCATTGTGTTTTTTCAATATCACTTGGTTTTTCTAAAGCAACAACTCTTGCACCCCTAGGATTTAAATGCTCAGTGATTCTTTTTATAGTTCCACCTTTACCTGCAGCATCCCTTCCCTCAAAAAGCATAAGAACCTTAAGACCTTTTTCTTTTACATAGTTTTGAAATTTTAAAAGTTCAATTTGAAGTGAAGTTAACTCTTTTTCATATTCAAGAGTTTCTTTTTTTACCCAAATTTGAACTTTATTTCCCTTTTCGTTAAACTGTTCTCTTTCCCGCTTACTATCTTTGTTGTGTTTGATATTTTTATGGGTATCTATCTCGTCTTCGTCTTTAAATTCTTCATTTATAATCTGTCTTTCCTGTCCCATAGTCATACCATCTCCCTTTATGAAAGTCTACATTTGTACTCATTATATCCAAAATTATTTACAATTTGATAACTTCCTTTAATATTTTTTATCACTATTGATGGTAACTTAATCCCATTGAATGTAGTAGTCTTAACCATAGTATAGTGAATCATATCTTCTAAAATTATTTTATCCCCTACTTTTAAGGGTTCATCAAAGGAATAATCCCCAATAATATCCCCTGCTAAGCAAGTATTTCCACCAAGTCGATATGTGTATTTTTTTTCATTTGGAAGAGCACTATTTCTAATATCAGCTCTATAAGGCATAGCTAATGTATCAGGCATATGTGCTTCTGCAGAGGTATCCAAAATAGCTATATCCATTCCATTATTGATAATATCTAAAACAGTAGCCATTAAGTATCCAGTTTGCCAACCAACTGCTTCACCTGGTTCCATATATACTTCAAGGTGAGGATATCTACTTTTGAAATCTTTTAATAAACTAATTAAACCCTCAACATCATAGTCGGCTCTTGTAATATGGTGTCCTCCACCAAAATTTACCCATTTCATTTGAGGTAAAAACTCACCAAACTTTTCTTCGAAGTTTTTTAAAGCCCCTTGTAAGGCATCAACATTTTGTTCACATAAAGCATGAAAATGTAAACCATCAATATCTTCTAAATTATCCTCTTGGAAATTTACTCTTGTAATACCAAGTCTTGAATTTAAACCACAAGGATTATATAAATCAACCTCAACAGAAGAATACTCTGGATTTACCCTTAATCCCATAGAGGTTTTACCCCTTGCTTTATCTTTATATCTATTTAATTGATTGAATGAATTAAAAACAAGATGATTTGAGATTTGAATGATTTCATCAATCTCTTCATCTTTAAAAGCTGGAGAATAGGTGTGCACCTCTTTATTAAACTCTTCTTTAGCCAAAATAGCTTCATGCAGTCCTGAGGCACAACACCCCTGCAAAAACTCTTTACATAAATCAAAAGTTGACCAAAGAGCAAAACCTTTTAAAGCTAAAAGAATCTTTACCCCTGTTTCATCTTGAACTTTTTTTAAAAGCTCAAGATTCTTTTTAAGTAATTTTTCTTCACAAACAAACGCTGGACTTGGTAGTTCTTCTATACTATTTACTATATTATTCATCTTCATTATAAGGTTCAAAATCCTCTTTACCTACTCCACAATCTGGGCACTCCCAATCATCTGGAATATCTTCAAATGCAGTTCCTGGTGCAATACCACTCTCTTCATCACCAATCTCAGGGTCATAAATATAATCACAAACTGTACAAATGTATTTCATAGATTATCCTTTTTTTTATAATTTTGTATTTATTAATAGAATAAAAAGCTTTATGAGATTCTAGGCTTGAAAAGTAAAAAACTAGGAGCTTACTAATAGTAAGTGACTAGTTTTTTATCTTTTTGTAAACGAAGAAACTCAACAAGATTTTTATTCTAGTTCTAAGATTTTCCAAGGTAATCCTTGAGTCATAAGCTCATCCATAAAAGGTTTTGCATCAAACTCTTCTATGTTGAATACACCTTTCCCATCCCAAATACCTTTATAAAGCATTTTTGTACCAATCATTGCAGGAACTCCTGTAGTGTATGAAACTGCTTGCGCTCCTGTTTCTTTATAACACTCTTGGTGGTCACAAACATTGTAAATATAAACTTTTTTCTTTTTACCATCTTTTAACCCTTCGATGATACAACCAATATTTGTTTTACCTACTGTTCTAGGTCCTAAACTTGCAGGATCTGGTAATAATGTAGTTAAAAATTCAATAGGAATGATTTCAACTCCTTTGTGCATCACTGGCTCAATCCCTAACATACCTACATTTTGTAAGCAATTCATGTGTTGAATATAAGAATCACCAAAAGTCATAAAAAATCTAATTCTTTTTAAACCTTTTATATTTTTAGATAATGACTCTAACTCTTCATGGTAAAGTAAATATGATGGTTTAACACCAACTTCTGGATAATCATGGTCAACTCTAATCTCTAAAGGTTTAGTTTCAATCCACTTACCATCTTCCCAATATCTACCATTTGCAGATACTTCTCTTAAGTTAATTTCAGGATTAAAATTTGTAGCAAATGGATAACCATGATCACCTGCATTACAATCCATAATATCAATATAGTTAATCTCATCAAATAAGTTTTGTTGAGCGTATGCACAGAAAACTCCAGTTACACCTGGGTCAAAACCTGAACCTAATAATGCTTTGATTCCAGCTTCTTTAAACTGCTCATCTCTTGCCCATTGTTCTTTGTATTCAAATTTTGCTTCATCTGGATGCTCATAATTTGCAGTATCAACATAATCAACCTTACATTTTGTACACGCATCCATGATAGTTAAATCTTGATAAGGTAAAGCAACATTTAAAACAACTTTTGGATTTAACTCTTTTATTAATTCTACTAATTGCTCTACATTGTCTGCATCAACTTGTGCAGTTTGAATCTCAACACCTAGTCTTGATTTTATATCCATAGCAATTGAGTCACATCTTTTAATCGTTCTTGAAGCTAATGTGATTTTTTCAAATGTATCTATATTCATTGCACATTTAGTTGTAGCAACTCTACTAACCCCACCAGCACCTATTATTAAAATTCCTTTTTTTTCCATAAAAAACTCCGTTTAAAATATCTGATATTATATAATTAATTTCGTAAAAAGCTGTTAATGTATTCATCTAAATTACAATCAAAAAAGAATTTAAATAATTTAATTGAAAATCATTGATTCTTCTGATATAATTCGCTTCTCACTTTTTTGTGGGGGTGACATGGTATCGATTAGAGCAGTGAGGATTAGTTGCATGTCGGCCTGAGCATGCCGTTAAGCGGCTCATTTTTTTTAGACGCAAACAATACAGATTACGCTCCAGCTTACGCAAAAGCTGCGTAAGTTTAACAACTTATAGGACTCCCCCTTATCGGGTTGAGACCTCGGAGGTTCACTCAGTAGATTCTATCTATACTGATTATAGTGGATTCACCCAGATAGATTACCTTAAAGAGATTGATCGAATCTTTTTGGGACATTCTAGATCTTAGCTTTTTGCTTGCTTTGCGAGTTGTGCTGGTGAGAAGTGAAGCTTTACAACTCTTCTAAGCATGTAGACGCTGATAGTAGCTGTTTTAAGACTCCGGTTCAATCCCGGACACCTCCACCATCACACAATACAATCAAAACTAAAAAACTCTAACAAGGCACCATAAAATAGAACTTAATCTAAGTATCTTTGTCTAACTCAATCTAATCAAAATTTATTAAATATAAAACTTTTAGGGGTTTATTTAGGGGTATTATGCTATAATTTAAAAGATTATTTAATTTTATACCCCTAAAAAGGATAAGTTATGGCAAGAAAAACAATACCTTTGACAAATACTGAAATTAAAGCAGCTAAAGCAAAAGAAAAAGACTATAAACTTTTTGATGGAGAAGGACTTTTTTTACTTATTGCAAAAACTGGTGGCAAAAGATGGAGACTAAAATATAGATTTAATAACAAAGAAAAAGTTATTGCCTTAGGTACTTATCCCACTATTTCATTAAAAGAAGCAAGAACTAAAAAAGATGAATATAAAAATATGATTGCAAATAACATTGATCCATCTGAAAAAAGAAAACAATCTAAAGAAGAAAATAAAATACAAGAAATTCAAAAATTAAATACATTTTATAAAATCAGCCAAGAATGGTTAGAAAGTTATAAATATGAAGTAACAGAAAGATATCTAAATAAATTAGAAAGGTCACTTGAATTATATGTTTATTCATTTATAAAAGATAGACCTATAGAACAAATTAAAAGATTAGAAATTATTGATATATTAAAAGATTTAAAAAATAGAGAACTTCTTGAAACTGCAAAAAGAGTATATATGTTACTAAATAAAATATTTATGTATGCAGTTACAATGGAATATGCTCCACATAATATAATAGCTGACATAGACCAAAACACAATTATTGGGAGAGTTGAGAAAAAGCACTACCCTACTTTTATAAAAGAAAAAGATATTAAAGGTTTACTTCTTGCTATTGATGATTATTCAGGAGACTATACTACTAAAATGGCTTTAAAAATTCTTCCTTATATATTTGTTAGAAGTTATAATATAAGACACATGGAATGGATAGAAATAGATTTTAATAAAAAAGAATGGACTATTCCAGCTAATAAAATGAAAACAAAAACTGAATTTATACTACCTTTACCAAATCAAGTTATTACATTACTAGAAGAAATTAAACAGTTTTCAGGTGATGAGCAATATGTATTTCCTAGTTTTAGACACAATGATAGACCTATGAGCGATAATACTTTAGTATCAGCTCTTAGAAGAATGGGCTATACAAAAGACGAATTTGTACCTCATAGTTTTAGAAGTATGTTCTCAACAATTGCTTATGAAAATGCAAACCATGAAGCCGGACATAAATTTACAAGTGAAGTTATAGAAGCCCTACTCGCACACAAAGAAAAAAATAAAATCAAAGATGCATATAATAGAGCTTCATATAAAGAAGGAATGAGAGAGTTAATTCAATGGTATGCTAATTGGCTAAATAATTTAAAAAAAGATTCAAAAAAGGAGAATTAAAATACATTAGTCAAAACATTATGATCTTATTAGATTAAATGTGTTTTTTAACTTTCAAATTAATGTATTTTAAGTACAATACAACATGAAAAATGAGGCATTAAATATTTCAATAAATAAAAAAGAAGAAAAAGCTTTAGAAATGTTAAGCTATTACTACCAAAATGACCCTAGACCCTTCTGTGTCGCTTATAGTGGTGGGAAAGATAGTAGTGTTATAGTGTATCTAACTATTAAAATGCTTCAAAATTTAATTACTAAAAATATAGATCTAAAAAAGCAAGTTTTGATTATAAATTCAAACACTCTTGCTGAACTTCCTCCAGTTTTAAAACACTTAAATGAGTCTCTTAAAACTATTCAAGAATATTCAGATCAATATGATCTACCTATAAAGGTAAAAGAGGTAACTCCTGAATTAAAAAATACTTTAAATGTACAACTTTTGGGAGTAGGTATGCCTCCACCGTCTAATCAATTAAGATGGTGTACAGATAAGCTTAAAGTATTTCCTATAGATAAAGAAATCACCTCTAATTTTCCTGATGGCAAATTTATCTCTGTAATTGGTACTAGAAGAGATGAAAGTTTTTCAAGAGATGCAAGAATTGAAAGGAAGACGCTAAAAGGTACGAATCTAAAACTAAATGATAGATATAAAAATGCAAGTAATTTAATGCCTATAGAGGATTGGTCAACTAAAGATGTATGGGAATATCTATTTAAACAAACAAACGAACTTTTAAATGTAGATTTTCTTTGGAAAATATATAGTGACGCTAGTGGAAAAGATACAAAAGAATGTACTTTTGTAGGTGCAGGTGGTAAACATATAGAGGAAGGTAAAATAGGATGTGGTGTTTCTAGATTTGGCTGTTGGCAATGTTATATGGTAAGAGACAATGACAAAAGTTTAGATGGTCTTATGCAAAGTGGTTATGAAAATATAGATCTATATAAAGAGTATAGAGATTGGTTTTGGAATCTTACTCAGCAAGGATGGGAAAAAACAAGAGATCCATATAGTCATAGACACCAAGGACAAGAGCTTTATAATAAAGGTGGTGAGGATAATCCTAAATATGGAATGACAATGCCAAAAGGATTAAATTTAAAGTTAAGAAAAGCTTCATTTTCAAGACTTTTAGTACTTCAAACTAAATTAAATGAAGAAATTATTACAAAAGAAGAAATAATCGAGATACAAAAAAGATGGCTTTTTGAAGGGGATTTAGAACTTACTGCATTTAAAATTGCTTCAAAAAATAAAATAATATTAAATGCTTTTTCTTTAAATAAAGATCTACGTAATAAAATTAATTTAGCAAAAGAATTTTATAAAGAAAAACTAAACAAAAAAGATATAAAAAAACATTTTGATATAAATACATTAAAAAGATTTTCAATCCAATATATGTTAGATCAAGAAAAAGTAAAAAGAAAATTCTTTCCATCAAAAAAAGAAATTATACATATAAAAAAAGAATGGAAAAGAGAAAAAAAGCTGACAAAAAATCAATATTTCAAAAATCTATTCATGCTTATTGCTGAATAGATTCATTTTCTTTGGGATATAAATTATCAATATTAATCTTTTTATTAATAAAAAGTTCTGTTGCAATTTTAGTTAAAACTTCTGTTCTTTTATTTATAACTTCTTTTCCCCAAGTTGAATTATTATAGTTGGTTAATTCTTTTTGATATAAATTATTAGAAAGATCAATATCTTTATTGTTTTTATTTAAAAGATTATTTATAAAGACATTATCAATTATTGAAATTTCATATAGTCTTTTTTCAAAATCTTTTGTTGAAATAGACTTGTTAAAGTCATACATAGCAAGATTTCCAATTAAATTTGCATATTTTGGCAAGATATCATTATCGATTTCTTCAAATTTATAATTCATTTCTTCATAATCAATAGGCATAATTCTTTCAATAGTATAGTCATTATTAAACATTTCATAATTAGAATGTATATTAATCATTTGAAAAAGAATTTTTGAAAAATGCTCTTTTCTATATCTGTCATTATTAAGTAATTGATTACTGAATATATCTTTTTCGGCAAGAATTAATGAATCTATTTCTTCTTTAAATTCGTTAAAAACTAAATCGAAGTTATGCTCTTTTTTATGAATTTTCTTACATATGGAAGTTACGATTTTCTTTATAGGTTTAATTTTTTCTGTTAATAAGAATACATACCCAAATCTAAAAATGTAATTTAATATTTCTCTATAATTATCAAAAAACATTTCTTTATTTTTATTATAAAATGATAAAAGTGGAATATATCCTAATTTAAAGTCTATCTGATTTAAGGTTTTTTCACAATAATCAGATTCTTTTAACTGTTTAAATATTTCTATTGATTCAATCATTTTATTAAGAGTTTCAAGTTCAATATTTGAATTTTCTTCAAAATACTTTCTGTATGCTTTAAATATATCCCCAGTTGATGTACTTGAATAATCATAACCAATACTAATTAGATAATATTCTAGAAATAATTTAGGAGAGATTTTAGGAGTTACTTCTTCAATTGTTTTTATAAAATAATTCCATTTTTCTTTTAATTGGTCATTTTCATCTTGTGTCGTAACTTGAAATAAAAAGTTTTTTAATAAATCATCTGCATTTAATAGTTTTCCACTATCATTAAGTTTTTCAAATACTAAATAACCTGTTTCAAAACTATCAGTTTTTGTAATAACAACTTGGGTATGGTCTAACAACTGAATTGTAAAATGTAATAACTCATCATTTGATAGACTTTTAAACATTCTATGTAGCTTTTGAATATTATTTATAAAAACTCTATTTTCATCATTCATTTTTTTTATTTCATTATATTTTGAATATATTATTCGTTCATTTATTAAGTTTATAACAATATTTTCATAAATGTTTTTAAGTTTATCAGATCTTTCTATTTTAAGTACTTTTGATACTTTAAAATTATCATCAAATCTTTTTGTTATTAAATAATTTGTTAATTCATTTACAAGATTATCAACATAATCTTGTTTCCCATCATATTTTCTTTTTTCATATTTTAAACTTTGAACTATACATGATATCATTAAAGATAAAGTCATTAATCTTTGTTGACCATCAATTATTTCTAGTGACATTGATGTTCTATTCTCTCCTTCCATTGACTCTCTTGAAAGTACAAATCCTCCTAGAAAATATGCTTCATATCCAATATTATCTTCAATTAATGTGTATATATCATCAAATAGTTTTAATATGTTTTTGATTGGCCAATTATAATCACGTTGATATAATGGAATATAAAAAGTTTTAGCTCTATCTTTTGGGTCATATTCATTCGTAAACATAGTTCTTAGAGTTACTAGATTTGCACTAAATAAATCAGTTTTCATAAATTATCCTATTGTATATATTTTCTTGTTCTTCTTCTGTTTCTTCTTTTTCAATTGCTGTAAACAAATTATCCATAAAACTTAAATCTTCTTTGATAGAGTGTTTATTGAGTAAATCATTTATAATTTGACTTTTTTCTTCTGTCATTAAATATTTTAGTTCATAATAGTTTTTAATTAAATCTTTTACATCATCATCTGTTTCTTTTTCTTCTGTAATTTTTATTGTAATATAAATTTGTAAATATATCTTTAATGCAATGGATTTTGAAAAAAAACAATTTTTCCCAAATAGCATTTTAAATTCTAATAAAAATTTATCAACTGAAGTGTTAAATAGTTTAATATTTTCTTTTTCTTGATCATTAAGTTTTTCTTTTATTTTTCTTTTTGCTTTTTTTAATGTTTCTATAATGTATTTTTCTAAATTTACAATATTATCTATTTCTGTGGCAATATTTCTATAGTTCGTAATATTATTACTAATAAAATCTTTATTGATTTCAACTAAAGGTTTACTTTTTTTATTAATAATGCTATCTATATATTTCTGCAACATATCGGCATTTCTATTAAACCAAGTATTTAAATGTTGAATATCAGAATTTATTGATTGCTTTTCTAAAAAATTTACACTTTTTTTATATTGGTTAATAGCATTTGTAAATTCTTTTTTTTGTAGATATATCCCTGATACAACCCAAAGAAAAAGCATTGGTGCAAAAAAACCTGCTAAATAGTCTCCCCAATTATTAAGGTCTAATTCTTTATTTTCATTAAGCCATAAGTTCAATATTACTAAAAACCAAATAAAACTTAGCATTGAAATCACACCTATTAAAGGTACAATATCTGATATCTTTTCTTTTGTTAGTTTTTCAAATGATTTAAAAACTAAGGTCAATACAAAAAGCACAATTAAAAAAAATATGATCCTATTGTCTATATCCATTGAATAACCTTTTTTTAACCTATTTTAATAAAAATTTTATTATAAAATAATAATAATGTTATAATTTATGTCTTAAATTAATATTTTTACGTTATTTTTTGTATTTTATACATTTAATTAAGAGGGGTAGAGGACTTTAAAATGAAAGATACTGTCGTATTAGCAATTATTGAGGCATTAAATATAGCAAATAAAAACCTTACTGTTAAGGAAATAAAAGAATTAATTTTAAAACATAATTTATATATCTTTGGGACAACTGATATAGATCCTGTAATAAGAAAAACTATAGATAGGCATTGTATAAATGGTGCTAAATCATCACAAAAATCAAAAATTGATTATTTTATAAAAAAAGATAAAAATTCTTTTAAATTATTAAAAATTACTACAAAAAAAATTACAAAAAAGACTACAAAAAACTACGGTGATCTAGAATCCGGCGTAGAAGGCAAAAAAAAATGTAGATACACAACCTATTATGAAAGAAAACCTAAGTTAAGAAAAATTGCAATAGAGCTTCATGGAAAAAAATGTATAGTATGTGGTTTTGATTTTGAAAAAAAATATGGAGAGTATGCAAAGGACTTGATACATATTCATCACATAAAACCACTTTTTGAAAATGATGATGAGGATGAAGTATTAATAAATCCAAAAACGGATCTAGTACCAGTATGTCCTAATTGTCATGCAGTAATACATAAAAAGAAAGATAAAACACTTTCTATTGAAGAAATAAAATTAATAATTAAGAAATAATATGCAGAATATATCATAAACTCTAGTTACTTACTTTCTAATTCTTCCATTTTCTTTTTCATATCTTGCATTTCATCATACATTTTTTTAACAACATTTCCTAAGTCTTCAAAACCATCAAGATTTTCTTCTAATTCTTTTTCTTTCATTAGTCCTAGTTCTATAATTTTAATTAGCTCAGGTTTGTTTTTTTCCCAACTATAATAAGTAGGTAATGAGATATTAAATCTTTTTGCTAACTCTTTTTTTTGTTCAGTATTCATGATTTTCCCTAATTTTAAAATATTTAAATTTTTTTAAGTATTTTAAGTAAATTTTAATATAATAAAACATATAATTTTTTAAATAATTTAAATAAATTTAAAATATTTAAATTATAAACTATAGTATTTTAATTTTTTTTAAATAGTCTAAATATATTTTAGTATTTTTAAAGAATATTAGCATATTTTTACTAATTGACAAAGCAGTAAAGTTATTATTAATAATATTTTTGCTTATTTCAAGGGCTTTTTACAACTTATTTTCTTTAAAGTTAATAGAAATTAGCTTTAAAGTGAATACAAATAATACTAAGACATACCCTATCTTAGCTATTTGGTAAAAAGGGATTAACAGTCGTAGTTTAAAAGAGCATAAATCGATTACAAAAAAAGGAAAAATTATGTCAGTAAAAGAAATTAACTTAAAAGAACATGGAAACTTTATCTATGGAACTTTAGATGGTGTGGATTTTGTACCAAGTGGAGTTATTAGAGAAAGTGGTCAAACTTATTCTGCAAGTGTAAAACTAAAGTTTATCATGAAATCTACAGTTACAAAAGATTTAAATGGTGTATCTATCCCAACAGTTAGAGCAAATTCTCAAATAATAAAAATTCAATGTAGAGATGAAGAACTTCCATCTTTAGCCCTTAAATATAATGATTTAGTAGGTAAAGACTTACTTATTAATTATGGTGGTAAAGATGGAGATACTTTTGTAATCCAAGATGAAAAAGATATTTTAAATATAAAGTAATTAATGGGGCAGGAGTCTTACCGTACACTTCGTAAGTCCCCACTAATTGAATTGATAGAGTGCACTAATACTAGTCCCGTGACCTCTACAAATTTAATTAAGGGGATAGGTTATCCCAACACAAAGGAAAAAAAATGTTTGGAATGATTAAAAAAGCATTCTCAGTAGTTACTTCTGCTGTAAAAAAGGTTTCAAATAGTGCAAAAGCTTTTGGTTTAGCACTTGTTGGTCTAGCAATTGCTAATGGTGTTCCTGTTCATGCTGCAGCTTTAGCTGCTCCTGATATGACAGATGCAACTGGCTCTGTTACAAATGTTTTTGGTGCTGTTCTTGGTGTAGCAGTTTTAATCTTCGGATTCAAAAAAGTAAAATCTTTACTTTAATACTTAGAGGGTTTATCCCTCTTTGTATCTCTCTATAAAAGGCTTAATTATGAAAATCTTTTTCTTTCTATTTTTTATATTTAATTCTTTTACTTTTTCTGCTGATTTACTAAATTTTTATTACAATAACGATAACTATAATTTTTGTATTAAAAACTATTCAATAGCTGACAATACTTTAAATTTCACAACTTATAATGATGAAAACCATTCTGTTCCAATGAATAATATTAGTGAATACAGTATTAAAAATGGTTATGTAATTAATTCAAATAATGAATGTATTTTCTCTGATAGTATCACTTCTAATTATAATATCGTAACTAAATCAGAACTAAACATTAAAGACTTATCAGCTCTCGGTTTAGATAATTATGATCTAACTTTTTTACTTGCTTTATCTGGTCTTATGACTTCTTTTTTATTTTTATTTGGTATTTTTAGGTGGATATAATGAAATATTTATTTATTCTTCTTATGTTTACCACTTCCCTTTTTTCAATGCCTATTTATGAAGTTACGGGAAATATAACTTTTGATTACTTCTTCTCTTTAAATACAAATATTGGATTAATTCTATTTGGTTTTACTGCTGTTTTAAGACTTCTAAGGTAATACTATGAAACTTCTTTTAATATTAACTGTATTTACTAATATATTGCTTGCAAATGTTATTACTTGTAAAAATAAAAATACTGCAAGTTCAATTTATTTATTATCTCAATTACAAAATAGTATTTTAACTAATCAAGGTGAATTAGATGGTAATTTAGTTTTTGGTGATATTGACCCTGCAAATTCTCCTATTGCTTATTATGATGATAGTTCTGCTGTTTGTGGTGGAAGTGGAAACTATAATAGAATAGTAGAGGCTTATTGCAATCACAATATAGATGCTTGTTGGAGTATAAGATTAGGTGAAAGTGGTGTAAGTACAATTATTCAAAAAGAGAGTACATATACTAATAATGTTATTCTTGTAAATGGTTTACCTTGTTTACCATATGGTGTAAATAATGTAACTGTTGGTTTTTATGATTATGATAATAATGATATTGGTTTAGCTAATTTTTTATTAACAAATATTGAAGATGAAAATACTATTGCACTTACAGAAAGCGAAGCAAGAAGTCAAAGAGAATACTGCCCAAATTTACTAAAATATATTGACGAATGGGAATTAAAATTAGATTTACAAAATGAGTCATTAAATAAAAGCCTAACTACTATTAATATACTAAATACAAGCTCTATAAATCAAAGATTAGAAGATATTAATATTACTTTACAAAATTTAAATACTACTAATCAAGAAAGTGAAGATTATACTGGTGTTGCTGATTCTTTAGAGGTTAATCCTGATATTAATTCAGAACTTGATAGTTTTACAGATAATATTAAATCATCAATAGAGAATTCATTTGATAACTACTCAAATGTTTTTGGTTTTGGTGGTTATGGCTCTGCTCCTACTCCAATTACTTTTTCAATGTTTGGCAAAACTTATTCAGCATTTGATGTATCAAACTATAGTGAACATTTATCATTAATTAGAACTACTTTTCTATCTTTTGCTTATGTGTGGGGTTTTATTTTAGTTGTTAGGGATTTAGCATGAAAAAAATATATTTAATTTTAATTTTTTTTATAAATGTATATGCTGATACACCACCAAGTTTTAAAGTATTAGATTATTATCATTTTCTATGTAATGGTACAGATATTAGTAGAGCTGAAAATAATTATTTCATGGAAGCTATTCCTGATTCTGATTATTTAGATACATCATCTGAAAATAGTTCTAAATTATATAATAATTTAAAAACAGTTTATATGAAAGGTATTGAATTTAAATGTTCCCCTGAAAAGTATTCTTTTGAATATGATGAACCTGATAATTCTGATTTACTTTATTTTAATGAAAATGGAAATCAAATAGTTTGGTATAAATATAATGTAATTGAAAGTGATATATTATATGAAGATTTAGGGATTCCAACTGGTACACCGCCAAGTTTTAAAGTTTTAGATTATGACCATGAATATTGTGGAGGTTCTTCAACTCATTCATCAAATGATTATTTTATGGAAGCTTATCCTACTACTGAATATTTACCTAATAATTCTACTTATTATGAGACTAAATCGTTTAATAATATGCATCAAGTTTTAAAAAATGGTGAAACTTATTATTGTTCTGAAAATACTTCTAATTTTGAATATCAAAATACTAATGATTCTGATTTGGTTTATTTTAAAGGTAATACAACTAGTTTACATGCTATTGTTTGGTATAAATATAATGTAATAAATGAAGATATAAGAACTAATGATACATCTTGTCAAGACATACCTGATAACAATATTTTTAATGGTTTAAAATATCAAGGGAAAGCAACTGATAATAGTTCATGTCAGTCTATGTATAATGATAATGGCGATGGAAACGGCTATCAGTTTGTTAATACAGACTTATCAGGTGAGTGTTTAGGGTTTTGTTATTATAATCTTCCTGATTCTACAGATACAGAAAATAATACTGACAATGGGGATAATAACAATAGCTCAAATACAGACAATACTGATACAACAAATGATAATATAAGTGATGGTACTGAAACAGAATTAAGTGATTTAATTCCTTATCTTGATGAAGTAGAGGAAAAAAATCAAAATATAAAAGATTCTTTAGACACTTTAAATAATAATCTAAATACTCAATTTAATAGCATAAATTCAAATAATACTAATCTAAATAATACAATGTCAAATTTAAATACAACATTGCAAACATTAAACACAAAATTAGATGAAATAGACAATAGCGAAAATGATGATAGTAACTATGATGGATTAACAGATGATTTTGAGATTAATCCAAGTATAGATGGAGAATTATCAAACTTTCAAGGAGATATTGAAAATAGATTAACAAATACTTTTGATACTTATTCAAATGTATTTGGTTTTGGTGGTTATGGCTCTGCTCCTGCTCCTATAACTTTTAACGCATTTGGTAAGACTTACACTATTTTTGATATTAAATATCTTAATCCATATATAGACCAAATAAGAAATATATTTTTGGTAGCCGCTTATATCTTCGGTCTATTTTTAGTATTTAAAGGAGTATAAAATGCCTGCTATATCTGCTATTATTTCTGCTGTATTATCAGCTCTTGGTTTTATTACTAAAAATCCATTCTTACAAAAAATGGTTATTTTTTCTTTCTTTTTCGCTGTTGTATCTTATACAGTTGATTTCTTTTTAGGTAAAGCTTCAAACACTTTAGTTAATGCTTCACAAATATTAACACTTGCTTCATATCTTGGATTTTTAAATGCTTTAAAAGTTGTATTTAATTTTTTAATTGCAGGTTTTATAGCTAAACAAATTTTAGCATTTGTAAGGTCTTAATTATGGTTACCTTTATAACTGGATTTCCCGGAAGTGGTAAATCATATTATGAGATTGATAAAATATATAATATCATGTCAAAAAATCATGACTTATCAAAAAATATTGAGGTTATATATACAAATATTAATGGTATAAAATTAGATAAGTTTCCTCAGAATGGTATTGAACTAAAAAAATTAAATATAGATGAATTTTACAAATATTTAGAACAATCATTTTCATTATATGATCTTTATAAAAATAGTGATAATGTAGATGAACATTTGATTAAACACTCAAAAGAAAAAGGTTACTTTAACTGCCTTATTGTTTTTGATGAGTGCCACGACTTTTTAAGTAATCAAGATAGAGTTAAAATTTATTGGCTAACTTATCATAGACACTTACATCATGAAATAGATTTGCTTACTCAGAATAAAGGTCTTATTAATTCAAAATATAGAGCTATTCCTGAGATATTTATCGAAGCTCAACCAAGGAGTAAAAAACTATTCTCAAATACTCTTACATATAAACACTATGCTTCTTTTGCAATGAGAAAAAATGATTTATTTAATAAATCCTCTATTAAAACAAGAAAAGAAGTATTTGACTTATATACAAGTGGAAATACTTCTAAACAAAAATCAATAGTTAAAAAGTTTATTCTTATTGTTTTCATTGGCCTTTTAATTGCAGGGGTCTTATTTTATAATCTTCTTTTATCATTTAATTTTTTTGAAAATACAGATAAAAAAGAAGATACTTTAAATATTGAAACTCAAAAATTAGAAAAGATTTCAAATATACCAACAAATCAAAATTTTCAAAGAGTTCAAAATAATACAGATATTAAAAACTTTGATAAATATGTTTTAAAAGTTGTTTTTGATAGTAGAGAGGGATATTTTATCTTTAATAATTACTATTCAGTAATACATTTTAGGAAGTTTTTAAAAGAAACTAATTCAAAAGTATTAAGTAAATACTCTTTGATTGCAAACAAAAAATATAAACTATCGCATTTATATATTTCTACAAATGATGAATCATTAAAAAAATTCTTTGTTTTACCAAAAATTAAAAAAAATCAAAAAAATTTAGATGATATTAAAATCAATTTCTAATATAAGGGGTACGGTATGAAAAAATCAATTCTATTAATTTTATTAATTGTTAGTACTGTTTTTAGTTCAGAGTTTGTGGATATTCCATTAACAGAATATATTAAAATAGTTTCTAAACAAAAAAATATCTCAATTATAATTGATAACAATATTGATAAAAACTATAGTATTTATCTTTCTTCTAAATTAGAAGAATCTATATATTTTGATATTTTAGAGACTATCTTAAAAAAAGAAAATATGATTCTAAAATACTATAAAAATCATTACTATATAACAAAAAGAACTGTTAAAACATCAATTAAAAATAAAGTCTTTAGTTATAGATTTCATTATCTAAATGAAGCTGATATTAAAGGTTTGATGAGTATATATAATTATAAATACAATTATGTAAAATCTTTAAAATCAATTTTTATTGACTGTACGGCTACAGAATTTAATCAACTTGTAAATTTATTTAATGAATATGATTTTATTCCTAACCAAAAGAAATTAAAAATCACAATATTAGATACTAATCTTACAAAATTAAAAGAGTATGGATTTGAGAATAATTTAAATATTGCTTCAAGTGAAAATAGTTCTTTATTCTTTAATTTCCTTGCTTTCCCTTTTTCATCAACAAATATATTACCAGACTTAAAAAGAAGTAATTTTACATCATATATTAAATTCATGAATAGTAAAAATATTACTGATATTCTGTCAAGTCCTACTGTATCAATTTTTGATGGTAAAAAAACTGTTTTTGAAGTAGTAAAAAATATACCATTTAAAACAGGTCAAACAATATCTAATGATAATATTACAAAAACTACAACATCAATTGATTATAAAGATGTAGGTTTAAAGCTTGAAGTATTACCAATAATCAATAAGAATCAAGCCTTTTTAGATCTTAGTTTAACTATAGAAAATATATTAGATAAATCAGATACTCCAGTTACATCAAAAAGGCATTTTAAACAGTATGTATCTTTAAATGTAGGTGAAACGTTCATACTAAATGGAATTAATCAAACAGAAACATACAATGATGATTTTAAGACACCATTTTTAAGTGATATCCCTTATATAGGGTGGCTATTTAAAAATGAGTATGAAGATATAAAAACTTCAAATTTGACTGTTTTATTAGAATTAAAAGATAAAGCGTCGCAGACAAAATAAACCACTTTCTAAGAGTGACGGAGGTCACTCTTAGAAATGGTCTTGATTACTTTTAAAAAAGTTACGTCAGTAAAAGAAAGGATAAAAATGTACGGTATAACAAGACAAGATATTCAAATCATAGATACTAAAATAGAACTTCAAAAGAAGTATCTATTAAGTAGACATTTTGACTTTGGAGACAATACAAAATCTGCTTTAGATTTTACATATAGTGCAAATCTAAATCCAAAGAAATACTTTGCAGAAATGAACAATAGAATCAAATCAATATTTGAATATGCAAAAGATTTAAACTTAAAGCCTGTATTTATTACTCTTACTGCTCCAAGTAAGTATCATAAATTGAATGTTAATGGAGAATTAAAAATAAATCCAAATGAGACTGCAAAGGCTTTAACTCAAATTTTTAATAAATTTACATCATTACAAATATTTAGAAAAATGAAAAAAGATTTAGGACATGGACTAATTTATTTTAGAGTATATGAACCTCATAAGAGTGGTGTTCCTCATTTACATGCTATGTTATTTCTTCCGGCAGGATACATTTTACCAGTTAAGAAAAGATACAAAGAATACTTTACAGACACGAAAAGATGGGGAAATAATAAAAAATCTATTGATTTTAAATACACATGGTATAACTCTGCAGGTGGTGCTGTTGCTTATATTATGAAGTATGTGACAAAGACTTTTAAAAATGAAAATGATGATAGTACGCAGTACGCATCTTATTGGTATATTAAACATAATATTAGAAGATTTCTATGCTCGAGAACTTTAGCTCCAATTACTATTTATAGAAAGATTAGACACTTCTTTAAAAAACATTCAAATGACTATTTAAAAATAACACAACTTATTAGAAATAATGAAATACATAGATTATTTGATGATACTACTTATTCATACATGAAATTTAATTATGAGACTGGAGAAGTAGAGGACATTACTGTATGGCAAAAGAACACAGATTTAATACTTAATTCAAGAATAAAAACAAAAGATACCTTTACATTAAAATATACAAAAAAAGATAAGAAAAAACCACTATTAGCTATAGTCTCTGATTTTGAAAAATATGCATTTAATGAGAGTTTACAAAAGTTTGTTTTAATGCCTGTAGTACCTAGTTTACTTAGTAATTATCAACTTTCACACTACTATAGAATATTAGATGATAAGCCAATTAATGAACTTGATTTAGTTCATTTTGGAGTTGTAAAAAATGAAATGATAAAAAGAGGTATGTTTGGAAATACAGTTAAAAAAGCAACATTTGAAAAAAGACAAGTTTGTGATATATGGACCAAAGAAGAATATACACATACTGCAATAGTAACAGATGGCTATAACTCAATGTCAAACTTTATCGAAGATCTAAATATTTATACAGAGACTAAACCTTTTACCAACCAGAGGGCGGTAGCACACGTTCCTCTACAATTTAGTGTTCCCGATGAAGTAAGCTATGACGTGCCGTTTATATAAAGATTATAAGATGAATAAAAAAATTATTAACAATTTAAAACTTATTTCACATCTTATTGATGAAATAGATTCTTTAAAAGATAAATTAAAGCATAAAAAAATACCAAATAATAATAAATCAACATTAACAATATTAAAAGGATAAGAAATGAGCAAGTTTTTAAGAATAACTAGTGTCATGGATAGGACGGGATTGGCAAAAAGTACAATATGGTTGTGGGTAAAAGAAAATAAATTTCCTAAACCAATTAAATTAAGTCCTAGAATTACTGTTTGGGAGGAAGAAAAAATAGTAGGTTGGATGGAAAGTAAAATATAATATATTATGATATAATTTCGAATGGATAAAAAAGAGTTAATGGAACTAGATTTAGAGATAATAGGAATTAAACATAAGTTAAATAAAATTAAGTACTATAAAAGTAATGATTCCTTTAAAGACAAATATAATAAATTATATAAACTATATAAGACTAAGTTACTCATACAAAAAGAATTTGATCCTTATCGATATCAAATTAATCGTCCCCAACTTGAAAAGAATAGAGAAGAAAGATATAATAATCTTCCCTTAAAAATTAAAAGTATTATTCAAAAATATAACTATGATTATTTAAAAGATAACAGTGGTATTTTTACTCCTAATCCTGATCCTTCGTGTCCTATTGCAAAAGAGGTCACTAATGCTAGAGAAGAAATTGAACAAATGAATATTTACGATTTTTATAGACAAAGAGAATGGAATGAGTAAGGGATTTCCGTTAATTGATGTAATTGAAGATATATCAAAAGAACTTGTTGATGAAGTCATCTAAGATAATATAAAATAGGGGTATATTTAGGGGTACTTATATAATGACCCTCTTTAAAGCCCTTAAACTAGACCTCTTTTATTCCGGACACCACCATGATATTAAATGATAATTTTAAAATTTTATTTTCCAGCTGCTGTTGGATTTTCTTCCATAAATTTATCTATTTTAGCAATAGCATTAACTTCAAGTGAAGCTGTTTTTTCATCAAAATAAGCTTTAAAACCAAATAATCCAGACACCCCAATAATTACTAGAAATAATGCAACATACACCCTATCCATATGCTCTCCTTATTCGAAATTATACTTCAAGAATAAAGTAATGTCAATGCATATTTTTATATTACATATTGAAGCTTTATGAAAATTACTATACAAATAAAAAAATATAAAAAGATTTTCTAGATTTCTATTTTTTATACAACACAATAATATAAAAGTTATATTATATGGTATAATTCTATATTATGAATTTTATATTAAAGGGTATTACATTTTTTATTCTACTTACAAATGTTCTTTTTGCTGTTTCATGGAATACCTGTATAGAAAAATATTCAAAGGCAAAAAAATTTAGTGACAATACTAAATTAATGTATATCTATTTAAAATCAACAAAAAATTGCTTATTAAAATTCAAAGACTCTTTGAAAGAAAACCCAAAAAGTGAATTTACATTAGAAGCGATGGATAATAATATCAAAAAAATCAATGGCTATATAGAAGAATTAATTCCTAATTATATCTATCCAAATTCAAATCTAGAACAAATTCCTAAATATATTTATACTCAACAATCTATCCCTAAATTTAACACTGATTATATATATTTTATAAAATTTGAAAAATGTAATGGTATACATGCAGAAGATAAAATATACACAGCAAAACATTGTAATATAGAAAATTCAATGCATATAAAAAATGACTTAAGTTATATAAAAACTAATACAATCTCTAAACTTGAAACCAATAAGCTAGATTTAAATAAATCTGGTACTTTCAAATACTATTCAATGTCAAAAGAAGGTATGTTTTACAATGTATTAATCAAAGAAAAAGATTGTAAATTTTATGAAGAGAAAGTTGGTATTAGTGCCATAACCCAATCACTAGATTTAGCTGATTTGAATAAAAAAACCGAGATAAGAAGTAATTGTTTAGCAATACCTTCAAATAGTGGAGGAGGAGTATTTCAAGATAATAAACTTGTAGGAATTATTTCAAAAACAGTATTTAAAAATGATATCTTTTTATATAGTGTTATTGAACCAATTCATACAGTTTATAAATAAATTTTAGAGACTATTTTAAAATCTCTAAAATCTCTTTCTATCCTTTTTTATTTTTATTCCATAGTTTTATTGTATCTAATAAACCTTTACTTGAAGAATCAAGTAATTTAGTATCTTTTGAATCATCTTGAATATATGAAACCATTTTTGTAGCAAGCTCTTTTCCAAGTTCTACTCCCCATTGATCAAAAGAACCTACATCCCAAATTGCTCCCTCTACAAAAACTCTATGCTCATAAAGGGCAATAATTTTACCTAAAGTTTTAGGGTCTAATTTTTTATAAATCAATGTAGAAGATGGTCTATTACCTTCAAAAACTTTGTGAGGAGCTAATTCTTCAATCTTTTCTTCACATAGTCCTGAATCTTTTAATATAGTTCTTACTTCATCAATATCTCTTCCATTCATCATAGCCTGACTTTGAGCTAAACAGTTTGCCATAAGTAAGTCATTATGTATATCCATACCATTTTCATGATTGTTTACTGCAAGCATAAATTCACATGGGATGATATCTTTACCTTGATGTAAAAGCTGAAAAAATGAGTGTTGAGAATTTGTTCCTGGTTCTCCCCAAACAATTGGCCCAGATTTTATTTTTAATTCTTCCCCACTTAAAGTTACTCTTTTTCCATTACTCTCCATATCAAGCTGTTGAACATACATTGCAAAAGATCTTAGTCTTTGGTCATAAGGTAAGATTGCCCTTGTATCATAGTCACAAATATTTCTATGCCAAATACCAATTAAGCCTAAAAGCATTGGCATATTTTTTTCTATTGGGGCTGTCTTAAAATGTTCATCCATAATAAATGCACCCTCTAAAAACTCATCAAAACTATCTGCTCCTATTGCTATCATAACACTTAGACCAATAGCAGACCAAATTGAATATCTTCCTCCAACCCAATCCCAAAAGCCAAATACTCTGTCATCACTTATTCCAAACTCTTTTGTTTTTTCTAAGGCTGTTGATAATGCTGCGAAATGTAGATTTGCTTCTTTTTCACCTAAACTTTCTTGAAACCATTTTTTTGCTGATTTTGCATTTGTCATAGTTTCAATAGTAGTAAACGTTTTAGAAGCAACAATAACAAGTGTAGTTGCTGGGTTTAAATCTTTTATAGTATCACTTAAATGTGATGAATCAATATTTGAAACAAAATGTACTTTTGGACCATCACAATATGGAGTTAATGCTTGAGAAACCATTTCTGGACCTAAATGAGAACCACCAATTCCAATATTAATGATATCTGTAAATTCTTCATTTGTTGAAGATAGAATTTTCCCATCTCTTATAGAAGTGGCAAACTCTTTCATATTTTGTAAAACCTCTTTTATATCAGGTATTACATCTTTTCCATCTACAAAAATTTGATTATCAGATTTGTTTCTAAGTGCAGTGTGAAGAACTGCTCTATTTTCAGTGATATTTATTTTTTCACCACTAAACATAGCATCTCTTTTTTCTTCTACTTTACACTCTTTTGCAACTTCAAAAAGTTTTGAGATAGCATCTTTATTTATATTGATTTTTGAATAATCTAAAGTCATATTTTCCAATGAAACAGAAAACTCTTCAAATCGTTTTGGGTTTTCTTTAAATAATCCCTTTAAAGTTATTTTTTCTAATTCATTTTTAATTGATTTTAACTCAGCGAATAAATCCTCTCTTCTCCCCATCATTACACCCTTTTAGTCTATTGAATCCAACGCTTCAATACATAGTTTTGTTATTTTATCAAAATCATTATTAGTTATCGCATCTTTTGGAACAAACCAAGTTCCACCAGCACACATAACATTTTTCAAATTTAAAAATTCATTTAAATTTTCTAATTTTACTCCACCTGTTGGACAAAAATTCATTTTTGAAAATGGACCACTAAAAGCTTTTAGAATATCTACTCCACCTGCAATAGTTGCAGGGAAAAGTTTACAATAAAAAATTCCATTATTTTGGGCTAACATCACTTCACTTGCTGTTGCAACACCTGGGATTAAAGTTATCTCATGTTTTTTTGCTGCATCTATTAACTCTTGTGAAATTCCAGGGGAAAAAGCAAATTTTGCTCCAGCTTTTTTTGAAGCAATGATATCTTCTTCATTACAAACCGTACCTGTTCCTACATTCATAGAAGGCATCTCTTTACTAATAATCTCCACTGCTTTTAATCCAGCAGGAGTTCTTAGGGTAATCTCCATCACATTTACACCACCTGCACTTAAAGCACGTGCAAGAGGAAGGGCATCTTTTTCATCATCTATAGCGATTACTGGAACTATTGGGGAAATACCCATTATATCTTTTGCTTCCATTAGGCTCTCTCCTCCCCAACTAAATCAAAAATTGTAGCACCATTTTCTGCACTACCAACATTTGCTCTAATAGTAGAAAACAATTCCCTACCAAAGCCATGAACATTTGAACTTACATCAGGTAATTCAATCTCTCTATTTTCAAGTTCAACTGAGTCAACAATTAGACTAACTTCACCATTTTCCACATCAAACTTGATTAAATCACCTGTATTAATTTTTGCAATAACACCTCCATCACTAGCTTCTGGTGTTAGATGAATAGCCGAAGGTACTTTTCCCGAAGCCCCTGACATTCTTCCATCTGTTAATATTGCAACTTTAAAACCTCTATCTTGTAAACTTCCAAGTGGAGGCATAAGACCATGAAGTTCAGGCATGCCATTTGATTTTGGACCTTGATAACGTACAACTGCTATAAAATCTTTTTCAAGTTCTCCAGCTTTAAAAGCAATTTGAAGTTCCTCTTGAGAATTAAAAACAATAGCTGGTGCTTCTATTATCATATGCTCATCTTTTAACGCTGAAGTTTTAATAACACTTCTTCCCACATTTCCTTTAAGAAGTTTAATTCCACCCTCACTAAAAAATGGTTTTTGCACAGTTGAGATAATATCTTTATCCCTTGAAACTCTTGCTCCCTCTTCAAAAACAACTTCATTTCCATCCAATCTTGGTTCAACAACAAAATTTTCTAAACCAAAACCAACTACTGTTTCCACATCTTTATGTACAAGTCCTGCATCAATAAGTTGAGAGATAACTACGGACATTCCACCTGCATCTCTAAAATGATTTACATCGGCACTTCCATTTGGATACATCTTACATAAAAGAGGAATAACTTTTGAAAGTTCATCAAAATCATCCCATGTTAAAACAATACCTGCAGCTTTTGCCATAGCTATTAAATGGATTGTATGATTTGAAGAACCTCCCGTTGCCATAAGTCCAATGATGGCATTTACAAAAGATTTTTCATCTATCATTTCACCAATAACTTTACCCTCTTTTTTTAACTCAACTAAAGTCTGAGCGGCTTTTCTAGTAAGGGCATCACGAAGGGGAGTGTTTGTATTTACAAAAGAGGAGTTTGGAAGTTGTAATCCCATCATCTCTAAAAGCATTTGATTTGAATTTGCTGTACCATAAAAAGTACAAGTACCACTACTATGATATGATTTAGATTCAACTTCAAGTAAAGCTTTTTTATCAACTTTTCCTTGGGCAAACTCTTGTCTAACCTTTGCTTTTTGAGAATTTGAAATACCTGAAGGCATTGGTCCTGCTGGAACAAATATTGAAGGCAAATGACCAAATTGTAAAGCCCCAATTAACAATCCTGGAACAATCTTGTCACAAACTCCCAAATAAAAAGCACCATCATAAACATTATGACTCATACCAATAGCTGTTCCCATTGCAATATTATCCCTAGAGAATAAAGACAACTCCATTCCTGGTTGAGATTGAGTAACCCCATCACACATTGCAGGAACTCCACCGGCAACTTGTGCAGTTGCCCCATTTTTTAGAAGTTCTCTTTTTAGAAGTGATGGATAAACTGAATATGGTTCATGGGCTGAAAGCATATCATTGTATGCGGTGATGATTGCCATATTTGGTGCAGTTTCACTAGTCATAACATTTTTCTCTTCACTATTCATAGGTGCTATTGCATGGGCAAAATTGCTACAACCTAAAGTTTTTCTATTAACTGTTTGTTTTTTTGCTTTTTGTACTCTATCTAAGTAGATTTTTCTACTTTTTTTAGAACGATTTATTATATTCTGTGTTACGTTTTTTATTATTTCATTCATGCGTGATAAACCTCTATTAATCTTTCATTGTTTAAAACAGCACTAATTGGAGTTTTAAAAATATCCTTTGAGTTTAAAGCTTCTTCATATACTTTAAGTTTTTCTTCCCCTTCTATATGAAGAATGATATTTTTAGCACTTAAAATTGCACCTAGAGTTAAACTCATTCTATCGTATGGTGCAGTGTCCGGCTTTATAGAAATACATAAATTTTCATTTTTTAAATCATATGCTTCTTTTAATTTTTCATTTTCTGGGAAAAGTGATGCTGTGTGAGAGTCACCTCCCATACCTAAAATAATAACATCAAAAGGGAATACATTATCTTCATAAGTTAAGGAACAATCTTCATCACTTTCATAAGCAGTTTTCCCCTCAATGAACATTCCTACAAATTTTGCCTTTGAAGCAAAGTTTTGCATTAAATTCTCTTTTACAAGTAGTTCATTACTGTCTTTATGTGTTGGTTCTAACCATCTATCATCAACAAGGGAAATTATTACCTTTTCCCAAGGAATATCTATATTTGAAAGTTTTTGAAAAAGTGGTTTTGGTGTAGAGCCACCAGATACTAATAAACTAGCTTTCCCTTTCTCTTCAATCTCATCTTGTAAAAGTTCAACTATATCTGAACTTAATTCCTCTAAAAGTTCCTCTTTATTTTTAAATTTTTTTAAATTAGTCATCGTTCCAACTTCTTCCATCGTGGGCAATCATTTGAACTGCAGCAGTTGGACCATCTGTTCCTGCTGTGTATCTTTTCATAGGAACTAAATTTTGTTCCCAACCTTCTAAAATAGGGTCAGCCCACCTCCATGCAGCTTCAACTTCATCTAATCTCATAAATAGTGTTGCATTTGCTCTAATTACATCTAAAATAAGTCTCTCATAGGCATCTGATTTTCTTTTATGGGTATGGGGAGCATTAAGTTCAAGATTTACTTCTTGTAATTGCATAGTTTCACTAAGACCTGGAATTTTATTCATAAGTCTTAATTCAATTGATTCTTCTGGTTGTAATTTAATCACTAGTTTATTATCAACAAGTGGAGAATGATTGTTTTTTTCAAAGATTGAGTGAGGCATAGTTTTAAACTGTATTACAACCTCTGAATTTCTTTTTTGCATCCTCTTTCCACTTCTAATATAAAAAGGAACTCCATTCCATCTCCAGTTATCTATATCAACTCTTACAGCAGCATAGGTTTCAGTATTACTCTCTTTAATATCGCCATCTAAATATCCTGGAACTGATTCTCCCATTGAAGAACCCGCAGTATATTGAGCCCTTACAGTTTTTGTAGCTATTTCATGGGGAGAGATTGGTCTTAATGTTTTTAAAACTTTAACTTTTTCATCCCTAATATCATTTGCATCAAGGGAACAAGGTGGTTCCATTGCAATTAGACATAATAATTGTAATAAATGGTTTTGAATCATATCTCTCATTGCACCATATTCATCATAATATCCCCATCTTCCTTCAGCTCCAACACTTTCAGCTACTGTAATTTGAACATGGTCAATATGGTTTGAACTCCAAAGATGTACAAATAATCTATTTGAAAACCTAAGAGCCATAATATTTTGAACTGTATCTTTACCTAAATAGTGATCAATTCTGTAGATTTGGTCCTCTTCAAAATATTTTAAAACTGTTTTGTTGATTGCTTGAGATGATTCTAAGTCTCTTCCAAGTGGTTTTTCTAAAACAACCCTTGAGTTTTCTGTAATCAATTTATTATGAGATAAGAACTTACAGATTCCACCAAAATAGTTTGGTGAAGTAGATAAATAGTTTACTCTATCTCTTTCAGGATGTTCATCAAGTATCTCTTTTAATTTATCATAACCTTCATTCGTACAAAAATCAATAGTTACTATATGTAACTTTTTTTTGAATCTATCAAAGTCCTCTTCAGTAAAACTTTTTTTTGGTAAAAACTCTATTAGTTTTTCTTTTACTAATTCAATATGTTGAAAATTGTTCATATCTCTTCTAGAAACAGTAATAATTCTACTATCGCTAGCAAGATACTTATCTTTGCATAAATGAAAAAGGGCCGGCATTAGCTTTCTAAAAGCTAAATCACCATGCCCTCCAAATAAAATAAAATCGCATAAGTTGTCTTTAGTGTTCATTGTATACTTCTTTATATTTTTTCTATATTATACTTTATAAGTGTTACAATTAGATTATTATTTTTTCTGTTTTTTATCCAATTCATAAAAATAATTAGTAGCTTCCACAAATCCTTCTACAGAACCACAGTCAAATCTTCTTCCTTTGAACTTATATGCTAATACCATACCTTTTTTTGCTTGTTCACACAATGAATCTGTTATTTGCAACTCTCCATTTTTCCCTGGTTTCGTATTCTCTATTACTTCAAAAACCTCTGGTGTTAAGATATATCTTCCTATTACTGCTAGATTAGATGGTGCTTTATCTGTATCTGGTTTTTCTACCATATTTGATACCATATATACTCCATCTTCCATTGGTTTTCCTTCTATTACTCCATATTTATGTACATCTTCTTTTGGTACTTCCATACAAGCTACGATACAACATTTATATTTATTATACAAATCTACCATTTGTTTTAAAATACCATCACCTTTTTCATTTACACAAAGGTCATCTGCTAATATTACTGCAAAGGGATTATTATCTCCTACTAATACTTTCCCTTTATATATTGCATCTCCTAAACCTTTCATCTCATTTTGTCTTGTATATGTAAAGGTACATGTCTCTATAATCTTTCTAATATCTTTTAAAAGTGATTCTTTTGAACTTCCTTTTATTTGGTGCTCTAATTCATATGAAATATCAAAGTGATCTGTAATTGCTCTTTTACCTCGTCCTGTAATTGTTGCCATTACATTACATCCTGCTTCCATCGCTTCTTCTACACCATATTGGATTAATGGTTTTGTCAATATTGGCAACATCTCTTTTGGCATCGCTTTTGTTGCTGGCAAAAACCTTGTCCCATATCCTGCCGCTGGAAACAGGCATTTTGTAATCTCATTTGTTTTTTTAGTCATATTTTCTTTCCCTCTTTATTTAAATTTCGCCCTTAAGCCACATCATTTGATAAGGTTCAAGTGTTATCTCACGTCTAGCTTTACAGTCATCACATTCATATTGATTACAATTTGCTGATAAAATATCACACAATGGTGAAGTTATGTTTTCAGGAACTGCGACAGTCACCTCTTCATTTGAGAAGTTATGAATTGCTAATATTCTTTCTTTATTATCCCTAGATATTTGATCAACAACAAATAATCTTTCATCTAAATCTAAAAATTCAAAATCTCCAAAAGGGTTAAATGATTTTTCATTAATTCTTATTGATATTAATCTTTTATAAGAATCAAGCATCCTTTTTGCCAATGAGCCTTGTGTAGAAAGTTCATTTTCAAGCCAATCAAAGTTATATTTTTCTCTATTTATAGTTCTATTACTACCTGAATGTTTTACCCCATCATGGTAATTTCTTGAACCAACTAAAGAATGAAAATATACACCTGGAACACCTGGCATAACTAATACTGTTGCTTGAGCTAAAAGCATCCTTTTAAATCTTATTTGATCATCTTCATTGGGATGTGTTAAAGCATCAATGTATGAACAGTTCAATTCATAAGGTGTTTGAGAGCCATCTGATTCTGCTCTATATGAAACTAACCCTCCATGTTCTTTTACCTTGTCAACCATTGCATAAAGTTCTTCATCAGTCAAAATACCTTTTATAGGTCTCATTCCTATTCCATCATGACTTGCTGTAAAATTAAAGAAACAAACCTTATCACTAGGTAGAGTTAAAGTTTTTGCCCAAGAGGTTAAAGTTTTCGTATTTTCATTTTGAATAGAATGAACTAAAAGTGGAGGTAAGGCAAAATTATAAACCATCTGAGCCTCATCATCACCACTTCCAAAATATGATACATTTTCGTGGTGAGGAACATTTGTTTCTGTAATAATAATCACTTCTGGTGCAACTTCGTGAAGAACTTCTCTAATTAATTGAATTAATTCATGGGTTTGTGGTAAATGAACACATTGGGTTCCAATCTCTTTCCATACAAAGGCAATAGCATCAAGTCTAATTAAAGTAGCACCTTTTTCAATATAATAAAAAAGTGCATCAAGAACATTTCTTAACACTCTATGGTTTTTGTAATTTAAATCTACTTGGTCTTTACTAAATGTTGTCCAAACATGTCTTAATTTTCCATCGTCATCAATAAATTCACTTAATACAGGTGTTGCTCTAGGTCTAACAACTTCGCTTAAATCAATTGAAGGGTCAACCTCAATAAAGAAGTCTTGAAAATATCTATCTCCTGCAAGAAAAGCTTTAAACCAATCTGAAAATTGAGAAATGTGATTAATTACTCCATCAACCATAACTCTATAATCAGCACCCAATTGCTCTATCTCTCTCCAAGATCCCATATGGGGATCAACCTCATTGTAGTTTACAACTGAAAAACCATCATCACTAGAATATGGATAAAAAGGTAAAATATGAACAGAATTAACAAAACCTTTTAAATGGATATCCATAAACTCTTTTAGTGTTTGTAAAGAGGCTTCACTCTCTCTATTTACTTGGTCACCATAGGTAATTAAAATAATATCTTTTTCACTAAGATGGTACTCTTTTGATTTTATTCTTGATTTATATTTAAAAACAAGATCAATAATACTATGAACTGCTTTTTCAGCTATCTCTTCTGGATAAAGTCTATGAATCCTTTTATTTATTATATGATTTGGGTCGGAAATATGTTTCATTACTCATTATCCTTTCTTACATACTCTGAAAACTTGTAAGAGAAATCTGACATTACAGATCTTACAGTAATCCAAGAAGACAATGATGGAATTCCCATAGGGTCTTCATAGAATTCTTCGGCTGCTTCTTTAATGGCAATTTGAAATGCTTCAACAGCTTTAATCTCTTTTTCTCTATTATATTCAAGTCCATTTAATTTACTTAAAGCATTGTATTTTGAAATTTCGAATCTTGATTCTTGGAAAAATGTAGCCAAAAGGGTTTTAAATGAAGCCTCAGAAAATACAATACCCTCTTGGGCTAAAACTCTAAAAAGAGTTTTTGCAATATCATTTGCCATTTTATAAATTCCACCACCATCTTGTGCATTTCCTAACTCTTGATGTTTGTGTTCATAAGTTTCCATTATCTCCGTTTGACATATTCTTTTATTTGAAGTATTTTTATAAACTTCACTTAAAGTTGAAACTTCTAAACCCCAAGTGGGACTAATTGCAATTCCTCTTCCAAGACTTCTAATAAAAGAAAACTCCCCTGATAATGAATACCTAAAACTTTCCATATATTCTAAATATCTGTTTGAACCATAAACCTTTGTAAGCGCATTAATTAATGGTGTATAAAGTAATCTAGTTGCACGTCCATGAAGTTTGTTTGTAACCCTTGAATAATATCCTTTATTAAACTCAAAATCTAAAGCGGGGTGAATAATTGGATAAAAAAGTCTAGCTGGAATCTCCCTACTATAATTTACAATATCACAATCGTGTAAAGCAAAGGCATAGGCATCTTTATCTGCCATTCCATAACCTATCATAGTCCATACATTTCTCCCTTTACCAGGTGTATCAAGGCCTGGAAAACCCTCAGCAGTCAAATCTGCATAAAGTTCTTTAATTCTTGGTCCATCATTCCATAAAACATCAACTTTACAAGGCAAAACAGACATTAACTGTTTTACCTCTTCAAATTGCTCTTTTGTAGCTTTATCAAGACCTAATATAATTTTATATAAATATTTAACATTTTTTAACTCTTCAATAATTTTATGCATTGCTGGAGTTTCAAACTCTGAGTAAAGTGCTGGTAATAATAAAACCATTTTTCTTCTTGAACCAAAATCTTCTAACTCTTTTTCAATATCCTCTATTGGTCTATCACCAAGATTTTGTAAAGTTGTAATCACCCCATTTTGAAAAAAATCTGCCATTATTTCCCCTTTTTCTCTATTATTATAAAATCCATCACATTTGTACCTGTAATTCCTGTTACAAAATCAAAACCAAGTTTTTTAAAAAATGTATTAGAGTCACTATTTTCTAAAAACTCTTTTGGATTTAATTTCATTTCATTCATCTTTTCAATAGTTTTGGAAGTTACAAATGCTCCATTTGCATCTGAGCGTCCATCAATACCATCACTACCTGCACATAAAATTGAAATATCCTCATTAACTATATTTTCAAGTAATAATCTTAAAGCAAGTTCTTGGTTTCTTCCACCATATCCCCCACCTGATTTTACTACTGTTGTTGTTTCCCCACCAAACAACAACACAAAACTAGAGTATTTTTTATCATATTCTTTTATCAATTTAGTTACATACTTTGAGGCTTTTTTTGAAGGGTAGTCTAAAGTAGTAGTAATAATTTCTACTTTTTCATAATCTTTTTTACAAAACTTTTTTGCTTCATTTAATGCTATTTCATTATTCCCAACTAAAATATGTTGGAATTTTCCATTATTCATTGGAGCAGAACCTATAATATTTAAATCATCCCCTATTACATCACTTAAAACCAATACTTTTCCATTAGATTTTATACAATCAGCTAGTTTTCCACCTTTTACTTGGGAAATAGATTTCCTTATAGTATTTAATGCTTTTATATCAATTCCAGATGTTAATAAAGAGGAAGAGGCTTTAATGAAATCTTCTAAGCTTAGTCCTAAAATAGGTTTTTCAATCATAGCTGAAGCTCCACCTGAAAGTAAAAATATAAAATAATCATTCTTTTTTAGTTTCTTTACATTATCAATTAATTTATTTGCAGCATCTTCACTTTTTGTTGTTACATCAGGGTGTGTTGATGTAAAATGTTTTAGATAGTTTAAATTTCCTTTTGAAGTTGAAACAATAAATCCACCCTTAATTTTTTTCCCAATAATATTCTCACACTCTTTTGCCATAGAAAAAGCAGCTTTACCAACTCCAAAAATATAAAGATTATTAAACTTATTTAAGTCAATTTTCTCATTAGAGATTGTTAATATATTTTTTTCTAAAGAGATATTATCTTTAATTATAGATTTTGCTTTTACCTTATTTAAGGCTTTAAAATAAATTTTTTCCAGATTTTTTTTAGACATTTTTTAACACCATTTCATTCCAACCTTTTGAGCCTTCAAACTCTGATTTTTGAATATTTTTAATTTTTGTATCAACATATTTACCTTTATGGTTTTTGATAACTATTGGAATATCAACATTTTCAAACATAACAATATCATTTGGTCCATCACCTAAACCAATTGAATTTATATCATCATTGTAAATTTTTTCAAAAATCTTTTCTGCTTTTTTTACAGCAATTCCTTTATCTTGAAATTCTCCAATTAAATGATAAAATCTACCACCTTTTGTAATTTTAATATTATATGTAAGGGCAAGATTTTTTAAGTTTTTTAATTTTGTTTTATCCTCTATTAAAAAGGGCTCGGTAAAATCTCTTTGTTTTGAAAGTTTTGCGTCATCTTCACTTAAACCTGTATATTTTACTATATCATCAATATTCATATCAGAAAAACCTAGTAAGCCAAACTCACTTTTATATTTATTATAAAAATTCAATACTTGTTTATATTTAAGTCCAAGTTGTAAAATATAGTAACCATGATACTCATCTAAAAATGAAAGGTCAAAATTTTGATAATCTTTAGGGAAGAAAATTGCAGCACCATTCTCAACAATAAAAGGTTCTTTTATGCCAACTTTTTTTTGAAGTAATTCCACTTCAACTCTAGTTTTACTTGTGGTGAATAATAATGGGATTTTTTTTTCATTAATTAAAGAGAGGGAATCCTTTGACGAATCAAAAGAATAATCATCATGATTTAAAAAAGTTCCATCTAAATCTGTAAATATTACTGTTTTCATGTATAAAGTATATCATTTTATAAACATAAGTATATATTTTGACTATATATTTTATATACAATGACATAATTAGCTAAAATTTGTAAAAAAAATATTTATAAAGTTTTAACTTTCTTTTAATAAAATAACATTATCACAAAAGGGAGAAGTATGGATTCACAAATGCAGATGATTATAGTACTTATTATTGTACTAAGTGCATCTTTTTTAACATGGAAGATGATAAAAGATTTTTATAAAGAAAAATTCCACATGGTATTTACACATTTGATTGCTGTAACAACAGCATCTTTTATGTTCTTATCAAGTATGTCTTTATTTGTACCAAGAAATTATCAAAGGGGAACTAGCCCTGAAGTTGAGATAAGTTTTTCTGCAATTGCAATCATTATTGCAATGCTAGTAGTAATATTTTTCTTTTTTAGATATCTACCTAATAGAAATAAATAATTTAGTTTTTCTTTTCCAAAATCGTTAAAGTATCGTCAAAACTTAATGGTTTTGAGAAAAGATAACCTTGTCCAAAATCACAATTTAAAGATTGTAAAAACTCTTCTTGCTCTTTATATTCTATACCCTCAGCAACTACACTAAAACCTAAACTTTTTGATAAGACAACAATTGCTTTTACGATTTGAACATTATTATTATCATTTGGCGTTCCATCAATAAATGATTTATCAACTTTTATAATATCAATTGGGAATTTAGTTAAATAACCCATTGATGAGTAACCTGTACCAAAATCATCAATAGAAAACCTAAAACCTAAATCTCTTAATTCATCCATAGTATTTAAATTACTTTGTGAGTATTCCATAACATATCGTTCAGTAACTTCTAGTTCAATCTCACTTGGCTTTAAATTGTATTTACAAACAATATAAAAAATATCATTAACAAAATTTTTATCTTTGAACTGTACACTTGAAATATTTATAGCTATATATTTTAGATTTTTATTAATCTTTTTGAATTCAACAAAAGCTTCACAAGCTTGTTCAAACACAAATTTTCCAATTTCATAAATCATACCATTATCTTCAGCAATTGGAATAAATTTATCTGGCCTTACATAACCTAACTCTTTACTTTGCCATCGAACTAAAGCTTCAAAAGAAGTTACTTCTTTAGTTTTTATGTTATATTGAGGTTGATAATTTAAATAAAATTCATTATCTAAAATAGCTGATTTTAATGATTGTTCAATTTTAAGTTGTGCATGAACATCCAAAGAAAGTTTCTCATCATAAAACTGATAATTGTTTTTCCCTAGTTTTTTTGCATAATACATAGCAGTATCCGCATTTTTAATAAGTGAAGTTATATCTTTACCATCATTAGGGAAAACTGCAACACCAATACTTGCAGTTGTAGTAAGATTGTTATTTTGTATAATAATAGGTTCTTTAATAATATCTAATATCTTTTCACAAACAAAACCTGCACCTTTTTTATTTCTAGAAGTGTCTAATACTACAATAAACTCATCCCCACCCATTCTAGCTAAGATATCAGTTTCCCTTAAAATAGATTTTATTCTTTTTGCAACAATTTTTAATAATTCATCACCAATTCCATGACCTAAAGTGTCATTGATTATTTTAAACCTATCTAAATCGATAAATAAAACAAAAATTTCAAGTTCATTTCTATTTGCAATATTAATTGTATATTCTAAATCTGATTCTAGTTTTACTCTATTTGGTAAAGAAGTTAAACTATCATGGTAAGCTAAAAACTCAGCTTTTTTCTGGGATTTAATTATCTCTTGTAAACTTGTATGAACGGCTATATACCTTGATACTTCTCCATTATTATTCTTAATTGCAGAGATATTAAGCCAAATAGGAATCATTTCTCCTGATTTTTTCTTATCATAGATTTTTCCTCTCCATGAACCTTTATCTTTTAAATCTTGCCACATCTTTTTATAAAAAATAAAATCATGGAAACCAGATTTAAATAAGCTTGGTTTTTCTCCAATTAATTCACTTTTTGAGTATCCTAAAATTGATTCAAAACCTCGATTTACTGTCAAAATCCTTTTATCTGCACCACATATTAAAATACCCTCTTTAATATTTTCAAAAATTGCAGCTGAAAGTTTTAACTCTTCACTTTGTTCTATATATTCAGTAATATCAAGTTTTATAGCTAAGTAGTTTGTAATTTTATCATCAATTTTAATTGGAACAATAGAAGCTTTTTCATAAAACAAAGTTCCATCTTTTTTCTTATTTACAAATTCACCTTCCCACTTATCACCACTTTCAAGTTTTTTATTTAAGTCATCGTATACCTCTTGAGGTGTTTCACCTGAACCTAAAACCTCAGGTGTTTGACCAAAAACATCACCTTTTTGATACCCTGTTATTCTTTCAAAATTATCATTAACATATAAAATATTTTTCTTTGCATCTGTTAATACAATTGAATTATCACTATTTTCAACAGCATATTTAAATGCTGATAATTCATTTTTGATTTTTTTTGCTTTCATGTGCTGTTTATACATTAAAGACAAAATTATAATAATTGAAATAAAGAAAATAAATGAAATTAAAAACTGATTCTTTAATTTCTCATTATAAATTTTTTCTAAATTTAATTGTGTTTTTTGGATTGTATTTAATAAATCTAAACCATAAATCTCAGTTCTTAGATTTTCTAGAAAATTGAGATTTTCTATAAACTTTTTTGAATGTACTATAAAAAGTTGGTCTTTATGAGTTAAATGGTTTTTATTCTCTTCTTCTAATTTAGTAATTAGATTTGCAATATCTTTTTCATTTTTATCAATTTTTATAAACTCTTGCATTATAAGAAATGTAATTTCTTCAAAAAGCTTTTTCTTTTCCTCTTTTATATCTTTTGGCAAAGCATGATTCAATTCATATATGTAATGTAAAGAGTTTAAAAGTGATGCTTGTCTAGATTTAAACCTTTCTACTAATTCTGTTTTCTTTAAAAAAAGCTTTTTAATTTTTTTAATGCTTAAATTAAAATCTTCTCCAAACTCTTTTTCTACATCATTTTTCAAAATATTTTCTAAAAAACTTTCAAAACTGTTTGTTTGAAAAACTACCTTATCAAAGTTTATAAACGTATCTCTTTTTTCTAAAAAATTATTAATAAAAAGATTGGAAACCACCATTTTATTTAAATTATTTTTATATTTTTCATAATTTGATTTACCATTTTCTAGAAAGAAAAGATAAGAGAATAACCCTATAATAACTAGGCTAAAAAGAAACAGTTGAACAATAAATAAATCTTTAATTTTAACCACAAATAACTACTCAATAATCTTTAATTTACCTGTTAAGGTTTTCAAAAAAGCAGTGATTTTATCAATCTCTTCTTCTTGCATTGGTCTACCAAGTTGAACTAATGCCATAGTTTTTACAGCATCTTTTAAACTATATTCTCTTCCATCATGAAAATATGGAGATGTTAGTTCTATATTTCTTAGTGTAGGAACTTTAAAATAAAATTTATCATTCTCATTTTTTGTAATATTATATCTTCCAAAATTTATACTTTTCACATCTACAATAGCGCCAAATATATTATAGTGATTTCCCCCAATATTGATTCCATGGTGACAAGTTATGCAACCTTTATTTTTAAACAGTTCAAATCCTTCTTTTTCATATTCTGTTATAGAGTTTTCATCTCCAAGTAAATATTTATCAAATCTTGAATTTGGAGTTATTAGTGTTTTCTCAAACTCTGCTAATGCATCTGCAATATTATCTTTTGTTATGCCATCTTTATATACACTAAAAAATTTACTATAATAATCTGAATTTTTTAGTTTATATACCAAATCATTAATATTGTGTGCCATTTCAATGGGGTTTTCTATTGGACCTAAGGCTTGTTCTTTCAAATTTTTTGCCCTACCATCCCAAAATTGTCTAAAATTAAATACTGAGTTTAAAACTGTAGGAGCATTTAATTCACCAACTGCCCCTTTAACACCAACAGAAAATTGAAGTCCATCATCACCACCCTCTTTTAAGTTATGACAAGTAGCACAAGATATTGTTTCATCAATTGAAAGTTTCACATCAAAAAAAAGTTCTTTTCCTAAAAGTGCTTTTTTTCTATCAAAATCAATACTTTGAGGTATAGGTAAAATATTTACTGCAAGTAGATTTTTAAAAATAATAATATTAAATATAAAAATTAAAAAAAGTCTATGCATTTGATTACCCCACTAGCTAGTGACATAATTGTAGCATAGTTTAAAACAAAAAATAATTAAAAATAAATTTATTTTATTGGCAAGATGCACAAATCCCATAAATTTGCATTGAGTGACTTGTGATTCTAAATTTATTTTTTTTAGCTATTCTATCTTGTCTTTTTTCTATTTCATCATCCATAAACTCAACAATTTTACCACAATTTGTACAAATTAAATGATCATGATGGTCTTTTGTATTACTTTCATATTTTTTTCCATCTGCGCCAAAAGCTATTGAAGTGATTAAGTTTACTTCTTCTAAAAAACCTAACGCTCTATATACTGTTGCTATTCCAATATTTGAGTCTGGTCTTTTTGTTTTAATAAGATTATAGATTTCTTCTGCAGTTAAGTGATCATCAGCGTGAAGTAAAACATTTAAAACTATCTCTCTTTGTTCTGTATATTTTAAACCTTTTTGCTTAACTATTTTTTTTAGTTCTTCAATTACTTCTTCACTTTTAACCATAATAATACCTTTAATTAATTCTATAGGAATAATTATTGCAAAATATAAATTAAAAATCAGTATCAAATAATATAAATTTCTAATTTTTAATAATTATTATTAAAATTGAAAGTAAAGTATAAGTTAAGTTAAACTACAATTACATTGATAATAATTATTAAAATGAATAAAGGCTCCCAATGAAGTTAAGTGAACTACAAAAAGGTGAATGTGGTAAAATCATTTCAATTGATACAGATTCTGTCCTAAAATCAAGATTCAGTTCTTTTGGAATTACGAGAAACTCACTTATTTATGTAATTGAACAAACTATTTCAAAAAACACTATAGAAATAAGAATAAATAACACAAAGATTGCATTAAGATTAAGTGAAGCAAAAACAATAGAGGTAGAAAAAGCAGAATGCGAGATATAAAAAATAAAAAAACTATAAAGATTGCCTTAGTTGGACAACCAAATGTTGGTAAATCAATGCTTATTAACTCAATTTCCAATTCAAGACTAAAAGTTGGGAATTTTTCTGGGGTTACAGTAGAAAAAACTCAAATAGAATTTGAATACAAAGATTACAATTTTGAGATTACAGATTTACCGGGTTCTTATTCTTTAACTGAATATACTCTTGAAGAAAGAGTTACAAAAAACTATTTGGAAGAGGGTGTTTATGACATCATTTTAAATGTACTTGATTCAACAAATTTAGAAAGAAATCTTTATCTAACAAATGAACTATTAGCCTTAGATAAGAAAATGGTACTAGCTTTAAATATGACTGATGAAGCAGAAAATGAGGGAATAATAATAGATGAAAAACAATTAAGTAAGATAATTGGTAAACCTTGCGTTAAAACCTCTGCAAAAAATAAATTAGGAATTGATGAACTAATTGATACTTTAATATTAAAATATGAATCACCAAAATTCCAAACAAAATTGATTTTTTCTGATGTTATTGAGGAAGAGATTGATAATATCAAAAGTTTATTATTTGAAAAAAGATTTAGAAGTGATATTCACTACAGAGAAATTGCAATCAAACTATTAAAAGAGGATAAAAAAACATTTTTAAAGTTTCATGATGAACCTATATGGATTGAATTACAACCACTTTTAAGTGAAGCATTTGAGCATATATATTTACATTATGGAACAAAAAATATTGAAGATATATTTGAAGATGAAAAGTTTGCATTTGCAAAAGGTGCAGTAACAGAAACCGTAAAAGAAAAAAATGAGAGTGTTGAAAAAACACTTACAGAAAAAATTGACTCAATTCTAATCCATAAGTTTTTTGGACTACCTATTTTTATATTCTTAATGTGGGGACTTTTTCAATTAACCTTTGAAATAGGCTCTATTCCTATGGATTTAATTGATGCTTTTTTTGCTAGTTTAATTGATAGTACAAAAGAAATTTTAGGGGATAGTCAATTATCTTCAATTATAGCAGATGGAGCAATTGCAGGGGTTGGTGCTGTTATTTTATTCTTACCTAATATTGTTATTTTATTTTTAGGTATAGCCTTACTTGAAACAACTGGATATATGAGTAGGGTTGCATTTTTACTTGATGGTTTCTTTCATAAATTTGGTCTACATGGTAAATCTTTTATCCCATTAGTTACAGGTTTTGGATGTTCGGTTCCTGCTTATATGGCTGCAAGAACTTTAAAAAATGAAAGGGATAGATTACTTACTCTTTTCATTATAGGATTTATGAGTTGTGGTGCAAGACTTCCAATATATGTTCTATTTACAGGAGCATTTTTTGCTGGAAATAACGCAGGAAATATTTTGTTTCTTATATACATTGCAGGTGCAATTTTAGGTTTAATCGCGGCTAAAGTTCTAAAAATTGTTGTATTTAAAAGTGAAGATGAGCCATTTGTAATGGAGATGCCAAAATATAGAATGCCTTCATTCAAACTAATTTGGCATACTGTTTCAAATCAAGCATTAATGTATTTAAAAAAAGCAGGTACCTATATTCTTGCCGCTTCAATTTTAATCTGGTTTGCTTCAAACTATCCTAAATATCCAGAGTATGAAGAACAAATAAATCAAAAAATAGAATTAGCAACATCAGAAGAGGAAAGATACGAATTACAAAACACTCTAACTCAATATAATCTTGAAAATTCATATTTAGGTAAAATTGGTAAATTTACAGAACCACTTTTTGCACCTCTTGGTTTTGATTGGAGAATGACAATTGCACTTGAAACAGGTCTTGCTGCAAAAGAAATTGTGGTATCAACATTAGGAATTTTATATGGTTTAGGTGAAGAATTAGATGAAAATAGTAAGGGATTAATCGAAAAGATTAGAAATAATATTCCAATAGCTTCAGCCTTGGCATTTATTGTTTTTGTAATGATTTATTTACCTTGTTTGGCTGCATCAATGGTATTTGCTAGAGAAGCTGGAGGGTGGAAGTATCTATTTTATCTTTTTGTATTTACCACAACTACTGCATGGATTCTTTCGTTTATAACTTATAGGATAGCTAGTTTCTTTCTAGCTTAAAAAATAGTTTTAAGAGTTTTAAATTTTAAAACTCTTATTCTATTGAAAAAGTTGTAGTAGTTTCTATATCTCCCTCTATAACTTTAAATTGCCAAAGACCTTTTTTTCTACCCTCAACATATCTAAAGTCATAAATTGAACCATGCCCAGCAGGGATTATTATAGGTCTTTCTCTAGATATTTCTCCATCAGGATCAATCCATTGAATAATAATCTCTTTATCTTCTTCTAATCTTTCATGAAGATATTTACAAATAATTGAGTTTTCATCTTGTAAGATAAGACAATCAGCACTATTCATTTGTGTTTCATCTACAAAATTTTCCTCACCTTCGGCAAAAACAAAAGACATACAAAACAACAAACTAAAAAGTAATCTTTTCATTTTATCTCACTTAAAAAATTTAAAAAATTATACCATAAAAGGTATCAAGGTTCATATTTTTTCCAAATAGTTTCTTCTTGTAAAGAGACTCTATTTGTTAAAACTTCAAAGGGCTTATAGTGTTCTTTATATCCCATAGAAAAATGATCTTTTATCCAATAACCTAAATAAATGTATGGAATCTTTAACTCTTTAGCAATTTTTATTTGTGCTAAAATAGAAAACTTCCCAATAGATAAATCTTGGTAATCATGGTCATAAAAACAATATATTGAAGAGATAGATTTTGGTAAAATATCAACTAATGCAACTCCAATCAATTTTTTATCTCGAACATACAAAAACTCTTTTGTAAACTCATCTTTTCCTTGGACATACGATCTATCATATTCAGATGGTTCAATTGGAGTATATGTCCAATTTTTCTTTTTATTCATCTCATTATGATATTTATCATATAACTTTAGATGATCTAAAGTTAAAGATGGTGGTTGAATATAAACTTTAGTATCTAAATTCTTTTTAAATACTCTTTTTTCAGAACGAGAAAACTTGTAATTTTCTACATCTATTCTCATAGATATACATTTTGTACAATTTTTACATTCTGGAACAAAATGCATTTTTCCAAACCTACGCCATCCATGTTCAAGCATATTTTGGTAATCTTCTTGTTGGCATTTATGAATATATCTATATCTTATATCTGAAATTTCATTATCAAAATAAGAACAATCTCTATTCTCTTCTACAAACTCTACATCTCGTTCTAAAATATGCATAATTATTCGTTTATTTTTTCTTTTATAATTTTTGCTGTTTCACATATTTTGTTAATTTTTTCATTATTTGATAAACTTTCATCAATTAAATGTTTAACAAAACTACTTCCAACAATCACACCATCAACACCCTTTGACTTCTCTTTACAAGTTTTTTCATCCACTCCAAAACCAATATAAAGTGGTGTATCTGAGTATTTTTTTACTGTTTCTATAATAGTTGTTAAATCCTCTTTTTGACCACTTCCTGTAATCCCTGCATAAGCAACCATATAAATGAACTTTTGGGCATGTTCTACAACTTTTTTAATTCTATTTTCACTATGAGTTGGAGCTACAAATGTAATATTTGCTTTTTCATACTTTTTAAATAATGGACTTAAAAGTAATGATTCTTCATAAGGAACATCTGGAATAATCATTCCATTAACCCCATATTCTTTTGCTTTTTTTAAAAAGTTTTCCATACCATAATGGAAAAATGGATTCATATAACCCATCCATAACATATCCATATTTGGTGCAATTTTTGAACTAACTTCAAATAAATCTTTTAAAGAAAACCCTGATTCTAAAGCAATATGATTTGCTTTTTCAATAACTGGACCATCGGCAACTGGGTCTGAAAATGGGACTCCAAGTTCTAAAGTATCAACTCCTGCATCTTTCATACTAAGTGCTAAATCAACTGTAAAATTGTTGTCAGGAATTGAAGAAGTAATATATCCTACTAATTTTTTCAAAATCTAAATCCTATAAAATATTTCATTTTGAAGAAGATTTTATCGAAATTAATCTTGATTTGATATGAGTATATGTTTAGAATATATTTTTTAAGTTTTACAAAATAATAACAAGGAGAATTTTGATACAATATTTCTAAATTTAAATAGATTAGGGAAGCTTTATGAGCATTATAAAAAATGATTTTGAAAAAATGAATATTAATAAAATTAAAAATGCTAAAAACAATAAAAATTTAACGATGATTACGGCATATGATGCACTTTTTGCAAGACTTTTTGAAGAGATTGCGGATATGATTTTAGTGGGTGATAGTTTGAATATGAGTTTTGCAGGGGAAGAGGATACTCTTTCAGCAACACTTGAACAAATGATTTATCATACTAATGCTGTATGTAAAGGTGCACCAAAAGCTTTTGTTATTTTAGATATGCCCTTTGGGACATATATCAATAAAGATGAAGCTCTTAGAAATTCAATTAGAGTATACCAAGAAACACGTGCTGCAGCAATTAAAATAGAAGGTGGAGAAGATAGAGCTGATATAATCAAACATCTTACTTCAAATTCAATTGCAGTAATGGGACATATAGGTTTAATGCCTCAATATGTGAGAAGTGAAGGTGGCTATAAAGTAAGAGGAAAATCAAAAGAGGATGAAGAACAACTTATACGTGATGCCATTGCTGTAGAAAAAGCGGGTGCCTTTGCCATTGTGATTGAAGGGGTAAAAAGTGAAGTGGCTAAAAAAATCACTCAAGCAGTTTCTATCCCAACAATTGGAATTGGTGCAGGAAATGTAACTGATGGTCAAGTTTTAGTTTGGTCTGATATGTTAGGTTTCTTTGAAAGTTTTAAACCAAAATTTGTAAGACACTATTTAGATGGGGCAAATTTAGTAAAAGAAGCTGTAAATCAATATAGAAATGATGTTCAAAATAGCTCTTTTCCATCAAAAGAAGAAGAGTACTAATGGAAAGAATTGTTGAAGTAGAACAAATATCTTTTGAAGAGGATAATGCTGAAATAAATCTACGTCCATCATCATGGGATGATTATATTGGACAAGAGAAAATAAAAAAGAATTTAAAAGTATTTATTCAAGCAAGTAAAAAAAGAAATGAAGCTTTAGACCATATTTTATTTTATGGACCTCCGGGTCTTGGTAAAACTACCCTTTCATATTTAATTTCAAGTGAAATGAATTCAAATATAAAAGTAACTGCTGGGCCAATGATTGAAAAAAGTGGAGATTTAGCTGCTATTTTAACAAACCTTGAAGAGGGAGATATTCTATTTATTGATGAGATACATAGATTAAGTCCAGCCGTTGAAGAGATTTTATATCCAGCGATGGAAGATTATAGACTTGATATTATAATTGGAAGTGGACCAGCAGCCCAAACTGTTAAAATAGATCTTCCAAGATTTACTTTAATTGGAGCAACTACAAGAGCTGGTATGTTAAGTAATCCTCTAAGGGAAAGATTTGGTATGCATTTTAGGATGCAGTTTTACAGCCATGAAGAGTTAGCAAAAATTATCCAAAAAGCGGCAATAAAACTTGGGAAATTTTGTGAAGATGATGCCGCATTAGAGATTTCAAAAAGATCTAGAGGAACACCTAGGGTAGCATTAAGACTTTTAAGAAGAGTAAGAGATTTTTCTGAAGTTGAAAATGAAGATAGTATCCATATAAAAAGATGTAAATATGCACTTGATGAATTAGGTGTAAATGATAGTGGATTTGATGAAATGGATTTAAATCTTCTAGAGTTGCTTGTTTCAAATAGAGGAAAACCTATGGGACTTTCAACTATTGCAGCAGCACTTAGTGAAGATGAGGGGACAATTGAAGATGCAATTGAGCCATATCTTTTAGCAAATGGTTTTATAGAAAGAACTGCAAGAGGAAGAGTTGCTTCAGTTAAAACCTATGAACTTTTTAGACTTTCATACCCAGGAAGTGAAAAACTAGATACATATGAAAAGCAAGGTCAACTATTTTGAAACCACAATATTTTTTAGTAGCTTTAACTATTGTTACTTTATTTTTTATGCTTGAGCTTTTTGATCCATTCATAAAACCAATGATAGTTTCTTTATTACTAGCAGTTGCTACTAATTCTATGAATATTTATTTTAAAAGAATAATCCCAAACAACTTTTTAAGTTCAAGCTTAATGACAATATTTCTAACTGCGATATTTTTTGTACCTGTTTTATATTGTATTTTTTCATTTGCAACATTAATTAATAAAATTGACCAAAAAGCCCTATTTGAAATTTTTAAAGTTACTCAAACTTGGGTTGAAAACCTACCTGAAGATTTTAACTTCATAAAAGAACAATTAAATACTATTTTAGAAAAAGTTGATATTCCTCAATTTATTCAAAACCTTTTTTCAATAGGTGCATATTTAGGTAAAAACTCTGCAAAATTTATTATTGATATGATTATGATTTTAATATTTTTCTTTTTCTTTACCTTTTATAGTTCAAATTTAGCAAGATATTTTAAAGAGGCTCTTCCACTTAAAATGGAAGATTCAAATGCCCTATTTTATGAGTCATCAAATGTTATGAGTGTTGTATTATACTCAATTTTAGCAACTGCCATTTTAGAGGGTTTCTTATTTGGCTTTTTTATAGGTTTCTTTGATTATGATGGAATTTTATTAGGGGTTTTATACGGATTTGCTTCTTTAATTCCTGTAGTTGGAGGTCTTGTCATGTGGCTTCCAGTAGCTATTTATGAGGTTTTTGCAGGTAGTACAACAAATGCCTTAGCTATTGTTGCCTATTCTATTATTGTAATCTCAATTATAGCAGATACATTTATAAAACCAGTTATTATAAAATATATAAATCACAACATTGTAAAAACTCCAACAAAAGTAAATGAATTATTGATATTTTTCTCAATTGTTGCAGGTCTTTCAACATTTGGTTTTTGGGGGATGATTATAGGTCCAGCAATGGTAACTTTTTTTATCTCATTATTACAATTACTAAAAAAGTTCAGTGATGATTTTTATAGTTTTGAACAAACCCTTGAAAATAAAGGTTAGGAATAGAAATTAATTCTATTCTTCACCTGACTCAAGTTCACCTTGATAAGTCATAATTCCATAGTCATAATTTAATACAGTCTTATATCCATTACTTAACATAATTCTTTGACAGTATGCACTTCTACTTCCACTATGACAGTATAAAATAATTGGTAAATCTTTTTTATCTTCTATTTGGTCTAATGATTGATAGAAAGATGTTGTAGGAACTAAGAAATCAGTCCCTTTAATTCTTGCACCTACCCATTCCATCCATTCCCTTGTATCAACAAGTAAAAAGTCAACAAAACCTAATTCTCTAGCTTCTAATAAAGCTTCAACTTCAGAAGCGTTAACTTGAGATTTTGTTAATAAAGCCTCACACTCTTCTTTTGAAACACCTTTTGAATGAATAACTTCTTCTTTTAAATCACTCTTGTCTTCTAATGATTTAGCATATTCTGGAGTACAAAAAATTGCACAGTGACAATGTCCTTGAGAAGGAATCTCTTTAGTTAATGCAGGGGTACAGGGACAAAGTCTATTATCTTCTTTTTCTCTTTGTTCAGCAGTTTCACCAACAACCATAAAACATGGGCAATATCTTTTATTATATATAAGTTTATTACGTGTTAATCCCATTTGAATAGATTCATTTACATCCATTTCAGGATTATAAACAAAACCATGTTCTTCACAAACTTTATCAGTAAATTGTTTTGTTAATTCAAGTTGAACTTGAAACTCTTCACTCTCAACATCAATCTTTTTTATCATTAATATGTCCTAATTTCAAATATAAAAAGAAGTATATAAAAGATTAGTTTATATTTAGTTGGTATATAAAATTTAATTAATTTGCTTCTATAAATTCTTTGAATATATCTAAGATATCATCTTTTGATTCTTCAAACTCTTCTGTAGTATTAAAACTTTTTAACTTTTCACTTTTGATATCACTTAGATGTTTTATATTTTTATATCCCATTGACCATTGAGGGAAAAGTCTTTCATCAATATCTTCTTCAAATAAATCAATTATATTAGTATGTCTTTCATCATTAGAGATTTTTTCATAGATACTTAATACATCATCTTTTTCACCTTCTAAACATTGTAAAAAAGTTCTACCCTTAACAATTAATAGACCAGTAACATCTTTTTTTTGATTATTAATTCTAGATTTTTCTAGTATCTCTTCTAATTCTTTATCATCAAGATTTTTCGTTGCAGAGCTAGTATACAAGATTCTATACATTGTGATACTCCATATAGATTTTATTTATATTATTGCAAAAAAGTGTATTAAAATAGTATCAAAAGAAAAATAAAAAGAGGAAAACCTCTTTTTATTATAAAGTAGAAATAAATGTAGCTAAAGCTTTTATATCATCATCAGATAAAGATGCAACTTGGCTTTTCATTACACCTTTCATAGCTCCACCATAAGTATCATTTTTATATCCATTTAAAGCATCAGTTGTTTTAGAAACTTCCCAACCTTTTATTACTTGAGATTTTCCTAAGGCAGGATTTTGTCCATTTGCTCCATGACATGCAGCACATTTCATAAATAAACCTTGTCCCTTTGCAACTAAATCATCTTCACTTACAGTTGCCTCTTCTACTTTTGCTACAACATTATTTACAGTTTGGGTAACTTTTTCTTTAGTTGAAGTAGCAGCTTCTTGAACCTCTTTAGTAAGCTCTTGTGTAGTTGTAGAAACTTTTTCACTTACATTTTTAACCACAGGAGTTGCAGCATCAGCAATCTTTTTTGACTCTTCTGCAATTTTTGAAGCAACATTTGATGTAGATTCTTTAACTTGATCAACTAAGTTTGATTCAGCAGTTTTTTCTTCAACTTTAGGTTCTTGTTTTACAACCTCTTGTTTAACCTCTGCAACAACCTTAGATTCAGCTTTTTTATCTTCACCACATCCAGTTAATAATGCAATTGCAACAATTGAACTTAATAAAATTTTTTTCATTTAACCAACCTTTTTTAAATAATTTAGGATTTTACTTTTTTAAAATTAAAAAAATATTAACAAAATATTATATATTTATTGTGTAACTATTGTGCTACAGCTTCTAAAGGCTTATATGTAAATTTAAATTCCTCTTTAACAAAATCAATTTTAACTTGACCACCTTTTTTAAGTTTCCCAAATAAAATCTCATCAGTAAGAACATTTTTAATTTTTTCTGAGATAACTCTTCCTAATGGTCTAGCTCCCATTGCTTTATCATAACCTAATCTAGCAAGCTCATTTTTAGCCTTAGAAGTAATAGAAATCTTGATTTTTTTATTAACTAATTGTTTTTCTAAGTCTTCTATAAATTTACCTGCTACTTGAGAAACAATATCTGGACTTAATGATGTAAAGCTAACCATTGCATCAAGTCTATTTCTAAACTCTGGAGCAAAGAATTTGTTTACAGCTTTATTTTCATTTAATGAATCATCTTTAGCAAACCCCATAACATTTGCTTCACTTGCACCTAAATTTGATGTCATTATCAAAATAACATTTTGGAAATCTGCTTTATTACCACTATTATCAGTTAATTCTGCATTATCCATTACTTGAAGTAAAATTGACATTAAATCAGGATGTGCTTTTTCAATCTCATCTAAAAGTAAAACACAATGTGGATGTTTTCTAATAGCTTCAGTTAATAATCCACCATTTTCAAATCCAACATATCCTGCAGGAGCTCCAATTAATCTTGAAATTGTGTGAGCTTCCATATATTCACTCATATCAAATCTCTCAAAATGGATTCCTAATTGATTAGATAACTCTTTTGCAACTTCTGTTTTACCAACACCAGTAGGTCCTGTAAAAAGGAAACTTCCAATTGGTTTTTTATCAATATTAAGTCCAGCTTTATTTCTTTTGATAGATTGAACAATAGTACTAATAGCACCATCTTGACCAAATACTCTTTTTTGCATATTTTTCTCAAGATTTTTAAGTAATGATACATCAGATTTAGTTGCAGCTTTTGATGGGATATGTGCCATTCTAGCAACTGTATCTTCAACATCTTTTTGAGTAATCTTTATATTACTTTTATTTATACTTGAATATTGAATTTTTTTACTAGCTCCAACCTCATCAATAACATCTATGGCACTATCAGGTAAAAATCTATCAGTGATATATTTTTTACTAAGTTCAACTGCCATTTCAATTGCTGTTTTGTTATATTTTACACTATGATACTCTTCATATTTTGGTTTTAAACCTTCTAAAATAGCAACTGCATCTTCTAATGATGGCTCATCTATATCAACTTTTGCAAATCTTCTTGATAAAGCTTTATCTTTAGAAAAATCGTTTCTAAACTCAGCAAATGTTGTAGCACCTATACATTTTAATTTTCCATTTGCAAGCATTGGTTTTAAGATATTTGAAGCATCCATTGCACTTCCACTTACACTTCCTGCTCCAACAATTGTATGAATTTCATCAATAAATAAAATTGCATTAGGAATAGCACTTACCTCTTTTAGTAAAGATTTTAATTTTTTCTCAAAATCTCCTCTATATTTAGTCCCTGCAACCATTGAACCCATATCCAAAGAAAATACTTTTGCATTTTCTAAAAACTCTGGTACTCTTTTGTTTGCTATTTCTAATGCTAATCCTTCTGCAATTGCTGTTTTCCCAACACCAGGTTCACCCACTAAAATTGGATTGTTTTTCTTTCTTCTTCCTAAAATTTGGATAACTCTTTGAATCTCATTTACTCTTCCAATAACAGGGTCAATTTCACCTTTATGTGCAAGAGCCACTAATTCAGTTGAGTTTTTATCTAATACTTTATTCTCTTTTTCAAATCCTGGTTTAGAGCCAATTTCACCCTCTTCTAAATCATCTTCTTTATGTGAGATTTCTTCAAGGATATCAACCCTTTCAACTCCTGCCGATTTTAAAATAAAAGTTGCATATGATTTTTCATCTTTTAAAATAGCCACAAACATATCTTCAACACTTGCATTTCTTCTTCCACTTGCTTGTGCACTTGCAACCATATTCTCAATAATTGAAGTTAAAGTAATAGTTTCTATTGGCTCATCTTCAACATTTTCAGGATATATTGGTGTGTTTTCATCAATATGTCTTTTTATATCATTGAATATTTTATTTTGATCAAGTCCTAAATCATTAAATAGATTTTCAATAACCTCATCATGAATCAACATTAAAAAAATATGTTCTATAGTTAAATATTCATGTCTACTTTTTTTTGCATAGCTTACAGCTTGTGCAAATATATTTCTTAATTCTTTACTAATCATAATCTTACTCTTCTTCCATGATAGCTTTTAAAGGAAAACCCTTTTCTCTAGCCAATGTTTTAACCTGAGCTACTTTTGTAGAGGCAATCTCATGGGTATAAATACCACATACTTCTTTGCCATTGTTATGAATATTTAGCATTATTTGAGTAGCTTGGTCAACTGTTTTTCTAAAAATTTTTGTTAATACATCAATAACAAAATCCATAGTCGAATAATCATCATTCAACAATAAAACCTTAAATTTTTTTGGTTCTGCTACTTCTAAATTACTATCTAATTCAATTTCTAATTCGTTTGCCAAAATAATACCTTCTAAATTCATTTATTGTATATATTATAACAAAAAACTCCTAATGAAGGTAAAACAAATTGTTTATTAAATAATTTAAAGATTTTTTTATTTTTTGATATAATCCCCTTTTTAATAGATTGGAGAGATATGATTTTATTTATTAGTGCAACAAATACAGATGTGGGTAAAACCTATGCATGTGAAAAAATTCTAAAACATTATTCAAACAAAGGTTTAAAGGTTGGATATTTTAAACCCTGTGAAACAGGTGTAGTTAATAACACACCTCTTGATGGAACAAAAATGCTTGATTTAGTAAAAAAGCTTAATCCAGATTTTGATTTAGATATCAAAGATGTTGTTCCTTATCAATTTGAACTACCAGCAGCACCCTATGTTGCAAAAAAAGATTCTGATATAAATATAAACTTTTTAAAAAAACAAGTTACTTTTTTAAAATCTATTTGTGATGTATTAGTGATTGAAGGAGCTGGGGGCTTAATGGTTCCAATTAAAAAAGATTTGTTTATAATTGATTTGATTAAAGAATTTAATGCAAAAGCTGTATTAATAAGCCCATCTAAACTTGGTTGTATAAATGACACCCTACTTTCAATTGAAGCTTTAAAAAATAGAAATATCAATTTTGATTGGTATATAAATCTTTATGAAGATAAAGATAGTTTTGATGAAGTAAGTAGACCTTTTTTAGAAGATTATTTTAAAGAATTGAAGTTTTTAGAGGATTTAGATTAATACTAAATCCTCTCTTTTATTTTTGTATAATAGTATGCAAATAGAAAAAATCCAGTACCTATAAAAATTGTAATTAATTCTAAAGAGATTAAATCTGCCATAATACCTATAAAAAACGTTGTTAAAATATTTGAGACCATAAAAATCATATCATTATAGGAAATAACTCTTCCTAAATATTTTTGTTCAACATTTTCCTGAAGCAAAGCATAGGTGTATGACCAAATAGTTGTAGTCATAAATCCTGTTAAAAAAACTGCTATTAATGCATAATAAAAATTAAACTGCAAAATTCCCCAAAGAATAATTGCAACTCCTTGAAAAATAAAAATATATGTTAGGGTATCTTTATTTACTTTATTTGTTATAAAAAATGGACCAATCATAAGAGCAAGGGCTCTTATTGCATTTGTAATTCCTATTGCTAAAGGAACAGCAATGATTGTTCTATATTCATTTTTTGCTAAAAGAGTAACCAATGTGTCAAAGGCAGTTAAACCAACAGATGAATGAAGAATAATCAGATGTAAAACTATTTTATGATTTTTTATATATAAAAACCCATCTTTTATCATTGATGAAATTTTCTCTTTAGTATGAATAATCTCAACTTTAAAATCAATATTCAAAAATATAATTATCGCAGCTAGAAAAAATAAAACATCAATAATAATTGCTATTTTAACACCATATGCATTTACAACTAAACCACTTATTCCCATACCAGCGGCATAAGTAAACGACCATATTATTGAGTGTATCTCATTTGTTTTTTGTAAAGCTTTTCCAGTAACTAATTTTGGAAGTAAAGACATCTCTGTGGAAAAAAACATTGAAGCACTTCCCATTCTAATAAATATTAGAATCATCAAAATCCAAATCTCATCTTTTGAATCAATGGTAAGAAGTAAAGTTGTCATAATAAGTTCAGTGGACAAAAGAACTAACATTAAAGATTTAATTTTAAATCTATCAATTATTGCACCTGAAAGGGGAGCTATTAATACAGCAGGAAGAAGATGCATTGCTGTTACAACTGAAATAGCAAATGCCGATGAACCAAACTCTACAAGCATGGTATAAATTGCTACATTAGAAAACCATGCACCAAAGTATGCAACAAATTGCAAAAGTGTAAGTTTTCTAATAATAGGGTTATTCGCTAATAATTCATAATAATTCAAGTCTTACTAAAGCCTCTTGGTATACTGCAGAGCTTGACAGTTCATCACTTTTGTAGTTAGTTAAGTAGTTTGCTTTTTTATTTCCAGCATATAACACTATACAATTTTCTTTTATATCATCATCAAGTTTAACAATAAAATTTGCCTCTCCAAAAGATGTTGAAGCTTTTACTTCATCACCCTCATCAAAACCACATTTTGAATTTAAATATAAATAATTGTCACTTTCAAATTGTGAATTTAAATTCTCTTTTCTCTTCCCAAAAAGTAAATAAAATTGATTTTCATCTTTATCTTCATATAAATTATCAACTTCTAAATCTTCAAGAAAATTAAAGTTTTCTATATGAAAGTCTCTTTTAGGATTTAAGTTTTTATAGTAATTCACGGCTTCATCTTCAGAGATTAAATCTTCAAAATCAAATTGCTCAAAAAGATATTTTGTAAGTTCATATTCTGAGATTGTATTTGTATTTTTATTTTCTATATTATTTGAAATTGCTTTAAACTCATGACCATAAGAAAGCCTAACATCTTTTTTAGTTTTAAAATTAGACGATGGAATAATAACATCCGCATATTCACATGTATCATTAAAAGTTGTTCCAAAAAATATAACAAAACTATTTTTTAATCCCTCTATAACTCTTTTTGTATTTGGAGCAGAAACTACAGGGTTAGCACCTTGGATAAAAACTAAATCATATTTTGAAAAATCCACTTCTGGTAAATCAACTTTATTTAAAGTTTGCGATTGAAACTTTTTTTCATATCCAAAATTTGAATCACTTAAATACCAAACTCCACCCTTATCTTTATTATGAAGACCTATAAAAGCAGCAAAAGAATCTATTGCCCTAAAAATATTAGCACCTTCGTAATATTTTTGTGGACCAATTCCTAAAAGTATAGAAACTGATTTTCCTTTTATTAATTCAAACATTTTAGAGACATCACTTAATGAAATCCCAGTTGTAGCCTCATAAGAGACAATAGGTCTTTCTTTTGCTAATTCAAAAAAATCTTCTGCACCACTTGAATTATTTTGTATAAACTCTTCATCTTCTAAATCTTCCATATATGCAAATCTAGTAAATAAAAGTGCTAATTCATGGTCAGTTTTTGGATTAATTTGAAAATGAATTTCACTTTTTTTTGCAATTTTCGTTTTAACGGGATCTATAGTAATAAAAGTTTTATCTTTAATTAGATTATACATATGGGGAGAAGTAACAGTTAGATTTCTTCCCCAAACAATAATAATATCTGAATCAATTAAGTTTTCAATTGGTGGATTTATATTAAAACCTCTACCTAAAGAGATACCTTCATCCCCTGCACCATCGCATAAACTTCCTTTTGTAAGTGTTGCACCATATTTTGCAAAAAAAGATTTAGGTGAACTTTGCATAACTCCTAAATTTCCAGCACCTTTATAGTAAAGTACCTTTTTAGGCTCTGTCTCTTCTAACTTCTTTATTAGAAAATCAAGTGATTCATCTAAATTAATTTTTTGTTTATTTATAAAAGCATTTTCTAAAAAATCTTCTTTTAATAAATTTGCAAAATTAACACACAATTTTGATTTTGTAATTGGGTGTTCTTTATTTGCTTTAATATTTTCTCCATCTAAAATAGCTTCACAAGTATCAAAACAGTCAAGTGGACAGGCAATTGTATTTAAATTATTTAAATTCAACTTTTACTAACCTAGAAAAAACTTTTGGATTATCTATAACAATTTCAACTTTATAAGAAGAGATATGTTTTTCATCTGCTACTTTAAATATTTTATTTATTTTTAGAGAACTTTCTTTACCATCAAGATATATTTTTTTAGATTGTATTTTTTCAATCTCATCAATTGGTACAAAAATCTCTAGTTTCCCTTTACTTAAATCTTTTGATTCATAAAGTAAAGTCCCTGGCGTAACGTAAGTTCCCTCTTTAACTGCTATGTTATAAATATAATTGTTTTTTTCAACAAGTTTTTTATTTTTTATACTATCTTTTAAATTTGCAATTTTTATTTCAATATCAGCTTTTGTTACTTGATAATTTATCACTTTGATTTTTTGATTATCTTTTTCATATCCAGATTTAGAAGTAACTTTTAAAAGTCTATTATAGTTTTTTTCTTCAACTTTCATCATCTCTTCAATAGCTTTTAACTTCATTTTTGATTGTTCTAAATCTATTCTATCAACATAAGAATCTATTTCAATTACTTTTGTATTTTTTGCTTTTTTACCCTCAATATTACTGTTAGAAAAAATTACTTTCCCACTAACTGAAGATTTTACTTCAAAACTTTCAATTGGCTCTAATTTTGCATAATATTCACTTGCAAAGGCTGAACCTAACATAACTAATATCACTAATAAATATTTCATATTTACCTCTTATAAATTTAACTGTGTAATTTTTTCTAAAATTTTCTTTTTTAGAACTTTAAATTCTAAATTAGATTTTTCACATTCAAAAATTAGATTATCAAGTTCATTGTCCCTTTTTAAATAAGGAATCAAAATTTTCATTAAATCTAATTTATCTTTGGAAGACTTAATCAACTTGCTTAAAGATGTTTCTTTTATTTTCTTTTTTGATTTTTGAAGTTTAACGTAAATATATAAACAAAATATTAATAAAACAGATAAAGCCCCAAATAAAAAATATTTAATTTTTTCGACTAATGGAAACTCTTTTTCCATAAGTACTTTTTCCTCTTTCTCAATTGGCTTTTGTAAAACTACCTCTTTTTGTTTTTCCCCATTTACTTTTATTTTAAAACTTTTGCTTTTTAAAACTTTTACTTTATTTTCTTCTTTATTAAAAAATTTTAATTCAAAAGGTGGTATTTCAAGTGAAGTATTTGGAACAATTGAAAAAACTTTTGAGTATTTTCCCTCATATTTATTATCTTTAAAATTTGTTTCAACTTCTGCTTTATTATCATAAATTGTTGTATTTGGGATATCAAGTTTAAAATCTTCTATATCATCAAAATTTCCAAAACCAGTAATTTCCAATCTATAATTAATTGATTCACCTAAATTTATCGCATCTTTATCAATGCTTGCATTTAAAACAAAATCTCCAATTAAAGTTACATCACTTGGAAGAGCTTTTACATTGAAGCTTAAGTTGTTTGAATATACTTTTTCTAATTTTGGAGCTGAACTAAAAAATGTAAAATTTGAAGAGCTATTTGTATCAACCATTTGAACATCAACTCTTAAGGGTTTAATATGTAAAACCCCACTTTTTTGAGGGAATAAAAGGAAATCCAACTCTTGAACATTATATCCATTCTCTTCATATCTTTTATTAGAATTATCGATTTTTTTATACCAAAAATTCTCAAAATGAGGTGGTTCAAAACCTAAATTAGTTATTTGTAAACCTCTTTTATATTTAAAAGTTAGTTTGACTATTAATGATTCACCTACATAAAGTTGCTTTTTAGATGGGGTAATTGTTAAGTCAAAATTATCAGATTTTGTTTTTTGAATCTTTCGTTCTGATACTTTTTTCTCTTCTGATTTAATCTCTTTTCCATCTATTTTAAAAACAAAAGGTGGAATTGTGAAGCTTTTATTAGGAACTATTCTAAATCTTTTTAAAATCTTTTCATCATAATTACCATTTATTATTTGTAAAGATCTTGAACTACCTAAATCTTCAACTGTAAAGCCATCTATTTGTTTAATTTTAGGGAAATCAACAGAACTACCTACTGCTTCATACTCAAAAATATAAGATTCACCATTTACAAAAGAATCTGGAGCTTTTAGTATCACGCTAGCTTGTAAAAAAAATGGAAATAATAAAAATGAAAAAAAGAAAAAAAGTTTTTTCATTAGAACTCCAATGTTCCTTCAATAGCAAAATTTGCTCTTGAATCTAATTCTGCGTGGGATAAAACTGCTACTTGTAATCCAAATTTTTCATAGATTTCTGAAATTCTTTTTCTTAATAATGGGTCTACAACCATGGCAACTTTGCTAAATCCTTTTGCTTCAACTTGTCCTAACATCTCTTTTGTTTTTGTTACAAGACTATTTATCTCAGCAATTGATAACATTAATTGAGAAACTCCATGTTGCTCTTGAAGTTTTCCAATAAATTGTTGCTCTATTTCAGGTTTAATTGTAATAATATGTAAAGTATTATCTGTATCTTTAAATCTATCGGTAATAAGTCTATAAAGTTTACTTCTTACATGTTCTAAAAGAATATCAGGAGCCTTTGTAAACTCTGCAATATCTGCAATTGCTTCAACAATAGTTAACATATCAACAATTGGTATTTTTTCATGTAATAAATCTTTACAAACTTTTAATAAAGAACCATAAGAAGTTACTTTCATAGCCTCTTCTACAACAATTGGGAAATCTTTTTTCAAGCCTTCAACAATATCAACAATATCTTGTCTAGTAATAATATCTTCAGCATGTTTTTTTATAATTTCAGAAATATGTGTTGAGATGATTGTTGGAGCATCAACAACAGTAAAACCTTTCATTAAGGCATCTTCTTTTTGTTCCACATCAATCCATGTAGCATCTAAATTAAATACAGGTTCTTTTACCCTTAAACCTTTTAATTTTTCATTTCCTACTCCACCCATTGCTAAAAGTTTATTTATCTCAACTCTACCTTTTGCAATAGGAATTCTTTTTAAATAAAGTTCATATTCATTTGGTGATAAACTAGGATCATCTGCAATTCTTATTTGTGGAATTATAAATCCAAGTTCAGAGGCAATAGTTTTTCTAATTGCCCTAATTTTATCAAGAAGTTCTGAATCACCTTGAACAAGTTGCAATAGTCTAATACCAAGCTTTAATTCTAAAACTTCAAGTTTCATGATATTTTCCATAACTTGTTTTTCATCAGGAACAGCAGCTTTTCTTTTCTTCTCTTTTAAATCATCAATATTTGCACTTGGTTCAATCTTAGATGTTGATTTAGCTGCTGCAGGTTTAATTAATCTTGTAATCGCGTTATCATGATTATTCTCAATCATATAAATTGCATATCCAATAAAAACTAAAAGAAGTCCCATTATCATTAAAATACCAGTTGGAAAACCTGGAACAAAACCAAAAAGAACCATACCAATTCCAACTAAAATTAATGATTTTGAATCTTTTACAAGTTGAGCAACTGATTGATTTGCAAATTTATCTTCATCCATATTAGAACGGGTAATAATAATAGCTGTTGCAGTTGAAAGAATAAGTGCAGGGATTTGTGCTACAAGTCCATCACCAATAGTTAAAATTGCATAAATCTCACCACTTTCACTAACCGTCATATCATGTTGAAAAAGACCAATTAATAGTCCCCCAATTAAGTTTACAAGTGTAATAATAATACCAGCAACAGCATCACCTTTTACAAACTTTGATGACCCATCCATTGCCCCATAAAAGTTTGCTTCAGTTATAAGCTCTTTTCTTCTTTGTTGTGCCTCTTTATCATCAATAAATCCAGCATTTAAATCTGCATCAATTGCCATTTGTTTACCAGGCATAGAATCAAGAGTAAATCTTGCAGTAACTTCGGCAACCCTTGTTGCACCTTTTGTTACAACCATAAAGTTAATAAGTACAAGGATAATAAATACAATAATACCAATTACCATATTTCCACCAACAACAAAATCCCCAAATGCAGATATTATAGAACTTACAGCTTCAGGACCATTATGCCCTTCACTTAAAATCGACCTTGTAGTTGCAATATTTAAAGATAGCCTAAATAGGGCTAAAATAAGTATTATTGTAGGAAAAGTTGTTAAATCAGCTGGTTTTTGAATATATAATGAAATAAGTAAAATAAGTAGCGATAAAGATAAAGAAACTATCAAAAAGAAATCTAGTGCACCCTTTGGTAAAGGAACAATGATAATCATAAGAATTGACACAAAAAGTGCAACTACAAATAAATCTTTTGAAAAAAACCTTCTTAAATTCATCTACTACTTTTTTATTCTATCTAACAAAATTAACTAAAGATAATTCATTCATCTTGTTTATTGTTGAATAAAGTGCAGTGTATGTTAACTCCAATGCTTTTGCTTCAACAGCTACCTTTGATAAATCAGCAGCTCCAACTTCTTGAGATAATATATTATATTGAGTTACTTTTGCAGAAATTCTTTCAAGTGAAATTTCAAAAACTTGATTTCTTCCACCAAGTTTTCCATGGGCAATATTCATACCATCATAAGCTTCACCAATTTCATCTAAACCATTTTGTAAAGCTGCTCTTGCAACATCATCCTCCACGGGATTACCATCAGAATCAAGTTTTTTAAGAGCATTAATTATTGAATCCATTGTATCAAAAATATTTTCTTTTGCTTCAAATTTTGTCCCATCAACATTAGGAACAGTAATTGTAAAATTATCAGTTGAATTGCCAGATATAGTTAAAGTTTCACCACTTGCATCTCCATTTGGCTTATATTCTACTAATTGTATTGTAGAAAAACCACTTATTGTACTTGATGATGTAGTTGTTGCAGGTAAATTTATAGAATAAGGATCAGATTCTGTTCCTGTTCCTGAAATATCACCTGAAGCAATAATATCCCCTTGATCATTAACAAGTTCACCAGAACCATTAATATTCCAAACAGTACCATTATTATCAATTACAGATTGTCCTGAAGTAAAAGTTAATGCTCCACTTGTAACTTCTGCAGAGGTTTCAATTTTCCACTCATCTCCATCTTGATCAACAATTCTTTGATTTTCTGTAAATTCTAGGGTATCACCTTTATAGGCACTACTAGTCGAATAGAAAAAAGCTTCAAAACCATTTGCACCTCTTTCTCTATATTCACCATCTTCAACTGCAACTTTTCTTAAAAGAGCATCACCATTATATGTTACTTTTCCAGTTGTTTCATCCATAGAAAAAGCTTGAACTGAAGAATCAGAACCAGCAAATAAATATTCACCTTCAACCTCTTCATTTGCTAACATATATAGATTTTGTTTCACACCTTCTAAATTTGTTGCTATTGCAAGTCTTGCAGTATCATCGGTTGTTGCATTTAGAGCTTTTATAACTTCTGTTTTTGTGTAAGAAACTAGATTTTTTGCATCAGCAAGTGTTGAATCACTTGAGTTATTTTGGGCAGTTGTTTTTTCAATCTGAAACTTTAAACCCTCATACATTCTGATTTTATCATCAATGTAAACTTCCCTTGAATAGATATTAGCATCATCACTACCATCTTGAAGTTTTTTACCAGTACTCATCTGATAACTAATTCTTTGTTGCTCATTGTTAAGATTATCCAATCTATACATTGTCGTTTGCGTTGACCTTATCATTTGAATACCTCCTTAAACTTGTGTACTATCTCGTTAAAATTATACTGTTCTTTCATACTTTGTGTCAAGAAATCTCTAACTTTATCTTTTCTAGCTAATGCATCATCTAGTTCTGGGTCCATTCCTGGTTTATATGCACCAACCCTAACTAGAACTTCATTCTCTTTTATTAGTGATAATATCCTTTTTAGCTTTAAAAAGTCATTATAATGGTCATCAGTAACAACTTTGTCCATTACCCTTGATGCAGATTTTAGAATATTAATAGGTGGATAAAAACCTTGTTCAGTTAAATCCCTTGTTAATACAATATGCCCATCTAAAATAGACCTACTTTGGTCAGCAATTGGATCATTCATGTCATCACCATCAACTAAAACTGTAAAAAATGCAGTAATTGAACCCTTTGCATTATTTCCTGCACGCTCCATTAATTGAGGTAATAAAGCAAATACAGAAGGTGGATATCCTCTACTTACTGGTGGTTCACCTGTACTTAATCCAATCTCCCTTTGTGCCATTGCAAACCTTGTTACAGAGTCCATCATCAAAAGTACATCATGCCCTTTATCCCTAAAAAATTCTGCAATTGCCATTGCTGTAAAGGCACCATATTTTCTCATTAATGCTGATTCGTCAGAAGTTGCAGCAACAATAATTGTATTTTCCAAATCGTCATTTAGATTATAATGGATAAATTCAGGGATTTCACGTCCCCTTTCACCAATTAATGCTACAACTTTTATCTGTGCTTCACAACCTTTAACAATCATACCCATCAACGTAGACTTACCAACACCAGAACCAGCAAAAATTCCAACTTTTTGACCTTTTCCTGCTGTTAACATTGAATCAATTGGTTTAACTCCAGTTGAGAATCTTTTATCTATAATTCCCCTTTCAAGGGCTGGCATTGAGAGTTTATTAATAGCTGAACTTTCTTCAAGATTTGTAATTTTACCTTTATCATCAATTGGTTCACCTAAGGCATTTACAACACGTCCTAATAAACCATATCCACTTTTTACAGATAAACCCTCTTTTTGTAAATAAACCTTATCATGAATTCTAAAACCATCAATAAAAGAAAAAGGTACAATTGTGAAATCTGATGATTCAATTGATGCTACCATTCCTAAAACAGTATAAAGGTGTGCTTGGGACTCAATTTTTACAATATCTCCAACAGCAACCTCTATTCCAGTTGCTTTTATTGTAGTTGTTGAAATATGTTTAATTCTACCAAAAGGTATTGATAAATCTTTTGTTTCAATACTATTTAACAATGAATCAATATCTATCATTACATCTCATCACACATTTTTTTATAAAGACTATCTTTTGTATTTTCAAGATCCTTACACTTATTAATATATTCATCTTTTTTAATATTATTACCAAACTCTTCATATAATTTTATAATAGAATAATATGTTTGGGCAAGGTCATTTGGTCTTATTCTTCTTGCATTTTCAATTGATTTTAAAAGTAATTCTAAGGCTTTTTCATTGTTATTATTAGTTTGTTCAATTTTTGCTAATTCTAATTCTGTAAAAGGGGAATAAACATAAGCTTTTAAGGCATTTTGTTTATCATAAAGTTTTGTTAAAATCTCTTTTGCTTTTTCTTTCATATCATTTTTTATTAGATACAAATAATAGTTGTAATAAAAATCTATAATCATTGGATTATCTTGATTATTTTCTATAATATCTTCATTTTTTGAGGCAAAATTAAAATATCTATCAAGTGAAACTGAATCATTTTTTTGTTTTAAAAGTAAAAATTTATATAAAAATTCTTTACTTAATACCTCTTTATCATCCACCATTTCAACTTTATTTGAATAATTTTCTGCTTCTTCAAAATCCCCTAATGAAATAGCCATTCTTTCTAAGTATAAATATATATTTGCATCTCTTGTTGAATTAAAAGTATCTTTTATAAGTAGATAAGATTTTTCAGATGGAGCTTCAACCATACACTCAAAAAACTTAAACTTTAACTCTTCATCTTTTATTAATAATTCTAAAGTTTCATTTCTTGATGTTTCTAAAGCATCTTTAAGTAAAAAACATTTACCTGTACGTAAATAGTTTTTTATCATCTCTATATTAACTTCATCAAAAATTGCATTTATAGAATCATAACCAAACCTATTTGCTATTGTATTTGATATTTTGTTATATACTCTTTTTGATTTTAAAATAAGTTCATATTTCTTTTTGGCTTTATCATTAAGTAACTCTTGTAATAAAACTTTTTGCTGCATCGCTTCAGAAGATTGGTATTTTGTTGCTAAAACAGCAGGTTCTATTTTTCCTTCTCTCATAACAATTTCATCGAGATACATTTTTGATTTTTCAAAATAAACCCCATCAGGAAAATCATTTATAATATCTTTATATAATTCTTTTGCCTTTAAAAGATATTTGTCGGTTCTATCATACATACTCATATATGTATCAGCAAGCTTAAATTTGAAATCTTCAATTGAAGAGGGTTTATTTGTTCTTCTTAAAAGCTCTTCTAAAATCTCTACTGCAAACTCTGGCATTCCAACCTTTGTAAGTCTATTTACTTTTTCTAAAGCAAGAAAAGAGTCATCAGCATAATAATCCATATTTTTTTGAAGAACCTTTGAGATTAACTCATAGGCTTCATCCCTTTTTCCATCTAATATATACACATCAAATAGCTCGTCGGCAACAATTGTAGCAACTAAAACATCAGTTGTTTCAGTTAAAATCTTATATAAAATATTAATTGATTTTCCATAATCCCTTTGATGCTTATAGATTTTTGCTAAATATATTTTCCCATAGGCTTTTGTAATTGGATTATTAAAATTGTTTATAATAATATTTGCAAAATAAATTGCATCTTTTGATTTATTTGTATTTAGTTTTAATTCAATTAAAACCATATAAGCTCTTGCTAAATCCTCTTCATAAATTCTAGAATCATTAATTGCTTGTTCTAACTCTTTTGAAGCTTCAAGAATTAATCTTTTTGTTTTCTTTTTTAATGCAAGTTCAGAATACACTACGATAAGTGCAGAATCTAATATTTTTATTGTATTTTGACTTTTAAAAGCCTCAATTTGAGTGTAGGCTTCATCCACCTTACCCTCTTTTGCAAGTTGTCTTGCATGGTTAATAATCTCAAAACCATCTGAGATTGCTCGTTTTCTTCTTTGGGAAATTTGTTCCCCTGAAGAATCAATAAAACCATAATAAAAATCTTTTTTTGCAAATAATAGTGTTGAAAAAAACAAAATAAATATTATTAGTAACTTCAAACTTTACCTTCTTTTTTTATTCTTTAACTCATATACATATGAAAATATCTCAGCCATAGCTTTATAAAATTCACTTGGTATCTCTTGGTCTATCTCTATTTGTGAATAAATAGACCTTGCCAATGAGGGATTTTCAATAATTGGAATATCATTTTCCCTTGCAATATCCTTTATTTTTAAAGCAATAAAATCTATCCCTTTAGCAACAACTTTTGGTGCACTATTTACTTTATTATCATATTTTAATGCAATAGCATAATGTGTAGGGTTTGTTATTACTACATCAGCATCAGGTACATCTGACATCATTCTTTTCATTGCCATTTGCATCTGAATTTTACGGATTCGCCCTTTTACTTGAGGGTCCCCTTCCATATTTTTAAATTCATCTTTTATCTCTTGTTTACTCATTCTAAGAGACTTAAAATAGTAATACCTAGTAAAATAAAAATCTATTATAGCAAAAATAATTATAATTAAAAGTATTGCGGCAAGGAAATAAGCTACCAATTCTACGATTGAATTAATAGTATTCATTAACTCTTTATCCATCATTGCTAAAAATGATTTGTATGTAAACATCAAAACAATAAACATCACTATTACAATAATAGTAAGTTTTAATGTTAACTTTAAAGCCTCTAATGCTTTTTTTAAACCAAAAATATTTTTTAAACCTTTTATTGGATCAAGTTTTTGTAAATCAAATTTTAAAGGAGTTACTAAAAAACCAAATTGTGCCCAGTTTGTTATAAGCGCAAGTAAAATAACTAAAGTAAAAATTGGAAGTAATGTTTGCAAAACGGTAGTAACAGTTGTATAACCAATTGAATAAAATACATTCCCGGTTAAATCTTGACCAATAAAATTGTATGTATATATCATCAATTTTCTAATGGCATCAACTGCTGATTCAGAAAAAAACAATAAATATACTGAACCAAAAAATAAAATCGCGGCCCCAGTAACTTCCATAGATTTAGGAACATTACCCTCTTTTTGGGCATCTTCAATTTTTTTGGACGTGGGCTCTTCGGTCTTTTCTTCTTCTTCGCCAGCCATTATTCAAACTTTGTTATAAGATAATTTGTAAAGCTATCTGTAAATACTTCCATTGCAAGTATTAAAAATACAAATATTAATGCAAATTTTAGCTGAAAAGTGATTACAAATGGTGAAAATGCAGGCATCGATTTTGTTCCATAACCATAATAAATATCCATAATAAAACCAATAAAGAATAAAGGTAAAGCAAAGGCAAAAGCAAAGGCAAACATCCTTTTAATCTCATCAATTGCTATTTGAATACCATCATAAGAGAAAATATCAAAAGCCCCTAAATGAATTATAGAAAAACTTTTTGATAAGATTACAATTGTCATTTCATACATACCTGTTTCAAAAAAAAGCATTAAAGCAACCCAATATAAAAGTCTACTAACTAAACCTTCATTTGAACCAGTTGCGGGGTCAAACATACTTGCCATAGATAAAGCTGTAGAATAACCAACAAAATCCCCAATAATTCTAACAGAAGCAAAAACTACATTTAAAAACATTGCTGCAATTAAACCTAAAGTAATCTCTGTTACAAGGGCACCTAAAAATTCATTTTGGGTAAAAACACCTTGTAAATCAACAATTGGATATAAAAAAATAGTTATATAAAAGGCTATTCCAACTCTAATTGTAGCAGAGATTGAAGTATGCCCAAAAACTGGCATAAAAGCACAAAAAGCTAAAATTCTTGCAAAAAGAAGTAAAAAAGAATAAAGGGTTTGCTCATTGAGTAGTGATATTAACTCTAACATCTACATATAATTTAAATCTTCAGTTGCATCCTTATTTTGAATAATAGATTCAATTACTTCATCTGAAGAGTGGGATTGTGGAGTATTCTCGTTATTTGAATTTTGCTCATTAGAGGATTGATTATTAGAGCTCTCATTTTGCATATTAAAATCAAGACTTATTGTTGTTTGTGGATTATTAAAGTTTCTATTTAAAGCATCCCTTAACATAGATTGATTTTCAACAAAGGCATCATGAGTTGAAGATTGAGATAAACTCATACTAATCGATATAGCATTTTCTCTATCTGTTTTCATTAAAATAGCAATATGTCCCAATTGAGCAGGGAATAGATTTAATCTAAATGCTGTAACAGGAGGCTTATAGTTTTCATACATATTTCTAGCCACATCTGACATCATACTTGACATTTGTTGTTGTGCACCGATAATTCTATTTTGTATAGTCATTGCCAAATTTGGATTTACATTTAAATTAACAGTCTGTGTCTCATTTGTTGAACTTATGCTTGAGTTTGATGATGAAGAATTAGTTATGCTATTTGAGGCAATTTTTTGAGACTCTAAATTTTCCGCTGCTCTTTTAAGTAACTCTTCAACATTTAAATTTTTATTGAAAGCTAATTTATCTAATAAAGAGATTTTACTATCTAAATTTGCTTTATTATTAGATTGAGGTTCTGCTTTTGTTGAACTTTCATCAATTTCAACGGATGCATCTTCTAAATTTAAATTTAAAATATCTGCACCTTTTTTTACATCTTCAATAGAAGTTCCATCTTTTACAGTTTTTACACCCTCAGTTTTATTTGAAAGCATTTGATTATATATTGAATTTTTTTGAGAACTTAAATATATATTTGTTGCAATATCATTATTATTTTTATTTAAAGTTCCTTGTTTAGTAAAATCACTCTCTTGTAAATTTGGATTTTTAGCAGATATTGTTTGAGCTTTTGCATTATCAAACAATCTATCCATTAATGATTTAGATTCTTGTTTTGAACTTTCGACCTTAACATTTTCCTCTTTATTTGAAGATTCATTCAACTTTGCAATATCATCTTTTTTTAGATTTACAGTTTCATCTTTAGTATTTAAAGCTTCTTTTTCTAAATCAGAAAGCTTATTTTGCGTTGTACCTGAACTTGTTTGTGAAGTTGATTGTGAAGCTGTAGTACTTTGTTGTGTTGTATTTTTTTCAACAGAACTATCTGTTTCTTCAGATACTTTATTCACAACTTTTGCATTATTTATTTCAGCTTTAATCTCTTCTTTATTTGAATTATTTACCTTAGTATCTTCTTTTGAAACTACAGTTTCAATATTCTCTTTTTTTGTTAAAGTTATATCTTTTTCAACTTTTTTAGTATCACTTAGAGATTCATCTTCTAATTGTACATTTTTAGTTGTTTTAACTTTATTTTCAGTTTCAAGTTTAGTTTTTGTATCTTTTTCTTCTATTTTAGAATCTGTTTTTTCAAGTTCATCAAAATTTATTTCCACTTGAGTTTGTGTAGTACCAACAGTTTTAGAACTATTTTCTTCTACATTTTTATTATTTGTTTTTATCTCTTTTTTTGCTTCATTTACTAATTTATCTAATAATGAACTTGTTTTTTCTGTTTCAACTTCAGGTGTTGAAGAAGAAAGGTTTTGTTTTCCTACAATTTCGTCTGTTATAGAAGAAGAATTATTTTGTTTTTCTACTACTATTTCATCCTTTAAAGTTGAAGAGGTATTCTGTTTTTCTGTTTTTGGTTCATCTATATTTTCTAACGTTTTTGAACTAATCTCTTCTTTTGCTTTTGTAATTAACTTATCTAATAAAGAAGAATCAGGCTTATTATCTTTTGTAGTTTTATTTTTTGTTTGTTCATCTTTTTCTTCTAAAACTACTTCTTTTGTACTTACTTTTTCATTTTCTTTTGAAGTTTCAATATTTGTTTTATCAGATGTTTTTAATTTTTTTTGTTCTTTTTCAATGGTTTCTTCAAAAGAAGCAGTTTGCTCTTTTGAATCAACTTTTTCTACTATATTTTCTTTTGTTTCTGCAGTATATAAATTTTTTGATTTTGTTTTTTGATTTGCTTCTAAAACCATTCTATCCAACAAAGAATTGTTGCTAGAGATATCTTTAGTCTTAGGTTCTAGATTTTGTTCTTTAGAATCTTTAGGAAGATTATTAACTTCTTTTTTTGAATCTTCTTTTTCAGAACTTTTATTTTGTGATACTTTATTCTCTTGTGTGTTATTTAAATCTTCATCTTTTGTTTGAACTTGTTTGTTTTTATTATTGGTATCAGTTGTAGTTGTTTGTTTTGACAAATCAGTATTTTGTTTAGATTTTTCATCTGATACATTTGTATCTTTTGTTTGAGTTTCTTCTTTTGAACTTGCAAGTAAAGAATCAAAAAGAGATAATCCCTCTTTTTTTTCAGTTCCATTACTTTTTGTCCCAGAAGAACTATTAGTATCAGTTTTTGATAATGATAAAAAATCTATTTCTTTTGTCATCTTTTATGCTTTTAAAATCTCTAATGTTTTAGAATCAATATTCTTATGTGTATTGAAAGTTGCAACATTAGCTTCATATGACCGCATAGCTTCAATTAAATCAACCATCTCAACAACTGGGTTAATATTTGGATATGCAACATAACCCTCTTCATTTGCATCGGGATGAGAAGGTTCGTATTTCATAATTGGATCTGCATCATTTTCTACTATAGATTTTACACCTACACCTCTTAATTCAGCACTTGTATTTTTATTATTTGTTTCTTGTAAGTTGTTATTAAGATTTTTAGTATTATTAACTAAAAGCTCTTCAAATACAACATTTTGTTTTTTATAAGGCCCGCCAGCTTCCGTGTGTGTAGTTTTTGCATTTGCGATATTAGCACTTACAATATTTATTCTTGTTCTTTGCGCACCCATTCCAGAGGAAGCAATATTATATCCATCAAATAAACCCATCTAAAGCCTCCAATTAAACTTGCATTTTACTGATTTCTTTATAGGCATTAATAGCTTTATTTTTCACTTCTAATGCTAATTTTAAAGATAATTCAGCTTCTTCAATTTTTTGAACAGCTTCTTGAAGATTTTTAACATTTCCAGTTGCAATACCTTCCATTGCTTTATAACCTTCAACTTGACTAGTGTTAACCTCTTTCATAGCATCATTTAACATCGATGAAAAAGTTGCACCATCATTTTTTTGCGTAGGATTTGCTTGGGTCTTTGCTAATGAACCAATTGAGTTTGCGATTGAAGAAATATTCATCTAAATCCTTAATTTGTTTTCTTACCAACGTTTTGTGCATCTTGCACACCAAGTTCGGCCATCATTGCATTTATTTTTTCTTCATTATATTTAAAGTTTAGCTCTTCTCTTTTAGCATCTAAGTTAAAAAGTAAAATTATCAAAGAAAGCATCATATTTGAAACTCCTTTAAGGACAATAGTTACACCTATAATACCAAAAATCATCTCTAAAGGTGTGTAAAGGTCAGCATTTACCACAAAGAATATTAAAGTTGCAAAAAAGCCAGTGGCGATGTAAAGTCTAAAAACACCACTATTAATTACACTTTGTGAAAATCTTTCTACTACCATAGATTACCTATGTAAAATAAAAAAATATTTAATGTTGATGCACACACAAACAAGCCTTACTTTAAATCATTTAGTAATGTATCAATCACCTTTTGTAGTTCTTTAGTTATTTGATCATGTTGAAACTCATGAACAAATAGTTTTCTTAATCTTGACGTCGTAGAAATATTAGCTGATGTCGAAACATTACCTATATATTTTACCATAAAATTTGGATTTAACAAATTTTTTTTAGCTAAATTAACTAAAGATTTAGAAATTGTCTCACCAATTTGATAACTTCTTGTATGATTAAAGCATAATAATAAACTTTTTTTATCAATAGAAAGTAATTTCATCAATGCATACACATCAGTTAAAGCAGATGGGTCAGTTGTAGTAAGGGCTAAAATATTATCTGAAACTGATAAAAACTCTTGAACATATTCATTTAAACCAGCACCTGTATCAATTAAAACAATATCATAATTATTATAATCTTTAATATCATGAACAATTCTACTTAAAACAAGTGAATTATTTAAATTAGCATATTGATAACCACTTTTCCCTGCAATTAAAGATAAATTTGAATAAGCTGTATTTGAAACAACCTCACTAATTGAGTTTCTACCTTCAATATAATCAAAAAGGGTTAGCTTAGGCTTTAAATCGAATAAAACTTGTAAATTTGCTAATCCAATATCAGCATCAATAACAACAACTTTAAAACCTCTCTTGGCCAATAAATAGGCAATATTTGCTGTAAAAGTTGATTTTCCAACACCACCTTTTCCAGAAGTAATTGTAATAACTTTTGTTTTACTAATATTATTTTTTGGTTTTGTTAAATTAATTAATTTGCTAGCTTGAGAAGAGATTGAGTTAAACAAATATTATCTCCTTGCGCAAGAATTATTCATAAAACAATCAATTAAAAAAGATGAATCAGAAACAATTAAATCATCTGGTACATTTTGACCAATTGAAAAATATGTTATCGATTTTTTTGTTTTATGTGCAAAAGAGATTAAATTCCCAAAACTTCTAGTTTCATCTAATTTTGTAAAGGTTAAAAAATCAATATTCAATCTTGAATAATTTGTATAAATATCAATTAAGTCACTATGTTTTACATTTGCTGGTAAAACCAAAACCTTTTCAATCGGTAGTTCACTAACTCTATTTTGATACTCATTTACAAGTTCAATTTTATCTACATCATATTGACTAGATCCAGCTGTATCAATAAAAATATAATTACAATCTTTTAATCTTAATAAAGCTTCAACTAACTCTTCAGGCTTCTTTACAACTTCTAAAGGAAGCCTCATAATGTTTGTATATGCCTGTAATTGTTCTATTGCACCAACTCTAAATGAATCTAAAGTTACAATTCCAACTTTATAGTTTTGCCCTAACTTATAAGCATATCTAGCAGCTAATTTTGCAATTGTTGTTGTTTTCCCAACACCTGTTGGTCCAACCATCATTATAATTTTTCTTTGATGTTTTCTTAATGGAATCTCTTGTTTTATAGGTATAATTCTTCTTAAAATTAATTTGAAAAAATCATTTACTTTTTTTGGATTTGCTTTAAGAGCAACAGGTAATTGCTTTATTGTTTTTTTCATAATTGTATATGTCATCTCTTGATCAAACTCATTTTGTTCAAAAAGATTATAGATATCAACAAACTCAGGTGGAATAGTTAAATCATATAGTTGACTTTTAGGATCCCATAAAGATTTCTGAACCTGCATAATGGCGTCTTGCATCTTAAGAATCTCTTCTTTAAAATCATAAACTTTTGCATTAAAACTTGTTTGTCCAGATTGTTTTGGTTTTACAGAAATCTGTTTTGTAGACAGAGAAGATTGTTTGTGTTCATCTTCAATTGCGACAACAACTTCGTACATATCTTTTGTACCATCATTTGCACTTGATATTTTTTTTGTTGATACTACAATTGCATCCTCTCCACACTCATCTTGAGCATTTTTTAATGCAATAGTTGGTGTCTCACCTAAAAAAGAGAGCATATTCATTGTAGTCTTCCATCTTTATAAATTTTTTCAATTTTTCCATCAATTTTTTTTATTTTAATATATTCATCATTTTCATAAACAACCTCACCAGGTCTTTCAACTTCAATAGCTCCAAAATTAAATAAAACTGATTTTTTTGTATATTCTTCAACATCTTTTGAACAAAGAATTGTACCTTTTCTTAAATACCTTTTTGCTAATAATTTATTTGATTTAAAATTAGATATTTCCAAAGGGATGCAGTATTTTTTTACACTTGACACATTTGCTGGTATTAACATTGAAGCATCAATAATCTCATGATAATCTATATCTTTTGTTGTTTTTACTACTTCAATTGCACATAAATTTATAGAAAAAAAAGCGATAACTAAAAGGGTTTTAAGCCTTAACATTAAAAAAGTTACCCCCGTTATTGTCTGTAATTTCATCTACTATATCTTTATACATTTGTTGAATTGGTTGAACAATCATAGCTAGTTTTCTATTTAATTCATAAAGTTTTTTTAATTCTGCTTCTAAATTGTCAACTTGGTCTCTGTAAATATTAATATCAACTCCATTTTGTAATTCGTTGACAATCTCTTGATTCAAACGTTTTTTGTATAATGTAATTTTTTCAATCATTGATTGTTTTTCATCATTTCGGTTTAAAAGTTCAGCGTGTTTTGCTTGTTTTATATCTTCTATATCTTGAAGTATATAATTTTGCATTTTATTTACTAAATCAATCATCTCTTTTACAATAGTTTCAACCATAATTTACTCTTTCACTTTCGTTCTGATAAAAAATTATAAAGCATATCACTTAAACCAACTGTACCCGTAGATTGCCTTGCTACAGCTTCAGTATATAAACCTTTTATAATATCTGAACCACTTCCTTCACCTGCAATTGGAGTAGATTTTAATGAAATATCTAAAAGTTGTTGCATAAAAAAAGCTTCAAAATCATCTGTAACTTTTCGCAAATTTTCATCTTCTAATTTTGAACTATCAATGTTTTTATATTTATCAGTTGGATTAGCTTTAATAGTGTTTATATCAACTAAATTTGAATTTATTTCCATTTTTACTCCACCCTGTCAAAGAAATTTTCTTCGCTAAGAAGTTCTTCTTGATTATCTTGTGAGAAGAATCGCATTTCAACTCTTCTATTATCAGATGCCTTTTCACTTTTAGGATGATAAGAAGCATACGCAGAAACTTTTAAAACAGAAGGGTCAATTCTATTTTTGATAAGCTCTTTTACAACTTCAATTGAACGTAATGCAGAGATATCCCAATTATCTCTTGGTATTTTATCATCTTGATATGGACTAGCCGATGTATGTCCTATAACTTCAATATTATAAGTTTGAGGCATAGTTCTTATCACTCTTGCAATTTTAGCAATAAATCTTTTTGCATTTGTATTTGTTAAAAGATATTCTCCCTCTTCAAAAATTATGGTTGAGGGGATATCTAAAGTAAACTCATTTTTCCCTTTTTCTAATTTTATTTGCTCTGTCTCTTCAACATTACTTTCATTTAATTGTTCAACTAAATCAGAAACTTCTTCGGCAGCTTGTTCCATAGCATTATCAGTAGAATCAACACTGTCATCTTGAGAATTACTATTTTGGGTTGAATATTTTTCAGATTGAGTTTCAACATCAGTTGAAGCATCAATAAAACCCATTGCTTTTCTCATTACATCAAAATACTCTTCTACCTTTTTTTTATCCATAACTGCCATAGATAAAAGTAAAATAAAAAAAGTTAATAGAAGTGACATTAAGTCACCAAATTGAACTAGCCAACCTGGTAAACATTTTGGACACTCTGGACATTTATCTTTTGCCATAAGCTTTTTTTCTACTCTTCAATATCAACAAGAATCGAATTTAGTTGCATTTTAATATTACCAATTGATTCTTCAGCTGCTATCATTGTAGCACCTTTTATAATAACTTCACAAGTGTCAACTTCTTTTTTATGCTTTTGAGCAAGTTTACTCTCAATAATACCTGCAAATAAAGTACCAATTAATGCACCATACATTGTTGTAAGTAAGGCAACGGCCATAGCTGGACCAACGGCAGCTGGATCTGAAAGGTTAGCAAGCATAGCAACTAGACCAACAAGAGTACCAATCATACCCATTGCTCCAGCAGTACCACCAACATTACCAAATAATCCAATCATTGTCTCATGTCTTTTTGACATATATTCTAATTTTGTTTCTAATAAAGGTTGAAGAGTTTCAGCTTTTGTTCCATCAACTAGTAATTGAAAAGCTTCTTTAAAAAAAGGATTTGATTCTTCTAAAACTTTTTGCTCAATATGCATTACACCGTGCTTTTTAATCTCGGTAGCATAAAAGGTGATTTTTTCAACTAATTCAGGTAATGGTTCAAATTTCACTTCATTTAAAGCTACTTTCATTGCAGGAGTAACTCTTTTTAAATCACTAGCTTCAAATTGACCTGCAGTTACAGCTATTGTACCACCAAGAACGATAACAACTGAAGGGATATCAATATAAGGACCAAATCCTACACCACCTAAAATAATCGCAAGGGCAACAAGGGCCCATCCACCACCTAAACCACCAGCTGTACTCTTATCCATATGCTAAAATCCTATTTGGCTTAATCTTGTTGAGCCATTTCCAATATTTTTAACTTTTAAACCAAATTTTCCTTCAACAATTACCGCTTCACCTTCACCAATTTTAACACCATTTACTAATATTTCAAGGGGTTCATTAACCATTTGTTCTAGTTCAATAATCTCACCAATATCCCATCTTAAAATATCTTTTAATAAAAAGTTTTTGGTACCAAGTCTTACGCTAAGCTTTAATTTTATATCAAATAATAGTTGTAAATTCTCAGCAGACTCATCTGATAATAAAGAACTAATCCCTAAAGATGGTGTATGAGAAGAAGAATTTGTATTTTTTACATTATTGTTTGTTGAAGCAATGGTAGCTTCTACTGCAACTTCTTCTTTTCCTGTAATTCCAGATAAATATGGTAATGCTAATTCATCAAAAGCAACATAAATAGGTAGTTTTTCCCCATCTAAAGTTAAATCAAAAAAATAACTGTTTTTTAAATCTTTTAATTCACTACAATCTTTAATAACTGAGCCTAAAACTTCAGATTTTATTGATGAAATATCATTAAAACCTTGGGCATTTACACTAGTACATAAACTACCACAAACGTTAGCTATTATCTCATTTACTGCATCTGTAATCTCATCATCAATATGTTCTTTTAAATCTCCCATACCACCTAACATGAAATATTCAAATTTTGTTGCAGTATTTGTTGGTATAAAAAATTTCCACGTAGATGAAATATCTGCAAAATCAAATTTAATTGATACTTCAATACACTGAGAATCTTCCAAATCCTGAGCATTTGATTCATTTACAGAATCTATAATTACTTTTTTTGAAAGTAATTGCTCAAGGGTATTGGCTAATTCATCTTTTAAAAAACTTGATAAATCTGATGCCAAGAAATAACCTTTTTATTTTTACTAATTGTCTTTTGCTGACTTTTCTAATTCACTTAAGATAAAAGCTTTAACTTTCATCATATCTTCTGTAGGATATTTGTATTCAGCTTCACCTCTGGTTACTTTTACAAAAAAATCTTTTGAATTTTTGTTATAACCAAATCTTACATTATCCAAAATAACTTCATTAGGTTCAGTATCTTGAGGACTTCCTTGAACTTTTTTATACTGATCATCTTGAATCACTTTTTCTTTATCGTCAACTTCTTTTACAGTCTTGATTTTTTCCACATGATTCGTCTTTGCTTGATCTATTTCAGCAATTCTTCCAATTTCCATAATACCCTCCTGTAAAAAGTATAGAGTTGTAGATATTATATCAAAAAAAGATTAAATTAATTTTTTAATTAATAAAAAATAATAAAAATTATATGTAAGATATTATAGAGATTCTAATAATTCATCAAATTTATCAATTTTGAAATCAATTAAATCATCTAAATAAGGTTTATTAAAATATTGTGAGACACTTCCAAGTTTTAATTCTTGAATCAATTGAACACCAGTTAAAAAATCTGCGCTACTATCTTTTAAAATAGCTTTAATTAAAGAGATTTGTAAAGAGGCTTCATTTAATCTATCTGCTTCTAAATATGCAGCAACAATTAAATACATAGTATATTTATCTTCTAATTTATATCTTTTTTGCAAATCTTCAAGAATATTCAATGCTTCTAAAGGCTTTCCTTCATGAAGAAACATTAAAGCCCTTGTTCTTAAATATGAGGGATTTTCATCATTAGTAAGATTTAAATCAGCTTTTTCAAAAAGCCCAATAGCTTTTAATAAATCAATATAGTATCTAGTAACTACAATTGGGGCTTGTAAAAAATTACTATTTATTTTTAAAGGGGTGTAATCTTGTAATCTTGCAAAATAATTATAATCATTTTCACCATCTCTTCTAATTGTTGATTTAATTAAATAAACAAGGGGATCTTTATAATGATCTTTAAATAATGGATGATTAATGTCAATATTATTTTCAGATAATTTTATTAAATAATCTAAAGATTTATAAAAAATTGTATCCCTATAATTTAATGGTGCAAATTGATTTTCAAATTTTTCATTTATAAAAATCTTATATACTTCTTGACCAAAATATCTATACATACCTTCATCACTTCTAATATTTTGTTCAATATACTCTAAATCACTAATTTTTTCATTTATTCTATTTGCACTAATTATTGTCATAACAGCATATAGTTTATTACCTGGATTTAATTTATATGCTTTTGTGAAAAATTTATATGCTTTATGAAAATCATCTATTTGAGCATAACATAAAGCAAGATTATAATATACATAGGAGTTAGAATTATCAGTGATATAATCTTTTAATTTGTTTACCCTTGTAATAGGGTCTTCTTTTAATATGTCTATAAATCTAGAATTATATTTAACCATTCTTTCAAGACTCTCTACATTTTGTCTATTTTTAAATATAAAGCCCTTTGAAATGTCATATAAAATCTCTTCATTATCCGAAAAAATAAATGGCGCAAAATAAAATAAAAAATCAGTTTTTCTATTACTGTCAAATTGAGTTATAAATTTCAAATATTCTTTTGCAGTATATTTATTTTTATTAAAATAAATCTCTAGAGGATAATCCAAGTTTGTTTTAAAATACTCTTTAACTTTTCTAATCTCTTCAATATGCTCTTTTAGTTTTTCAAGTTCATTTGATTTTAAATCTCTATATACCATTAACCATAAAATAATATTTTTTCTTTCAGGATTTAATGTCTCAGCTTTTGCTTTTTCAAGTCTTTGTTCAGCACTTGAATAATCATGAAGTTTCAAATATAGCATTGCAATTTTAAGCTGCATTGGAAACTCCATAGAGTTTAGTATTTTTAAAGCTCTTTCATAATCTTTTAAAATAATATATGTATCTGCTACCATTCTTTTAGAATGCTCAGTTAAATTTTTATACTTACTTGTAACCTCAATAATAGTTTCAAGATATTGCCTATCTTTTTTTATTTGATAAAGATAAAAACATGTTGAGATATAAGAATATGTATTTGTTCTTACAGCATCTTTAAACTCGAAAATATTATTTAAATATAATAATGCATTTTCTATTTGATTTAATTTATAATATGCTATTCCAATATTTAAAAAAGATGGTATTTTCAACAATGAAGAGGTCTCTTTAAATATTTTAATTGCTTCTTTATACTCCCCTTTTTCTAGATGAAGTATCCCTTTATTGAATTCTAATTGTAGTTTAAACTTTTCTTGAGTTTTTTTTAGATTATCGAATTTAAAAAGAATTTCTGGCTGAGACTCAGTTAATTCATCTTTTGAAAATAAATTATTTGAGGAGATTAAAATTACTATAAAAATAAATAAAAATTTATTCAAAACATAAAACCTAAACCATTGTATTAACTTGAGCATAAAGTTCTTCTGTTCTTTTTTCTAAGAGCTCAACTTCATGTCTTAATTCTGTATTTTCAAGTTTTAATTTTTGTAAATCATCCCTTGCAACTTGCAGTGTATCTTGATTATTTTTAAGTGTACCAGCACTTACTTTAACTTGTTTTTCATATCGATCTATTATTGTTTGTAGTTTTTTATTCTCTTCTTCTAAAATATTTTTTTCTTCATTTATTTTTCTATATAAAGACTTATAAACATTTGCACTTGAGAAAAAATATAAAAGTAAAACTCCAATAATAATAATTAGTAAAAAATTATCCAATTTAGTCCTCATAGTAATATAAGAGGAGAACCTCTTATATTAAATTATCTTTTTAAGTTGATTAAAGTATTTAACAACTCATCTGATGTTGTAATAGATTTTGCATTTGCTTCAAATGCCCTTTGAAATACCATTAAGTTTACTAAACTCTCACTTAAATCTGCTGTAGAAAGTTCTAATGTTTGACCTTCAATTTTTGCAGTTTTGTCGTTATTTAAGTTATAAATTGGCTCACCAGATTCATTTGTTTTTCTTAATAGGTTATCCCCTGATGGTTCTAATCCTCTATTATTATTAAATAATGCAACAGAGATTTGACCAATAGCAAATTCAGCTCCATCTTGTTTCATTGTAATAATACCTGAACTATCAACAGCAAATTCACCAAAGGCTGAATCAGAAATTCCTAAAGCATCAAGTTTTAATTGTAAAGAACTTTGTGTTGTTGTTTGGTCAATTGTATTAATTAATTCAATAAACTCAGCCCCAGCACCTTGTCTTCCACTATAATCATTGTTTTTATCCAATGGAGTATAATCAATATAAGTAGTATTTGAACCTACAGTATCTGTATTATCCCCTTTAGTTTTCATTGAACCACTAAACTCAACATCATAATTTTCATTAAGTGTTTCTATAACAAGATTACCATTAATATTTTTAGCAACTACATAATCTGATAGATTAAATGAGCTTGCTGTTTGGTTAGTTCCATCGCTTGATAATTTATAATCATATGCAGTTGTTCCATTTATAGCTGCAACTATATCATCAATCGATGATGCATTATTAATAAAAATATCTAATGGAGTTTCAGGCGTTGTTGAACTTAATCCTGGAACTGGGATGATTTTTTCTAATTCTTTATCATAAATAGTTATTCCATAAGTAAAGTCAATAGAATTGTTTCCATTTAATCCAAGGTCTGATGGAGTATAAACATCTTGTTGTTTACCTGTAATTGCTTTTGCTAATGCATCTCTAGCACTTTGTAAAGCTCCAATTCCAGAACCTTGAACTGCATTTGTACCAGTTTGGTAAGATCCTGCTACAGTATTATTTCCTGATGATTCACCCACTTCACTAATAGTAAAAGTTTCACCTGGAATTAAAGATTCAATCTGAATCATACCTTTTATCATATCTAAATTTCTTGTAGATAAATTAAATGATTCAGTTTCTTGAAGAACATCGTTATTAGTACCTGTTACATCACTTTCATCAACTGTATAAGCTCTTAATCCAGATATTTCAGAAATTGTATTTGCTAAACCTCTATATGTAGCAATTCTACTTGCAGCAATATCAGCATTTATAGTTAATGAACTACTATATGAAGCTTCTGTAATTGAAGTTGGCGAAATACCTAACTCAACTGTTGATGCAGTAGTTGAAAGAGTACCACCATAAGTTGAATTTAATGCAGTATTAGATGAAATTGCATCAGCTAAACCTTGAACTATCTCTGCAACAGTTGCATTTTCATCAGAGATATAAGAAACAGTTTCACCATCAATAGTTAACTCATATTTTGCATTGTTTTCAGCTGTATCAATACTAATTTGGTCATTTGTACCTGCATTATTTGCTAATGACATAGAACCACTATCAGTTGTTGTATCTAAGAAACTTTCTTTAAACTCATCTGTTGCAGTTGTAGCAACATAGTTTTGTGAATATTTATTTCCATTGATATAAACATAAACTTGGTCACCATCTTTTGATATTAATGCATCATTTCCTGATTTAAAGTTTATTTGAGAAACTTGTGCAGTTGAACTTGCACTTCCTCCATCTGGTTCATCTTGTAATTTTGATAACCAAGAAGCATAGTTTGAAACAAGGGCTTCAACATCAGCAATTTTTGCAGATTTACTTTTTGCACCAGCCCCATCAAAAATTACAGTTGAATCTGCTTTTGCTGTAGCAGTATAATCTGTTGCTTTTGCTGTAATTGTTTCTACATAAGTTGAGTGACTTACAACTTTTGATGTTAATAATTTATTATAATCATTTGTAAACATATCAACATTAGGATTTGTACTTACTACATCTTGGCCAGGATCAAGTGCTCTCATAGCCCATCCTTGAACCTCATTTCCAGCTGCATCTTGTAAGGTTCCATTGTCACCCATTCTAAGATTTCCAGCTCTTGTATACATGTTTTCACCAGAAACACTATTTTTAACAGTAAAGAATCCATCTCCACTAAGAGCCATATCATAATCAACTCCAGTTAGTTTCAGATTTCCTTGTACATATAATTTTTCTGCATCAAGTATTTTAGACCCTTTACCAATTCTATCTTGGTACATTTGGTCTGCAAAAGATATCCTAGATGCCTTATAACCTACTGTATTTACATTTGCTATATTGTGTGACTCATTATCTAACGCCGTTTGATGAGACGAAAGTCCTGAGATTCCTGTCCATAATGCTCCGATCATGATTTATCCTTTTAGATAAATTTTCAAACATTTTTACATGTTCAAATATTAATGCTCTTTAATAAATGTTAAAGCACTAATATTTAAACAATTAAGATGAAACTATTTTTTCATCTCAATTGCAGTTCTTAAAAACTCGTCCGATGTAGTTACCGATTTTGAACTAGCTTCAAAAGCTCTTTGATATACCATCAAATCAACTAAACTTTCACTAAAATTTGTATTACTTAATTCTATTGAGCCACCTGTTAATGTATTTAAATTATCAGCATTATAAGGATCTCCAGTATCTTTACCTATGGTATATAAAGTTTCACCTTTTGGTTCTAAAGATTCAGGATTTTGGAATGTAACAGTTTCTAATTTTCCAATTAAAAATTTATTATCTTGATCTTTTGCATAAATAAGTCCATCTTCAATAGATAATACACCAAATACATTTTCAGATATATTCAAATCATCAAGTTTTAATTGAAGTTCACCTATTCCTGCTAAAGTAGGACCAGCATCATTAATTGTATTAGTAACCTCTAAAAACTCTCCCCCTGCTGCAACTATTGCATCCCTTAAAGCATCTCTAACACTATTTACAGCTGCATATCCTGTCCCTGAAACTGGTGAAACGATTTCATTTATACCATACCCATTTGAATTAATTGCAGCACCTGTTATTCTGTTATCTCGACCAGGGATTAAAGAACTAATAGTAAGAAGTCCTGAACTATCAACAGTCGCACTCATACCAGCTACATTTGAAATCTTATCAGCAAATAGATTCATAGTTGTTTGAGCATCTGTTTCAAAGGGTTGTTTTATTGAGTCATTATTAATATAAATTTCAACATATCCACTTGTTAATTCTGTAGAAAAATCAGAAAAACTAACTTGTGTAACTTGTGAAGTTGAAGAAGTACCATCTACAGGATTTGCAGAGTATAAATCTAATTGAACATTATATTCAGCCGACAGTTCTCGAATGTCATTTAATAAGGCACTTGAACTTTTAAACCCTTGACCACTAACTCCTGTATCAACTGCAGTTAATGTATAGTCTGTAGCTTTTGCGTTAATAGTTCTAGAAAAACCAACTCCATTAATTGGTTCTGTTGCAATAAATTTAGTATAATTATTATTGTAAGTTTGAGTGCCATCAGTACTTACAATACTTGAAAAAGTTGTAGGATTTCCATAAATCTTATCACCATATGCAGTTTGCAAAGTCCCATCAGTTCCCATTTTGAAGTTACCAGCTCTAGTATATAAGGTTTCACCTGTTTTTACATCATTTACGATAAAAAAACCTTGACCATCAATCGCTACATCAAGTGTATTATTAGTTACTTTTAAATTTCCTTGTTGAAAATTTTTCTCTACATTTTGGATTTGGACACCATTTCCATATCTTGACTGATACATTAAATCTTCAAAAGATACATCATCTTTTTTATGAGCAATAGTATTTGAGTTCGTAACATTATTAGACTGAGTATTTAGTGCTCTTTCAAAGGTATTTAAACCAGTAACACCATTCCATAATCCACTAATCATATTTAGCCTTTAAAATATTCTAGTAATTGCACTAAAAGGAATTGAAGTTAACTGATCTGAATAAACAGGGATAACCGCCCCTTCCATAGTGTATCCAGAATCTGTAACAATCTCATTATCTTCATCTAATATTACGGGTTTACCATCTTCATTTAAAATTGCTTGACCAGGGTTTTCTAATGCTACTTTATATCCAGTTGTTTTTCCTGTACTATCTAAAATCTCACCATTAATATTGTAAATTATACGATTTCCATCTGGGTCTAAAACTTGATCTTCAACATATAAAATCTGTTGAGCATTAACTGTAACTTCACCATCTAGACTCTCAACAGATCTAACAGTATAAGCTTTATTTACTCCATTTTCCCCAATATTACCATCTTCAATATTCTGACCAATTACATTTGAAGCATTAGCAAGGGCAGATTGAGAAAAAGTACTCACTAAAGCTTCCATAGTCTCAATTGTCTTTAAATTTGTATTAATTGTAGACATTTGCATTTGGGTATCCATCATTCTTTGTGAATCCATTGGAGCAGTTGGGTCTTGAAGTTTTAATTCTGTTAACATTAACTGCAAAAAATCTTCAGTTGTTAACTGATCATTACTAACAGAAGTTGTATATGTACTTCCATCTACACCTGTTGCTGACTGAACTGTAACATTATCTACTGACATATTAACTCCTAACTCATGTTTTCTTCGAAGAAATATCTTACGACATTATCTGAGTCCATTGCCTCTTGAACTCTTACAGCAAGTTTTTCATCAATTACTATGATATCACCTGTCCCAATAATTCTTTTGTTGACATAGATATCTCCACCTGAACCAGCTGATTTGTCAAGGGATAATATATCTCCTGAACTTAACTCCAAGAACTCTTTGATTGTGATATTTGCACTTCCAAGCATCACATCAACAATAATCTCAGTATCAACTAATAAATCATAATCTCTTTCAGTAATTTCCATAGGCACACTTTTTTATATATTGCTAGATTATACCATAAAATTAGATTAATTTTGATTATTTAAATATTTAAATTATAAATTAGGAGATTTTAAACTATGACATCCAAAGATTCAAGCATTGTACTAACCTTTGACTCAATATTCCCATCAAAGTTTCCAAGATCACTTGCAATAACTACACCACCAGCAGTAACATTAGCATCTTCTACTAACTCAATATGATTTTCTAAATTTAATTGATTTTTTAATATTTCATAATCTTTAGGATTTAAATGAATTCTAATTTTAGAAGCATTTTTTATCTTCTCAAAAAGATGTGATATAGTTTGTTTAGCAATATTAGCTGAGTTTTCACCAATTTCTATTGCAATAATTTTTTGTGCAATTGCAATTGAGGTTTTTAAAAGTTTTGTTTCCATTTGGAAAGTTGCTTGTTCAAAAAAGTTTGCATACTGTTTTAAATCTTTTATAGCTTGTACAACTTGAGCATCAATATCTTTTTGAGTTAAACCATTTTGTTGAAGAAGGGTTACTTTTTGATTAAGCTGCTGGATTTGAACACTAAGATTTTGAACCTCTTTTAATGTAGCTTCAGAAGATATTAAAGTTTGAGTATTTACAATCCCTGTATTAGGTGTGATATTCGTTTGTTTATCATCATTTCCATCTTGAACAAAAGTACCTAATTGATAACTTTGTATATCATCATTGGAATTTACAATTTTTGCACTTGAATATACGTTATTTTTATCCATTTTTATTCATCCATATCTCTATCAATTACACCCTCTTCTATCATTTTTTGGGCTACATCTAACATTTTTCTTTGGGCTGCCTCAATATCTTTAATTTTAACTTTTGTTAACATCTCAAACTCTTCTTTGAATCTTTCACTAGCTCTTTGAGACATTGCACCAGTAATTTTTGTCATATCTTCATCAGTTGCATTTTTCATAGCAACGGCTACATCTGCAGTATCAACATTTTGCAGGATTTTCATTATATATTCTGATTCTAAATTTAATAGATCTTCAAATACAAACATATTTTCTTTAATTTTTGTTGCTAACGTTGTATCTACACCATTGATATTTTTAAGAATATCTTGAGCTTTTGGACCTAACCTATTAAGCATATCAGCAACAACCTTAACCCCACCAACATCAACAATAGATGATAATAATGATTCAAGTTTCTTTTCTAAAACTAATGAAATAGTTCTAACAACATCAGGAGAAACATCCTTAATTGTTGCCATCTGCATTGTAACTTTAACCTTTATATCCTCTTCAAGCTGTTGTAAAACTTCAGCTGCTTTTGGAGGTTCTAAGTGAGATAAAATAACAGCAATTGTTTGAGGAGACTCATCTTTAATAAAGTCTGATAACTGCTTAGGATTTATCCCATCTAAATAAGCAAAAGATTGTGCTGCTAACTTCATTCGAGATAATTTAGCTAGTACTTCATCTGCTTCATTTTTTCCTAATGATTTATATAAAATATCTTTTGCATAATCATACCCACCAGAACTAATAAAGGCTTTTGATCTGGTAAATAAATGAAACTCTTCTAAAATTGCCAAAGAGGTTTCTTTATCAATAGAATTAATCATAGTGATATGTGTAGAGATATCCTCTACCATTTGTTTTGGTAAATGTTGGAAAATTTTTACTGTAGACTCTTCCCCAATAAGGACACAAAAGTGTGCTACCTTATCAAGCATTGACATACCTTTTAATAACTCTTTTGCACTATCATCCATCATTTAACCTTATTTAAACTTTCCACTACCCTCAGTTAATAGCAACTCTATCATTCTTGCTATCTCTTCTGGGCTATTATTTATCTCTTTATCCAAAGCTTCGATTAATATTTCATATTTTGCAGCATTTTCTTCATCTAAGCCTTGTAGATTATTTAAAATTTGACTTTTTACTTTTGCTTTTAATCTACCCTGAGCAGTGGAAGCATCAAATTCATCTTCATAATTAGACATAAATTCATCGATAAATTTATCATCAATTGGATTTCCATCTTTATCTATTTTTTGAACTTGTCCATTTTCACCAATAACAACCACTTCATGATTTACTATAAACTTCTTATAAAAAACAAAAAGTAAAATTGCAGCAATAAGATACTGGAAATATTCACTAAAATCTCTTAAAATTGATTTTACCATAGCCAAAGTATCAACTACATCACCATCAGATGCACCACTTTGAACTGTATTTCCATTTACATCAACTTGTTGATTTCCTGTTGTAGTAGTATTTAAAAACTTAAAATCTCTTACTGTGATTTTATCACCTCTATTTTCATCAAAACCAATTGTATCTTGTACTACAGATTCAATTGAAGCTAAAAACTCATCTCTATTTTGAACATCTGCTAGAATTGATGAATCAAAGGTAACAGCAGCAGTAACTCTTTTAACTTGTGAATAATTATTACTTTTTTCTTCAATTAGTTTTTTTGAAATTTCATAATTAGTAATTGTTTTCGCACTCTCATTATTTGATTGAGTAGAAGCATTTCCGTTTGCACCATCTGGGGTTTGTATATTATTTTCTACTCCAGCAGTTCCTCCAGTTTGTCCATTATTACCTGTTGAACTAGCAGTACTTTCTGTTGTTTGTTGACTTCTAATTGTCCCTTCAGGTTCATATATTTCTTCTTGAATATGTCTTTTTTTAAATTCTAAATCTAAAGAAACCCTTGCAACAACTCTTCCCGCACCAACAAAAGGTTCAAGTAAAGCAACTATTTTGTCTTCATAATCCTCTTCAAGCTTTTGTTTATATTTATTTTGCGTAAGGGATTTTTGATTTTCCATATCATCTGAAGACATTTGAAGTAAAGCTCCATCTTGATCAATCAACTGAATATTTTCAACTTTCAAGTTTGATACAGCAGATGAAATAAAATTTTTAATCCCGTCAATTTGTTTTTGTGTTAAAAAGACACCAGGCTTTAATGAAATAACCGCAGAAGCAGTTGGGTCAGTTTTTCTTTCTGTAAATATTGTCTCTTTTGGAATTGCAACTTTTACACTTGCCCTTAAAATACCAGATAAAGATTCTAAAGACCTAGATAATTCACCCTCTAATGCCCTTAAATATTTAACTTTATTTTCAAAGTTTGTTGTTCCTAAAGAAGATTTCTCAAAAATTTCCCAACCTGCATGATTACTTGTAGCAGCTTCACTTGTAACAAGTTTTATTTTTGCAATATTTACAAAATCTTTAGATGTTTTTAATGTTAAATTATCACCACTACCTATAACTGAAAACTGAATACCTGAAGCTTCTAATTCATTTGAAGCTAGCATAACTTGGTTTTTTGTTAAGTTAGTTGCGATGGTATAATTTAATTTTTTATCTTGAGCTTTTATATTTGAATAAACTAACAATCCAATTAAGAGTATGAATAATACTGAAAATCCTCCAATAATTACAGCTCTTTGGGCAGCATTAAGATTGTTAATAAACTTTAAAAGTTGATCCATATATAAATTATCCTAATTAATTTTTTTGTGATGATTCAATTACAGATCTAAACAATCTTGAATCCTTTGTAATAGATGATTGTAATGCATCAAAAATCATTTTATTTTTTGACATCTCACTCATTTGAGTATCTAAATTTACATTATTACCATCTGTTTGTTCTTCTAAACCTTTTACTTGTGTAAGTTTAGCTTGATTTGTGTTAGAAGTTTCATTAAATCCATTCATATGCATTGAATTTGTTTTTGACATTTGTAAATCTTTACCCAAATCAACTTTTTGAAGTTCTTGTTCAAAAACTAAATCTTTTGTTTTATATCCTGGGGTATTTATATTAGCAATATTACTTGAAATTACTTTTTGTCTATCACTTCTAAAACTTAACTGATTAAAGAGTAAATCTGTTACGGTACTAGGTTTCATTATTTAGTGTTACTTCCTATTTTTTCTATTAAACTTCCATTTAACTCATCAATTGTTTTTACAGCTCTTTGAGCTTGATCAAAACGTCTATGGGCATCTATTAATTCTACCATTGTTGATACACTATTCACATTTGATTTTTCAATAGAACCTTGTCTTAATTGTCCATCATTATTCTCAAAAACTTGAATAAATGCTCCATCTTCTTTCTCTTTAAAATTATTGTCTTTAAATTTTTCTAATTCTTTGAAGTCAATTTTTGCAACTGAAATTTGGTTAATAAACCCTTCCTCTTCAACTGCGATAGCTTCATTATCTGCACTTAAGACATATTGTCCATTAGAATCAACAAGTAAACCTTCAGCAGAAATTTTAAATGCTCCATCTCTAGTGTATACTATCTCCCCACTGTCATCTTGAATTCTAAAAAATGTATCTGATTGGCTTAATGAAAAATCTAAAGTATTTCCCGTAGTTACAATTGCACCTTTTTCTGTATTTATAAATTTTGTATCCATTTTTGGTATTGTATTTGTAACTTCGTTTATTTTTGTAGGTGTAATACCTTCTGTTCTAGCTCTTTGTAAATAATAATTAAATGAACCTTCACTTGTACCCTCTTGCTTAAAACCATTTGTTGTACTATTTGCTAAATTATTAGAAATCATATCAATTCTATTGATTTGATTAATCATTGAAGCAGCTAATGGGTAAGTACCTTGATTCATTTATTCTCCTTATTATTTGTTAAATTCTGCGATTAATGCTTCTAAATCATCATCGCCAACTAGATCATCATTTTTATCGCCATGAATATGTTTAGCAATGGCAACCTCTTCTCTATTATTTTCATCTTCAAATAGATTATTTAAGTATGTAGATAATTTTCTAATTACTGACATTACCCTTTCAATTTTTTGTCTATTGATATCATGATATTGCATCAATTCCATTGCTTGAAATATCTCAGTACTACCATCATTTATTTTTTCATTTGCGTCATTGATATATTCCGCCATTTGATTTGCTTGTTCTAAATTTTGTTGAAAAGCATTTATATTTGGAAACTTCTGACTTAAAGAAGACAGCATAGCTATTTGCTTCTCATTAAATCCACTTAAAGCTTGTATATCATTTTGAATTGCATTATTATAATCTAATATATTACTTAATACATCAAAAATCTTTGTTGCTTTCTCTTCTGAATCATTTGCAACAGCACTTAATTGGTTTACAACTTTTGTATCTTCTTCAACAGGAAATGGAAAAACTCCTGAATTTATTTTATAATCTAAATTATCTTCATCTTCTTTTGAAGAAGCTTCAATTTGCGGTTGAACAAAAGGTGTTTCTTCAATTGTAGGTTCATCATTAAGCCCTTCAATTGAATTTAAAATATCATCAAAATTTTCTTCTGTTGCGTGAGTAGTTGCTTCCTCTTTTATATCCTCAACAATTTCGTCATCAGAAATAGTATTATCGCTATTAGCAGCATCCAATTCTTTTAAAATATCATCTATATTTGTTTCTTCTTGACTTATGTTCTCATCTTCATCTTGAGAAGACTCTAAACTAGAAAGTATTTCATCTATACTTTCATCTTTTGCAACATCTGACGAAACTGATTCATTCGAAGCTTCTTGTGTTTCTTCTATTAATTTGTTAATATCATCTTCGGACATACTTTCATGGGATTCAATCTCTTCATTAGTCTGTTCTTCAGATTCACCCTCATTGAAATCTAAGCCATTCATCAAAGATTCTATTTCTTCTTGACTCATACTCATAACAACACCTCGTTAATTGAAATTATTTATTTTTTTAAAACCCCGTCAAGTTTTTCTTTTAAAATTTGTGCATTAAATGGCTTTACAATATAATTATTTACCCCAGCTTTAAGCGCTGTAATAACCTCTCCTTTACCACCTTCAGTAGTAATCATAATAATAGGAGTTTTCTGATGGTTCCCCTCAGATCTAACTTTTTTAACTAAATCAAGTCCATTCATATTTGGCATGTTCCAGTCAGTTAAGATAATATCGTATTGTGTTTCAGTTAACAATTTCCATGCTTTAACACCATCCTCAGCCTCATCAAACTCTTCTTTTGAATAACCAAGTTGCATTACAACATTACCTATAATCCTTCTCATAGTAGAACTATCGTCAACTATTAAAATTCTCATATTTATACCTTTTTTTAAACTATTCTCAAAATCCCATTATTATATATTATTTGTTTTAAATTTACACTTAATATCATTCTTAACAAAATTATCATTTTATCTAATTTTAAAAATTCTTTAAATATAATCTTAGAAATTAGTAAAAAGGGTAAAGCTATGATTAGAGGTTTATACACAGCTGCAACAGGAATGACTGCAAATCAACATAGTATTGATGTAACATCAAACAATATAGCAAATGTTAATACAATGGGATTCAAACAAGATAGAGCAGAATTTCAAGACTTAATGTATGAATCTTTAAACTTCACAGCAGGACAAACTTCAGAAGTTTCTACAAATCCAACAGGGATGGATGTAGGGCTTGGTGTAAGAGTTTCTGGTATTCAAAAAAACTTTTTACAAGGTGATTTAAAATTAACTTCAAACACCCTTGACTTAGCAATTGAAGGGAATGGATTTTTCCAAGTAACTATGCCTGATGGGGAGATTGGTTATACAAGAAATGGTGCATTTAAACTTGATGCAGAAGGGAATATAGTAAATGGAAATGGATATCTTTTAGAACCACAAATAACAATTCCTGAAAACTTAATTAATCTTTCAATTGGAAGTGATGGAACAGTTACAGCGGAAGATCCAACTACAGGTTCAGTTACTAATCTTGGGCAAATTACACTTGCAGATTTTATTAATCCAGCTGGACTAACACCAGCAGGAGAATCTTTATTTAGAGTAAGTGAAGCTTCTGGAGAACCAATTGAAGGAGTTGCAACAGAGGATCAATTTGGTTCAATCAACCAAGGTATGGTTGAATTATCAAATGTAAAACTTGTTAATGAAATGGTTGATTTAATTACTGCACAAAGAGCATATGAAGCAAACTCTAAAGCGATAACCACTGCTGATAGTATGCTTGATACAGTTAATACATTGAAAAGATAATTTCTAAATTAGCTTCATGTCACTAAATTTAGAAGAACTAAAAAAACTCCGCGAAGAGAACTTTAAGAAGCATAAAAACAAAAAAAGAGAATACTATTTAAAAAGTAAAGAAAAAAGTACTGACCCAAAATACAAAAACTATAAAGAGATTGATTACGCCGAAGAACTTAATAATGAAAACTTTGCAAAAAATATCAAATTAATTGCAAAAAAACAAAAAGCTCACATTGATGATAGAAAAGATCAAATTGTTCAAAAAATAGAAGAGTATCGAGAAAAAAAACAAACTTATTATCAAAAGAATCGTGAAAAAAGATTAGAATATGATAAAGAATATAGAGAAAAGAAAAAAGAGCAATTAAAAGAGTATAGAAGAGAATATTACAAAAAAAATAAAGAAAAAATTTTACAAAAACAAAAAGAAAAAAGAAAATCACTAAAAGAAGAAGACAATGGCTGAAAAAACAGATGAAGAGATTATAAAAGAATTATCACTTGAAGCAAGTAATGATATTTCAGATGAAGCGGCTTTAGAAGAACTTACAATAAAAGACGATAATACAGATAATAAAGATAATACATCTAATGAATCTACTAATGAAACAAATGAAAAAGTAGAAAAAACTAATGAAAAGGTAATTGAGAATGAAGATAAAGATGATGATGAACTATCTTCAAAAAAAGAGGATATAGATCCTGATGAAATTCCTGTTCAGAAAAAACAATCTAAACTACAAAAAATACTTATTGGTGTAGTTTCATTTTTAGTTTTAATTATTATACTTGGTACAATTTTATATTTTACTGGTTTTTTTGATCCTGAGCCTGTAAAAAAAGTTGAACAAGTTGTACAAAAAAAGCCAGAACCTCAAATTGTTTTTGATGAAGATGAAATTAATAAAAAGTCTCTTAATAAAAAACTAACGCGATTAACAAAAACAGAAATAATGAACAAAGAAGAATTAGAAGCGGAAGAACAAAGAATAAAAGAAGAAGAGAGAAAGAAAAAAGAAGAAGAACAAAAAGCCATTGAAGAAAAGAAAAAAGAAGAAGAGGCAAAATTAGCTGCACAACTTGCAATAATAGAAGCAGAGAAACAAGCTTTGAAAGAGCAACAAGATAAAATAAAACAAGAACAAGAAAATTTCTTAAAACTTCAAGAGGAAGCTACAAAAGAGTTCGAAAAGAAAAAAAATGAATTATTAAGTAGTTTAGAAAACAATTCAAATAATAGTATGCAAAATACAGGTACTTTAGAAGAAACTCAAAATGAGTCTACTTACACTGAAGATGAAAATAAAGAAGAAAACTTAGCAGAAGAACCAGCTAATAATCAAGACCTTGAAGTAAATAAAGAGATTAACACCTTCTTATCATTTATAAATGTTGCTACTATAAAAGGGGAATTATATAAATCATTTCTTGATAAAGTAACTGCAATTGATAAAAATGTATCTTTGTGTAGAGATAATAAAAATAGAGTAGAAATCTATTTTGGACCATATTATTCAAATAATGAAAGGGAAAAAGTTTTAAATAACTTATTAGAAAAAGGTTTTAAATATTCATATTCTGTAGATTTTACACAAGAAGAATATGAAAAAAGATGTAAATATTAGAAGCTTTTTATGAGTTTTCTAATATTTCAAAAGAGTTTTTAACTTCTATTCTTTTATTATTGATATCAACATCAATAATATAATTCTCAAATTTAAAAGGTATTAGGAAATTTTTAGGAAGATTTTCTTTTATCAATGATTCATCTGTAGTAATTTCCATATAATCATCAAGAGGAAATCTATGCATCTCTTTTACAATACCCAAAAGTTTTCCATTTTCAAAAACTTCACATCCAACAATATCAAACCAAAAAAATTCATTTTCATCTAGTTTACAATTGTTTTTTGTTTCCTCTATTGAAGCATAAAGTTGTTGATTAGTTAATTTTTTAGCATTATCCATATCATCATAATTTTCAAACTTAATTAAGTCCCTTGAAGGAATATATTCTGATACTTTAAGAGTTGTTTTTTTATTAGTAGTAAAAGTTACACCTTTTTTAAATTGCTCAGGGAAGTCAGAGTCAATAAAAAGTCTTAAATGACCTTTTAAGCCAACTGCCTTCCCTAATTTTGCAACATAAATTTTATCAGTCATAACTTATTTATTAAGAGTTCGCAAGAACTTGTATTTTATAAGATACACCATCTTTAGCTTTACAACCATTTGCCATAGTTTTTAAAGCATTAATCATATTCCCATTTTTTCCAATTAGTTTTCCAATATCTGCAGAATCTGCTTTTATTGTAATTTCAGTAAAAGTATCATCAACTTTATTTGTACTAATAGTAATATCATTAGGTTTACTAACAATAAGTTTTGCGTAGTTCTCTATAAAATTTGTAATCATGTTATTATTCTATAATAAAATTACTTTTGAGATGCTAATTTTTTAACTTTTTCAGATGGTTTAGCTCCAACACCTAACCAATAGTTATATCTCTCTTCATCAATTTTTAATACTTTTGGTTCAGATACTGGGTTATAGTATCCAATTGATTCAATCCAACCAGAATCTCTTCTTTTTCTTGAGTCTGTTACAACGATTCTATAAAATGGTTTTTTGTTTCTACCCATTCTTGTTAATCTAATTACTGTCATACTTTCTTTCCTTGTTAATTTATATTTTAGTATTGAATTCTAAACTCTAGCCTTTATAAAAAATAAAAAAGTTTACAACTCAATACTAATTAAGTTTTACCTATCTAGGTAAATTAAGTCCCCCGGGACCACCTTGACCTTGCATTTGATTCAGCATGTTTTGCATACCTTTCATTCCACCTTTGGATGAAAGCTTTTTAGCCATTTTTGAAGCATTTTTAAACTGCTTAAGTATTTTATTGATTTGAACCTCAGAAAGACCACAACCTTTAGCAATTCTTTTCTTTCTACTTGTATTCATTAAGCTTGGAGTTTCTCTTTCTTTAGGAGTCATAGAACCAATTAATGCTTTAATATTTTTAATCTCATCTGAATTTTCTAAATCCATATCTTTTAATTGACTTGACATACCTGAAAGACCTGGAATCATTCCAATTATAGATTTCATTGAACCTAATTTACTCATCATTGATAATTGATCTAAAAAGTCATTAAAGTTAAATTCACCCTTTTTAATCTTTTTAGTTACAGCTTTTGCTTTTTTCTCATCAATTACTGCAGAAGTTTTTTCAGCAAGACCTTCAATATCCCCTGCTCCCATAAGTCTAGAAACAATTCTATCGGGAATAAATACTTCAAGGTCTGGCATCTTTTCACCAATACCAATAAACCTTAATGGAACCCCAACTTGGTGCGCAATTGAAATAGCAACCCCACCTTTAGTATCACCATCATACTTAGATAAAATTACTCCATCGATACCAATTTTTTCTTTAAAGGTTGTTGCTGTTTTAGTCGCATCATGACCTGTTAAAGAATCAGCAACATAGAAAATCTCATCAGGAGATACTGCATTTCTAACATTTTCTAATTGAAGCATTAACTCTTCATCAATAGCAAGTCGACCAGCTGTATCTATTAAAAGAACATCATATAACTCTTTTGTAGCTTTTTCTTTTGCCGCAAGAGCAATTTTTATAGGGTCTTTTTCATTATCATCATAATATATATCAACTTCAACTTGAGCAGCGATTTGTTTTAACTGTTCAACAGCAGCAAGTCTTTGTAAATCGGCAGCTGCAACTAAAACTTTTTTCTTTCTAAGTTTTAAGTAGTTTGCTAATTTACCAGTTGTTGTTGTTTTACCAGAACCTTGAAGTCCTGTCATTAAAATAGTTGTAGGAGGTGTACTTGAAAAAACAAAACCTTGATTTCCTTGAGTTGTTAATACATTACTCAATTCATTTCTTAATGCTTTTAGGAAAGAGTCTTGTCCAATACCTAATCTTTTTGTTTCTAGTTCAATTGCAGTTATTAAATCTTTTGTAGTTTTATGATGAACATCAGCTTTTAAAAGTGATTTTTTTAATTCTGTTATTGCTTTTTTTAACGAGGCAACATCATCTTTATGTCTAATTTTATTTACTGCATTTTTTATCGAACCGGTTATTGAATCAAACAAAATTAACTCCACTATTTTTAAATTTTGTGGATATTACTCTTTTTTTTCTTTAAATAAGTTTAAATGGGCATCAATTTAAGTTTAATTTAATATAAGTGGGTTTTAAAAATCCCTAAAATAGGGATTTTCTTTATTTTAAAAGCTTAAATTTTAGTTAAAGTCATACACTTTAAATTCTCTTGGTTCCCGAGCTTCAAAGTCATAATCAAATATTTTAGTTCTTTTTGAGTGTAAAAGTACTCTATTTATATTAGCAGCTGGCTTACCATAAATAGCATCTCCGATGATTGGAAGTCCTGCATAATTTAGATGAACTCTAATTTGATGAGTTCTACCTGTATCAATTACAACTTTAACCTTTGATTTATTACCCTCAACTAACATTGGATAAACAGTTGATTTTGCAGGTTTACCTTTTTTATCAACTTTAGACTTCGCTTGTCCTCTATCTTTTGTTGTTAAAATTGGTTTATCAATCTCTATCTCTTCAATAACTTTTCCATCTACAATTGCAACATATTCTTTATAAACATTATTTGTCTTAAACTCTTTGATAGCTTTTTTTTGAAACTCTTCATTTTTAGCAAAAAGCATCACACCACTTGTTTCTTTATCAAGTCTATTTAACATAATAAATTCAGGGAATTTACGTGCAACTTCATCACTTGTCATAAAACATGGTTTATCTAAAGCTAATATATCATCATCTTGAAATATCACTTTTACTGGTGCTAATTCTTTTACTGAAAACTTCATATCAGTTGGTACATCAGCTCTAGCAATAACAACTTTTCTTCCCATTGCCCTTACTAAACCCTTATCTATTAACTCTTTTGCTTTTGAATTTGAGATTCCCTCTTGTTTTGCTAATACTTTATATGCTTTGTCGTATTCAGCCATTTATATTCCTTTTAATTCTTCTAGGATAGGTTTTATATCACCTGTTTGTTTTAAAGAAGACTTTTCTAAATTTTCTAAATCTTCTAATGTTTCTTTTAATTTATCATTTTCTATTATTTTATAATTTTCAACACACTCAAATAAAGAATGTTGATTAAAAATATTTTTTCCACTAATTAATTTACAACCAAAATATGCTGGTTCTACTGGATTATGTCCACCTATATTTTCAAAGGCTCCACCAAGAATAACAACATCTGAAATTGAATATATATTATTCAATTCACCTAGGGTATCAACTAATGTAATATCACAATCAAAATTATTGTTTTTACTAAATCTATTATACGATAAATTTTTATTTTTAAGATACTCTTTTATAAGATTATCAACTTTTTCAAATCTTTCTGGGTGCCTAGGAACAATAACTAATTTCCCAAATTCTCTTTTATAAGAGTCTAATATTAACTTCTCTTCATTTTCATGGGTACTACCTGCTGTGATTAAAATATCACTTTGTTTTTTATACTCTTTTGAAACCTTTGGAAGAACTGCCAATTTTATATTTCCTATAACTTCAATATTTTTTGCACCAAGTTCCTCTAAACGTTTTTTATCTATAGTTGTTTGTGCAAAAATCTTATCTATATTTTTAAATATTCTTTTATAAAAAAAAGAAAATCTTTTATAAGATTCATAAGATTTATCAGAAATTCTAGCATTTATTAAAAAAGTTTTTGCCCCTTTCTTTTTTGCAAACAAAAATAGTAAATACCAAAGTTCTGCTTCCATCACAACTAAAGCCTTTTGTTTTCTTATCCAGAAAGGAAGAAAAATCTCAAAGGGTAAATACCTTACATTCTTTGTTAATTTTTTAGCTTCTTGAAAACCAGTATTAGTAATAACTGAAAGGTTTACTGTACCAGTTAGATTTTCAACTAATGGTTTAATTGCTTTGGTTTCACCCATTGAACAAGTATGAAACCAAATCCCTTCTTTTTCAAAAGGGGGATTATTCCTACAAAAAAACTTTGAAGGAATTGCTACTTTATATTTATCTTTTTTTGATTTAAATAATAAAAAAGGGATTGCTAATATATAAACTAATATTAATAATAGATAGTAGATATAAGAAAAGAGGCTCAATATTAAGCCTCTTCAGTTTCTTCTTCTTTGTATAGAATTCTTCCACAGTGAGGACAGTTGATAATCTCTTCTGATTTAATTACCTCAGAATAAGTTTTATCATTAATTTTCATAAAACATCCATAACAAGCTTGATCTTTTACAGGAACTACCGCTGTATCTTTTGCCCATCTTCTAATTTTTTCATAGAAAGTTAAAATCTTTTTATCAAATTTTTCTAATAATTGACCTCTTTCTTGAGATACATTATTTCTTTCTTGGTTAATCTCTTCAATAGCATTATCAACTGAAATTTGAATCTCTTTAATAGATTCTTCCTCTTCTGTTAATTTTCCTTGAAGCTCTTTTAACTCTTCCTCTTTAGCAACTGCAATTTCGTCTAATCTAATAATCTCTTCATTTGCAAATGAAACTTGCTCTTTAGCAATCTCTTCTTCAAGTTGTAAAGCTTTTAACTCTTTTTCATTACTAACTTCATTATTCTTTCTAGAGATATCTTCTAACTTAGTTTTTAATTCTGCTAAGTGAATATTATTTTTTGTTCTTTTTGATTTTACATCATCAATTTGTGCATATGTATCATTTATTTGTGATTTAATTGATTCTGCTACTTCAACAAATGTAGATAATTTTGCTTTTTCATTCTCTATCTTTGGCTCAAACATACTAATAGCAATGTCATATTTTGATAGTTTTACCAAATCTTCTAGATATTTATTCAACCGTTTCTCCTTGTGTACAAAACTTAAATGGATTTTTCGAAGCTGTTATTATAGCTTGTAATTTATTTTTTTTCAAATAACCTTCAATTAGTCCCATCATTAAGGGACTAAAATGTTTTTCACTTTCATAGTGTCTTATATCAATTAATGATATACCTCTTGCTTTTGCTTCCATAGCATCATGATATTTAATATCACCCGTTAAAAAACAATCTGCATCTACTTGATCAATTAAAGACATCCCAGCACCTGTAATAAGTGCAACTTTTTTTACGAAATCAGAACATTTCACATATTTGATATATTCCAATCCTAATCTTTTTGAGATATTATTTGCAAAGTTTGAAAATGAATTATTTACATTTGCATAACAAATATAACCTTCACTATCAATTACCTCTAAACCTAAAATCTCTTGAGCTACATACTTATTTAAATGTGTAACATCAATATTTGTGTGCATTGAAACTAAAGCAATATTTTTCTGAATCAAAATTTTTAGTAACTTTGTACTATATGAATCAAAATTAACTTTTTTTAATGGTGAAAAAATCAAAGGATGGTGAGTAATTACTAAAGAGTTTTCCTCAATAGTTTCTAAAATCTCTTCATCCAAATCAATTGAGATATAAACTTTTTGTATTTCATCTTCTAAACTTCCAACTAGTAATCCTGAGTTATCCCATTTTTCTTGTAATTCAAAGGGTGAAAGTGAATCTAAAAAACTATAAATCTCTTTTAATTTCAAAACTATATTCTTCCAATTCTTTTTAGTCTATCTTGCTCTTGCTCTTTATAAAGTACTGCACAACCTTGAGCTAATTCTCTAACTTTAAGAATATAATTTTGTCTTTCTGTAACTGAAATAGCTTTTCTTGCATCAAGGGTATTAAATGCATGGGAAGCAATCATACATTGATCATATGCTGGAAGAGGTAAACCTTTTTCTAAACATACTTTACACTCGTTAAATGCATCATCAAAGTGTCTAAATAACATCTCAGTATTTGCTACTTCAAAGTTATAAGTAGAGAACTCATATTCACTCTCTTTATGCACATCAGCATAAGTTGTAGTTCCATATTCATTTTTATTCCATACAATATCAAATACTGAATCAACACCTTGTAAATACATAGCTAATCTTTCAGTTCCGTATGTAATTTCAACTGCAACTGGATCACAAGGAAGACCACCAACTTGTTGGAAATAAGTAAACTGAGTTACTTCCATACCATCAAGCCAAACTTCCCATCCAAGTCCCCATGCACCAAGTGTTGGAGATTCCCAGTTATCTTCTACAAATCTAATATCATGTTTTGAAAGATCTAATCCTAAAAATTCTAAAGATTGTAAATATAAATCTTGGATATTGTCTGGACTTGGTTTAATTAAAGTTTGAAATTGATAATAAGCCCCTAATCTATTTGGATTTTCACCATATCTACCATCAGTTGGTCTTCTACTTGGAGCTACATAAGCTGTAGACCAAGGTGTTGAATCTAAACTTCTTAGTAGTGTTGCAGGATGAAAAGTTCCAGCTCCGGCTGGTATATCATAAGGTTGTACAATATTACACCCATGTTGTGCCCAAAATTGTTGTAATTTTAATAGAATTTCTGAAAAAGTAACCATCTATTTAATTCCTAATGCTTTATTTATTTTATTTTTATCAAAACCACAAATCCAAGTATTTTCTATCAAAACAACAGGTGCACCAGAGCAACCATGTTTTTTACAATCATTTAAAGCTTTTTTGTTTGTGGAAAGATCAACTAAATTATATTTGATCTTTTTTGCCTTGAAATAAGCTTTAGCTTCATTGCACCATTTACATTTTGGCAAAGTAAAAAGTGCAACTTGCTTCATTAAAGAATAACTTCAATAGTAGCTGAGTCACTCTCAACTTTTTTTGATTGAACTATTCTGTCCTCTTTTAATTTAACTGCTAATTCTTTATCAGTAATTGATAAGATTTGCATTGCAAAATATGCTGCATTTACTGCACCACTTCTTCCAAGGGCAACAGTACCAACAGGCATTCCAGCAGGCATTTGAACAGTTGAAAGCATAGCATCCATACCATCCATTGCTCCACCTTTCATAGGTACTCCAATAACTGGTTTAGTTGTAGTTGCAGCAACAGCACCTGCTAAGTGAGCAGCCATTCCAGCAGCAGCGATAAATGCAACAGCACCTTTTTCTTCTGCTTCTTTAATATAATTTTTTGTTCTTTCTGGACTTCTGTGAGCTGAAGAGATGATGATTTCATATTTTACATCAAATTTTTCTAAAGTATCAGCACAGTGTTTCATAATTTCATAATCTGATTTACTACCCATTAAGATAGATACAAAGTTCATTGATTTTCCTTAAGTATTGTTAAAATGGGTAATATTATATCAAAAAGTTTCTAACAGTTTTATAATCTTAGAAGATTTAAGTTTATTCCACCCTGTAAACCTATGTAAAATCAAGGAATCATTATCAAATATAAATTTACTAAAATTCTTTGATTCATCCTCTACATAAACAGCTTTACTGTTTGAATATATGTTTGAATTTGCACTTTCCTTTGCCGTTGTAAAAATCACTACAGTTGGAATAAAAAAAGCCTCAGCAATATGGTATGTTGCCGTATCTACAGTAACAACTTTTGACATATTTGCAACAATATATGAAAAATCTAAAAAGTTTTGAGAATTTGAGGATAAATCAACATATCTGTCATCATCAGTTTTTGAATCAATTTTAATTGTAGAAACAATTGTATATTCAGGTAACTTTTCAATTAACTCTCTTAAGATTCTAGATGCAATCTCTTTTGGTATTGATTTATTTAAATTTGCTGAATAGGGATGAAAAAGTAAAGTTTCACCTTTAAGCTTTAATCTATCTATTTTTTCTTTTAATTCATTTTTAGGTTTATATGATGAGATATTAATAGTATTAAACTTTTCATTTTCATCAATTTTTCTATAATCTATTCCTAGTTTATATAAAAATGCATCGATTTTCGATAAATGTTTAAAATAACTTCTATTAGTTACTGAACTAAAATCTACAAAAAAATCATAGGCACAAAAAGATTTTACATCTATTGAAAGGGGATTTACACTATTAATAAAGTTTTGATTAGAAAAAATCATTTTATCCCTAGAATAAAACTTATTTTCTGAAGCATTTAAATAAATATCAAGTTTAACACTTCTAAATTTTTTTCTTAGTTTCTCATAAAAGATTCTTAATGAAGTACACCCACAAATCATTTCAGACATCGATAATCCAACATTTCCCAATATCATAATTGAAATATCTTTTTTTAATGTTCCTTCTAATTGTTTATTTAAATCAACACTATCCTCATTTAGATATATTGATTTTATTTCAGCTTCATTTATATCTGCTTTATTTAAATTTTTATATGAATAATCATATTTTTGAGTTAAAAAATGTTCATTTAAATTTGTAACCCCTAATTCTCTAGGGAATTGACTTAAATATCTGATTTTAGTTTCATCTATAACTCTTGCTTTATATTTAACGCCTACATTTAAAAAAACTTTTTTAATATCTTCAAAATCTTCAAATGTTGTTATATAAACAGTTTCATTAAAAAGATTAGATGGTCCTTTTAGTTTTGAATATTTAACTAAAGTACCATCAGTTGTTTTTATATTAATATTTTCTGTAACTCTAAATATAACCATTATTAATTACTACAAGTGCTTTGTTCTAATATCTCTTCTACATTTTCAATTCTAAGCATAGTTAAATATGGCAATTTTCCAGGAAGTTGGATTTTATTTGTATTTCCACTATGAACTGATTCAAGCTCTTTTCCAGTTTCTGTCAAAATCTTTTTAAATGAGATATAGTATTTACCATCATCTTTTTTATAGATTTTTCCAATTTCATTATCAACTTCTGAAATTACAGAATTTAAAGGAGCAAAAATTTCTGTTTCTTCGTTTGGGTAAGTTTTATACTTACACATAAAATGTTGTTCATCTTCTGTTACTAATCCACTTACTTCAAAACTTCCTTTGCTTAAAGCATATTCATGATTTTGTGTATCATTTTTTTCAAATGGTCTATGGATTAAATAAGCATCAGTAAAACCTCTATTTTTAGTTGTTGCTAACTCCTCTTGATACTTATTAGCATCAAATTTATTTGCATAAAAATCATCAATGGCATTTCTATAAGCATATGCAGTTACTGCTGCATAATAAGGTGATTTTGTTCTACCTTCAATTTTTATAGAATCAACTGCTCCTGATTCTAAAATTTCATCAACATGACTTGCTAAATTCATATCTTTTGCATTAAAAATATAAGTTCCAACTCCTGGCTCTTCTTCTAATCTAAATAAAGTACTATGATCTTCATTTGCGGCATATAAAGTATATTCAAATCTACAATCGTTTGCACAACTTCCTCTATTTGGAACTCTTCCCATTTGAACAGCACTAACTAAGCATCTACCACTATAAGCAAAACACATAGAACCATGAACAAAGATTTCAATCTCCATATCAGGTAGATGTTTTTTTATCTCTTTAACATCTTTTAAACTTATTTCACGTGCAGCAATAATTCTTCTAACACCCATATCATAATAAACTTGCGCATCTAGGTAATTCATTACATTTGCCTGAGTTGACAAATGAATTGGAATTTGTGGAGCTAATTCTCTACAAAGTCTTACAACACCAGGAGCTGCAACAATTAAAGCATCTGGCTTAAGCTCAGCCATTTGTACAATATGTTTTTTTAATAAATCAATTTGAGAGTTAAAAGGGAATCCATTAATTGTAGCGTAAACTTTTTTTCCTAAAGAATGTGCATAATCAATACCCTCTTTAAATGTTTCAAAAGTAAATTCTTTTCCAGATCTAATTCTTAAACTAAAGTGACTAACCCCACCATATACGGCATCAGCACCGTAGTTAAAAGCGATTTTTAATTTTTCAAGATTTCCAGCAGGGGATAATAATTCTATTTTTTTGTTGTTATTCATAATAAGATTTTCCTTATGTGTTTACAAGACACAGTTTGATAATTTCGCAATTATATCAAATTTTTTTATAAAAAAGATTTTGTATTAAGTTAATTAAGATTTATAAGAATAAATAAGGAAAGCTTTTAAAAGCTTTCCCATTCATCGTCATCATTATTGTTAGATGTAATTGTTTTTGAAGTAGTTGTTGAAACTTTTGCAGGAGTTGAAACTGTTGTTTTATTTTCAATCCTTGTTTCCATTTTAACAGGTTTTGGTGATGAAACTTCTGTAGTCCTATTCTCTTTTACCTTAGTACTTTGAATAGAACAGTTTTCAGCTTTAATTTTATCCATAGATCTAAATAACTCTTCAGTTTTTGTTTCTAAATCAGAAGAAACTTTTTCTAATTCTTCATTTGAAGCTTTTTTTGAATTTAATGAAATATATTCACCAACCAAATTATGAACTTGCTCATGATATTCTTTCATTTTATTCCAGTTAGATGTACTACAGAACTCTTTTCTTTGACTTTCTTGCTCTAAAATCCATCTACCAAAATCACACTCTTTTGGAGAAGTTACACTCCATGATTTAAAGGTTCCTACTTGAGCAAAGTTTTTGTTTTTGAAAACAATATGATCATTTTTTAATTTAGACATTGTAAAAACTAAATCTACATCACAAATCTCTTCTTGCTTTCTCTTATCAAAATTTGCTCTTTCAGCAATATCAAGTAGACTAGAAGATAATTCAGAAACTTCAGTTGCAAGATTACTAATTTGTGTTGCTGATGATGCATTTACTTGTGTTGCTTGGTCTAAAGAGTTAATAACATCATTAATTTGAACAATACCAGTCTCTTGCTCTTTAGAAGCAGAATCTACATCTGTAATAAGTTCAATTGTTTCACTAACTTTAGCATTTAATTCAGAATAACCTTTAATCATGTTATCTGCAATAGCTTTACCTTCATTTGCTTTTGTTGTGGCATTTTCAACTAAATCTTTAATCTCTTTTGCTGCTTCTGCACTTCTACTAGCTAGATTTCTAACCTCTTGGGCAACAACGGCAAATCCTTTTCCTGCTTCTCCTGCTGTTGCTGCTTCAACTGCAGCATTTAAAGATAGAATATTTGTTTGGAAAGCTATTTGGTCAATTACTGTAATAGCATCATTAATAGCTTGTACTTGTGTATCAATATCATCCATAGCAGAAGTTGTTCTTGACGCTAGGTTTTGTCCATCACGTGCAGATTTATTTAAATCATTTGCCAAAATAGACATTCTATTTACTTTTTCATTACTTGATTTAATAATTGATGTAATCTCTTCTACAGCCGCTGCTGTTTGCTCTAAAGATGCAGCTTGGTCGTTTGCTGAATCTGATAGCTGACTAGAAGATGATGATAAGACATCAATATCAGCATTTAACTTTTCACCTGTTTTTGTTATCATTGATAAAAATTCTGATACTGTACCACCTAGTTCCCTTGTACTAGCAAATATTGAACCAATAATACCATTAGAACCTTTTTTAGAAGAAGTTAATGATGTATCAAAATTAGAATCACCATATTCAAGTAAAACTTTATTTATATCTTCTAATTTATCATTTGTTGAATCTATCATTGAATTAATTGATTCTCTTAGTTTTTGAATAGTAGGATTATTAGATGTCTTTTCAACTTTATACACATAAAAACCATTTTTTATTTTTCTAATAACATCTTCAACCTCTTCAATAACTAAGGCATCTTGAGCATACCCAGCTTTTAAGTTATCAACATAACCATTAAAGGCATCAACTAAAGATCCAATCTCATCATCACTAGATTTTTTTATTCTTTCACTAGTATCATTACCTGAACCTAAATTTTCAACTGCTCCTTTTAAGTCTTCAATAGGTCTAATGATAATTTTTTTAACTAAAAATGAATAAACTAAATAAATAATAATAATTGCTATGATAGTAAATACAGAGAAATAAATAACAATATCAGCAATCTCTTTATTTGTTTGCTCTTCCATTTTTAAAATGCTTTCTTCAATATCATCTACATAAGCACCTGTTCCAATAATCCAATCCCAAGGTTCAAATTTTTTAACATAAGAATACTTTAATTGTGGTGCATCTTTCCCCGGTTTTTCCCACATATACTCAACTAAACCACCTAAGTTTTCAGTTTTTGATACTTTAACCATTTCATTAAATAAAAACTTTCCTTCTGGATCTTTAACTTTTGATAGATTTTTGCCATTTAATGATGGTTTGATTGGATGCATAATCATCTTTGGTTCTGAATCGTTTATCCAAAAATAACCACTTTTCCCATATCTCATTGCTGAGATAGATTTTAATGCTTCTTTTTTTAGATTTTCAGAAACATCAGAAACATATTCCCCTGTACCTATAACCCAGCCAAAAGGCTCGAAAAGTTTTACAAAAGATACTTTTGGTTGTGGTTTTTCAAATCCTGGTTTTGGCCAAACATAATCAACAAAACCTTCTTTTTGTGCTTTTGCAACTGCTGCAAACTCTTTAAAGATTTGTTTTCCACCCTTGTCTTTATAATTATATAAATTTTTTCCATCAAGTTGTGGTTTAATTGGATGCATAACAATAACTGCATCTAAATCATTAATCCAAAAATAACCATTTTCTCCATATCTAGTACCCTCAACAATACTTCTTAATTTCTCTTTTAACTCATCTGTAGGTAATAAATCTTTGTTTTTTTCATACTCGTGATTTAAAATAGAAAATATAAATTTCGCTTCAGATTTTAAAGTCTCTTGAACTTCAACTTTAACTTTCTCAATAGATGTTCTTTCATAATAAGAATCAACTGTTTTTAAAGCAAGTGAAACATAATTTTCAAGTTCTTTTTCTTTATTTGAATAAGCCTCTTGCTTAAAGTTTTCAATTTTTTCTTTTGATACTTTTTTTAAAGTATAAATTGACTGAGTTGCTATTAATATAGATACAATTACAATTGCACACAAAGATATTATTAACAACTTCCCTTTGATTGATATTTTTGATAACATGAACTTTCCCACTCTCATTATTTTGAACTTATTATAATCCTTAAACATTAAAATGTCAAGTTAGTTTGACCTTTTAAATAATTATTATTTTATTTTATGTTTTTATGTTAAAATAAGAAACTAAAGGATTTTTATGATTAAAAAGCTATTTAAAAAAGCAACAATTGATGATTTATTAAAAGAATTAAAAAGTTCGACTTTTAAAGAAGATAAAGTTAATTCTATGCTAGAACATTTAAATATTAATCATGTAAATCAAAATAATGAAAACTTCTTGCACATAATGATTTTAAACAATAAAATAGAATCAGCAAAATGGCTTGTTAAAAATGGAATTGATATAAACTATCAAGACTCAAAAGGAAATTCACCTTTAATGTTAGCTTGTAAAGATGGTTTTTTAAGTGCCATAGATTTATTGCTCGAAAAAAATGCTAATGTAAATTTAGAAAACTATAGTGGTTATACAGCCATTGACTTTGCTGTATATAATGGACATTTTCCTGCATATAAAAAACTAAAGCCTTTAGTTAAAGATTTAAACAAAAAAAATAAAAAAAATGAATCAATTCTACACTTTGCAGTAAAGTCACAAAATCTACAAATTATCGATGATTTATTAGAAGAGCCAAAATTTATTAATGATGACTCAATATTATTTTATAAAGAATCTTTTGAAAACATTAATATTTTGAACACTCTTTTAGATAGATTTAATAGTTTAAAAAAACTTGATCATAATGGAAGAAATCTACTTTTTTATGTAATTGAAAATGGTTTTGAATGTCACAATATTTTTCTAAAACTTCTTGAAGATGGCTTAGATATAAACTGTATTGATAAAAAAGGGAATAATATACTTTTACACCTAATTGAGTATATTATTTATAAAGAAAATAATCTTGTAATTGATACAAAAGAGGATGTAGAAAAGCATAAAAAAGATATAAAAAATCTAATTGATATAATTCCAATCATTATAGAATCTAATATAGATACAACAATAGTGAATAATGATAATGAAACAGTATTATCTCTTTCTGCAAAAAATCAACACTTAAAACTTTTAAATTTATTATTGGATTGTGAAGTACCAATTGATATAGTTGATAAAAACAACAACACTGCATTAAGTTTGATAATAGAAAAAGGAAATAGTTATCTTGAAACAATTCATCTTTTACTTGATTATGGAATAAATCCTAATATTAGAAATTCAAATAATCATACAGTAATTGAAAAATTAATTGATGCAATTTTAATTGTAAGAGAAGAAAAAAAGGCTAAACCTAGCCAAAGAGTAAAACTTGATTTTAAAAGTGATTATGTATCTATTTTAGAGAGCGTCTTAGTAAATACAGATGTTAAATTAAAACAATACAATTCAAAAGATGAACCATATTTTTTTGAAGCATTAAGATATGGGGCAACAGATATTGTAAAACTTCTAATAAAATACGGTGCAGACATAAATGCCCAAGATAAAGATGGCAATAATATTATTTATAAATATATGTTAGAAAACCAAGAATTTAAAAAAGAGAAAGAGCAAAGAAACTATTACAATAATCTACAAGCAATCATTATAATGGGTGCAAATGTAAATGCAAAAGATTCTTATGGTGGAATAACCTTGCATAAAGCTATTCTAGATTGTGATATCACTGTTATAAAAATGCTTTTACATAGTGGTGTAGATATGAATGCAATTGACAATAGAGGTAGACATATATTACACAATGCCGTTTGGAAAAATGATATTAAAATATTTAAACTTATTTATTCATACAATAAATCATTGTTAAATGAGCCTGATAAGTTTGGTGTTTTACCAATAAATTATGCAGCTTTCTTGGGATATACAGATATGGTTTTAGAGTTTATTGAACTTAGTGCCCATGTAAATAACCCTTACAAAAAAACAAAATATATTTTAAATTTTCTAAAAAAGTTTCATAAAAGTTTAGATACTTTAATATTAAATGCAAGAACAAAAATTCAAAAAGATAAAATAAAAGTTTTAGTAGAAAATATGAAAAAAGAGTTTGAAGTTAATCCTTAAACTCTTTTTTCATCTAAAAGATTTTTAGCAAAAGAAAATGCATCTTTTGTAACGCTTTCTCCACTTATCATCCTAGCAATTTCATTTATTCTTGATTCATCATCAAGTTTTTTTACAGTTGAAACACCATTTTTCTTATCCACTAAAAAATGTTGGTGGGCAGTTGATGTTAACTGAGGTTGATGTGAGATTGCAAATATCTGATAAGAGTTTGATAATTTATTTAATACTGTAGCGATTGCTGAACTTTCTTTTCCACTTAAATTTGCATCAATCTCATCTAAAAATAAAATTCCATTATTTACGATATCAAACTCACTAATAGAAGTAAGAAGTGCTAGTCTAAGTCTGTTGAATTCCCCTGAACTAATTGTCTCAAGGTTTACTCCATTTAACTCAAAAAGAATCTCATCAATTCCATCTTTAGTCAAATTTTTCTCTTCAACTTTTATTTTTGCATTAGAAAGATATAAAAACTTTAAATAATAATTCATTCTTTCTTCTAATACTTTTACTGCTTTTTTTCTATATCTACTAATATCTTTTGATAAAGCTTCAACTTCAATTGTAATTTTTTTATGTTTTTTTTCTAATACTGATTTTTCAAAAGAGATATTTTCGTAAGATTCTAACTCTTTTACTTTATTCTCTTTATATTCTATTGCCTCTTCAATTGAACCAAATCTTTTTTGTAAAGATGAAAGTTTTTCAATTCTATCCAATACAGTTTCAATATCTAATTCTTCTAATTCATATAAAGAGTCATTAAATTTCTCATAAATATTATTTAATTCATTTATAGCTTCATCAAAAAAACTACTATCTTCATCAAGCAAAGATAATGCTTCATTAACCGCTGAAGTGTAATTAAAAATAGCTTGTGATTTTTCAATAGCTTCTTCTATCTTTTCTTTTTTAGATAATTTCTTTTTAATTAAAGCTAATTCCTCATATTCGCCAACTTGAGGATTAATTGAATTGATTTTATCTATTTCAAATTTTGCAAACTCTTTCAAATCTTCGAGTTTTGATTCATCATTTCTAATTTTTTCAAGCTCTTTTTGAATAGTAGAAAGCTCTTTATATTTTTCATCAAACTCTGATTTTATTGAAGCATATTCTTTCTCATATTTTTTACAATAAAAGTCTAAAAAAGCGATTAGTTTTATTGAATCAAAATCTGAGTTATCTTTTAAATGCAGATGTCTAATAAGTGTTTTTGAAAATTGATTTAGATTTTTTTTAGAGATTGTTTGGGCATTCAAAAAATATCTAGTTTTATCTTTTTTTATCTCTTTGATTATAATATCATCATCTTTTTGTATATCATAAACTTCATCTTCAATCCCCATATTACTTAAAGTAATTTCTCCAAGTTTTGCTCTACACTCACCTATTCCAAATAAAGATAAAATTGATTGCATTAAAACAGATTTTCCTGCTCCACTAGGTCCTGTAAAAACAACCAAACCTTTTTCTAATTCTAATTCAACATCCTTAAATGATAAAAAATCATTTAGATAAATTCTATTAATCAATTATTTCCCCATCCTAATTTCTCATTTAAAACTTTAAAGAAATCTCTTTTTGTTCTATGAATAAGTTTAGCTTTTTTATCTGCAATTGTAACTTTAATAATTGCTTCATCTCTTGCTTCTATAATATCTTGCCCATCAATTAAAATAACAGCTCCTTGAGAATCTTTTATTTTAAACTCAATCTCTATTTCTGCTGGCATTACTAGTGGCCTTTGGGTTAAAGAGTGTGAAGCAACAGGTGTTATAATAAAAGCTTCTGTCAAAGGATAAACAATAGGGCCACCAACAGATAGATTATATGCAGTTGAACCTGTTGGTGTTGAGATAATCACTCCATCCCCATGATAAGAGTTAAAAGATTCCCCATTAATTTTTGCATTAACTTTTAACATTGATGAAACTGTTTTTCTAGATATAACTATATCATTAAAAGCTACATAGGTTTTATCACTAATTTTACACTCCACCAACATTCTATTATCAATTCTATAATTGTCATTCATTAAATCATTTAAAAATGAAGGAAGCTCTTCCAATACAATATCAGTTAAAAAACCTAAAGTTCCCATATGAATACCTAAAATTGGTATATCATATTTAAAAGAACTTCTTACAGCAGATAATAAAGTTCCATCACCACCTATAGATAAAAGGATATCTACCTCTTTGCAAATCTCTTCTAAACTTTTACCATGGTCTTCATTTATCATCTTTGCAGAGTTTTCTTCAAGAATAAACTCTATATTATGTACATCAAAACACTTTTTAATTTTAAAAAAATCTTCTTTTATTTCAGGAGAATTAGGTTTTAAAAAAATTCCTGCTTTTTTTATAGATTTTAATCTTTCTGAACTTTTTGTTAATCTCAATTACTTTTCCTATTTAAATTCAATCATTTGAATTTGTTTCATTTCAGTTTCTAAAACTCTTCCATATTTCTCAAGCTTTTTTTGTTGACTTGAAATTTTTGAAACATATGGTTGATTTTCCCTTAAATCTTTACTTAAATTGTTTATAGCTTCATTTGCTTCGTCAAAACTATCATAAACACCTTTAATAACTCTATAATAACTATTTTGGCTCCCTATTGGAAAAGCTAGTACTTCTTCATATAAGTTATTATATTCAAAAAATTTGTCCACTCTAATATCATCTTTTAAAAATGTAATTAAAGTGATTGTATATTTAGAAGTACCTCTATTAAAAAATTCTTTTTTTATTTTACTTTCACTATTTTCTAATTTTGCATATACACTTGAATAATCAAACTCATATTTACTAGTTTCATCTTGTGCATTATTTACCTTACTATTAAATATCATTTTATTTTTATGATAAATTTTATATAGCTTTTGATGATTTTTTATATTACTTACTCTTAAATTTTTTAAACTTGTAACATTTAATTCTTCAATGGTTTTTCTTGCATCATCTTTAGTTTCAAATGCTCCATAAATAACTCTTGCATATTCTTGATTATCCCCATATTTATATGCTAATGCTTCATTTTTTATTTTATTGTTTAAAAAAGCTTGTTCAATTGTAGACTCTTTTAAATTTACTTCCCCAAAATCAATTGTAAAAAAAGAACTTCCATCATTTAAAAAAACTTCACTTAAAATATTAAACTCTCCATCCTCTTCAACATAATAAACATCAACTAGTTTTGATTCTTTTAAAAAGCTATTATCTTTTTTTTCAATTATTGGTTCTGTCTTTTTTTTCTTAATCTTTTTTACACTATTTTTTTCTTTTTCTTTATTTTCTATTTTTCTTTCTTTAACTTCTTCTTTTATTTTATTAACTATCTTAGGTTTTTCTAATTTTTCATTTTTTATAATTTTAATATCATCACTAAGATTAGGTTTACTTGCTAGCTCTTTTTTATTAGAATCATTCATTTTTAATTCAACAATAGAGTTGTCTTCATTTTTAGAAATATTTTTATTATAAAAACTTTGAAATTTTTCCATTTTCATAGAATATGGTTTATTACGTTTCAAATTTTTATTAAACTTTTTTATTGCATCAATTGCTTCTGCTCTTGTTTTATATAAACCATATATGATTCGTGCTTTATCTTTATTTTTCCCATATAAATGAGCTAAAGCTTCATCTTCTACTCCATAGGTTTCAAAAAAGTTTTCTATGCTATTTCTTTTTAATGAAATACTTCCAAGTGCTATTGAATAAAATTGAGAATTTTCATTTAAAAACTCTTCTTTTAATTTTTTTGCTTCTTTTGAATTATTAATAAAAATTGATTTAGAAGACTGCTTATTAACTTCTATTTTTTCTATGTTTTTTTTATTTGGTGTAATAGTTTTTTTAATACTATTTTGATATTCTGTAAAAACCTCTTGATGTCTTTTTAGATTTGCTGAATAAGGTTTATTTTTTATTAATCTAGGGTCTAAATCTTTTATTGCATTTGTTGCTTCAGTACCGGTTTTATAAACCCCTGAAATAACCCTTGCAAACTGTTTATTTTCACCAAATTTATAAGCAAGTGCATTAGTCATATTAAAAGTCTTGAAGTATTCAATTGGATCATATTTATTTAAATCTAAAGTGCAAATACTTATAGTGTAAAATTGCGTATTAGGATTTAAAAATTCATCTTTTAAACTTATATTTTTAGTACTTTTATCTTCTACATATACAATATCATCTTCCATTGCAGCGTTAAGATTTATTAGAGTAAAAAGAAATATGATGAAAATCTTATGTATCAATATGTCCTACTTTTTTATTAGATATAGCCAAGATTTTATCTAAAAATAATTTAAACAAGAATTTAGAAGTTGATTATGATGAAGAAATAAAAAAGGGATATGCAAAATGCACATCCCTCTTGTTCTATTCAGACCTTTCGATGTAATTACGAAAGCTCGTTAATTTTGAAAATGGATTTCAGACATTCTTGGTTCCTAAAGGAACATCAAGAATCTCGTTAAAATCTAAAAGAGTGACGCAGGTTACTCTTTTAAACGATTTTAACCATTTCTCTTTTTGATGATTTCATCAGAAACGTTTTTAGGAACTTCTTGATAAGAATCAAATAACATAGAATAAGTTGCTCTACCTTGAGACATAGATCTTAAGTCAGTAGAGTATCCGAACATTTCAGATAATGGAATTAATGCAGTAACTAATTTAACACCAGCTCTGTCATCCATAGATTGAACTTGTCCTCTTCTTTTGTTACAGTCACCAATTACATCTCCCATATATTCTTCAGGAGTTTCAATTTCAACTTTCATCATTGGCTCTAAGATAACAGCTTGTGCAGCTGCAGATCTACAACCTTGTTTGAATCCCATAGAAGCAGCTAATTTAAACGCCATTTCAGATGAGTCAACGTCGTGGTAAGAACCATCATAAAGTGTAACTTCAATATTAACCATTGGATATCCAGCAAGGATACCACCAGCCATAGCTTCTTCACAACCTTTTTGAACTGCAGGAATATACTCTTTTGGTACAACCCCACCTTTAATATCGTTGTTGAATTTGAAGTTATCTTCAGAATCTGCTGGAAGTGGATTAATTTTTAGGTATACGTGACCATATTGACCTTTACCACCAGATTGTTTAGCATATTTGTACTCTTGATCAACAGGGTTTTTAATAGTTTCTCTATAAGCAACCTGTGGAGCACCAACTTCTGCTTCAACTTTGAATTCTCTTTTCATTCTGTCTACGAGAATTTCAAGGTGTAACTCACCCATTCCTGAGATAATAGTTTGACCAGATTCTTCATCTGTAGCAACTCTAAATGATGGATCTTCTTCAGCAAGTTTACCTAAAGCGATACCCATTTTCTCTTGGTCAGCTTTAGTTTTTGGCTCAACTGCAACAGAGATAACTGGCTCTGGGAATTCCATTCTTTCTAAGATTACTGGATCTTTTTCAGATGCTAAAGTATCACCAGTGATAGTTGATTTAAGACCAACAACTGCACCGATTTCACCAGCATATAACTCACTTACTTCTTCTCTATTGTTAGAGTGCATTTTAAGTAATCTACCGATTCTTTCTTTTTTCATTTTAGTTGAGTTCATTACATATGTACCAGACTGTAATTGTCCTCTATAAACTCTTGTAAATGTTAATTGTCCAACAAATGGGTCAGTCATAATTTTGAACGCTAATGCAGCTACTTCACCATCATCAGAAGAAGGAACAATAACAGCTTCACCATCTTGAGTTTCACCTCTAATGTCAGCAACCTCAGTTGGAGCTGGTAAATACATTGCAACAGCATCTAGTAAAGTTTGAACACCTTTGTTTTTAAATGCAGTACCACAAGTCATTGGAGTAATAGTCATAGCTAAAGTTGCAGCTTTTAATCCAGCAACGATTTCTTCTTCAGATAATTCACCCTCTTCAAAATATTTTTCCATTAATTCTTCAGATGACTCAGCAGCAGCTTCAATCATTTTTTCTCTATATTCTTCAGCTTGATCTTGTAATTCAGCAGGAATATCTTCAACGTGGTAGTTAGAACCCATTGCAGCATCATCATCCCAAACGATAGCTTTCATTTGTACTAAATCAACGATACCTTTAAAGTCTTCTTCAGCACCAATTGGAATTTGAATTGGAACAGGATTAGCTTTTAATCTTTCAGAAACTTGTTTTTCAACCATAAAGAAATCTGCACCAGTTCTGTCCATTTTGTTAACAAAAATCATTCTTGGTACTCTATACTTATTTGCTTGTCTCCAAACAGTTTCAGATTGAGGTTGAACTCCACCAACTGAACAGAATACTGCTACAGCACCATCTAAAACTCTCATAGATCTTTCAACTTCAATTGTGAAGTCAACGTGACCCGGAGTGTCAATGATGTTAATTTGCAGTTGCTCATTAGTTTTTGGGTGAGGCCAGTGACAAGTTGTCGCAGCAGAAGTAATTGTAATACCTCTTTCTTGTTCTTGCTCCATCCAGTCCATTGTAGCAGCACCGTCGTGAACCTCACCAATTTTATGAGATACACCAGTATAGAATAAAATTCTTTCAGTAGTTGTAGTTTTACCAGCATCGATGTGAGCAGCGATACCAATATTTCTAACTCTGTTAAGAGGGGTTTTTCTTGCCATCTTAAATTTTCCTTTTAAATTTTTAAATTTTGCGAGATTATATCTAAAACTAGATAAAAAAAAAGGGTGTTAGACACCCTTCCTTATATGTTTGAAAAATAATTACAGTGTGATTACCATCTATAGTGAGCAAATGCTTTATTTGCTTCAGCCATTCTGTGCATATCTTCTTTCTTCTTAAATGAAGCTCCTCTTTCATTTGCAGCTTCAAATAATTCGTTTGCTAATCTCTCAACCATAGTTCTTTCGTTTCTTTTTCTAGCATTGTCAACAAGCCATCTAAGTGCTAAAGTTTGTCTTCTTACAGCTCTAACTTCAACAGGAACTTGGTAAGTTGCTCCACCAACTCTTCTAGATTTTACTTCTATAAGTGGTTTAACATTTTCAATTGCTTTTTCAAATAAATCGAAACCAGATTCTTCACCTCTAGCATCTAAGTTTGCAATTGCACCATACATAATTTTTTGTGCAGCAGATTTTTTACCATCTAACATTACAGTATTAATAAATTTTGTGATCACTTTACTATTGTAGATAGGATCAGCCATTACTTCTCTAACAGGAGCTTTTCTTCTTCTCATTCTCTTATCCTTCTACTTATTTCTTAGGTCTTTTAGTACCGTATTTAGATCTTGCAACAGTTCTGTTTGCAACACCAGCAGTATCTAAAGCACCTCTTACGATGTGATACTTAACACCAGGTAAATCCTTAACTCTTCCCCCTCTAACTAATACGATAGAGTGTTCTTGAAGGTTATGACCCTCACCACCGATATATGAGATAACCTCAAAACCTGTAGTTAATCTAACTTTTGCAACTTTTCTTAAAGCCGAGTTTGGTTTTTTAGGAGTTGTAGTATATACTCTTGTACATACACCTCTTCTTTGTGGACATTTTTCTAATGCAGGTGACTTAGATTTTTTGATCACCTTTTTTCGCTCTTTTCTAACAAGCTGATTAATAGTAGGCATTCTTTCCCTTTATTTTTTTTATAGAGATCTAGTAAAATTGTTGAATCATTATAGATTCTCTATTTTCGTGGTTTGAGCTTTAAAGCGGCTCATGCTTCTCGTTACGTCCCAATGACGCCATGACATATGACAAGAGTCATAATCAAAACGATACTACCATTCTAGAGAAACGTTGAGTTGTTTTCTAAAAAAGTTTTGGATTATACTTAATATAAACTTAAATATGACTTATATAGAACAATTTAAACTTTTTAATAATATGTACCTAACCATAGTAATCCTCCAACTGATACTATTGAAAATAATACTAGCTGAAAATATCTAAAAGTACTATATGAATTAATTTCTCCATCAACTACTTTTATAGATTGAATCTCAATAAATGGTATAGGTGCTCTTCTATACCAACCTATAACTTCAACCTCTTTATTAATAAATCCATCAGCTTTGAATAAACCAAAAAAGAACTCCCATAAACCTAATGGTTGTCTATAATCAACGTATAATATTCCTGTTTCATCCTTAATAATAAAATCCTCAGAAGCAATATATCCGGGTATTCCTTTTCCTATTATTGTTCCTTTAATTTTACAAGGAATAGGTCGTACTTCTGAAACTTTAATTTTTTTCAACAAAGCAGATATTGACATTTCTGGGAAATAAGAGCTTCTATAACTATATATGTTTTTAATCATAGAACTTATTCCATAAATAGCTAAAGATATAGCTGCATATTTATCATTATATGGTAATTCCATTGCAGTTAAAATTATGTTATAAAAAATAAAAAACATAATAGCAACTATAGGGGGTCAAATAAATTATAAAATCTATTAAGAAATCATCATGATAGGACTCAGGTTTTTTTTCATTAATAATAAAAAATTGTTTTTTATTTTGAGTTTCAGCAATATTTGATAAAGCTATTAAACGATTCGCAATTAATGGATGAGTTGAATTAAGTTCATACCAAGATGACCAAGGGTTCCATAAGTCCCATTTCATAACCTCTTTTAAGTCATCAATATTGTCTTGGTTTTGATGTGAAGAAAAAGATGAAATAGCAAAAGCAGGCACTGCTTTATTATCAAATATATTTAGAGGTGAACTTGAAAGAGTATGCTCTTTTTCAGTTTTTTGGTCAGAAGTTTTTATTAACCCATAACCAATTTTAACCAAAGCATTAGCTAAAGAATGGGGTGATTTCGTAAAACTTGCAGAAAATCTATCAGCATGATACTCTCTTACTCTAGAAAAATATAATACAAACAATTGACTAATATAAAAAAGAATATATGCTACGACCGCAATCAAAGCTAATTGGGCGGTTCCTTTTTTGTTGTCACCATTTGAACTACTTGTTTCTTTATTTTTCATTTGTTCAACAAAATGCTTATAAATTAAATAAGTAATTTTAGGAATAACCATAATTATACTCATTAAAACCATATCCCAATGAATAATATGTCCAAATTCATGTGCTACTACTCCATCTACTTCATCATCATTTAAAAGATTTAAAAGTCCTTGGGAAAGTACAATTCTACCTGAATTTGGTGAATAACCATAAGTAAAAGCTTGAGGAGCTTCATCTTGAATAATATAAAACTTTGGTATTTTGATATTATACTGGTTACTAATATTACTAGAAAGGTTTTGTATATTATCAGGAAGATTATTAAAATCAACTAATTTTCCAGACATAAAAGTTGTTATATTAAAATCATAAAGCATTGGACTAATAAATAAACCCATAAAAGAAAATAAAATTGAAAGACCAATAGAAATATAAAGGTCTACACTAAAAAAAGTTAATATAGATAAAAAGAAAAGTGTAAATAAAGAAAATACGGTTCCCATTGTTACAAATGATGTAAAGATAAGATTAGGAAGTTTTATTAAAGTTGTTTTTTCATTTGTCTCTTTAAATTCTTCTTCAAAATATACTGAAAACTTATTAACTAGTTCACCGTTGTTATTTTCAAAATCTAAAGCCTCTATATTAGATATTTTAGAAAATTTAGAAAACTCACCTCTATCAAACCATAAACCTTCACTTTGTTTACAATAATCAATTTTTATTTTTTCTAAATAATTAATTGTTTCCATAGGTTCTTTTGAAATAGGCGAAAGTTTATTAGTGAATGCACTTTTTTTAATAGATTTTTTTAATTCTTTTTCAACAAATTCTTTATTCTCAACAAAAAATAAAATTTCACCTTTATCTAACCAATTTCCATTACATTTAGGACAAAAATCAATTTCTATTCCACTTGGAGTAATATATTGATTAAGTCTAATGTCATTACAATTTGGACAATACATATAATTTCCTAAAATAAAAATAAAATATATTATAAATTATTTTTATAAAATTTAAAGCATAAAATTAAATAAAATAATAAATTTTTGCAAATCTCTTATATCTTCCAAATATTATTGTCTACTTAAAAAGATTTTTTTTTAAACCAGCTTGTAGTGAGACTAATTTAAATAATCAGTGAAAACTCCTTTTACACCCCAAGAAAAAAGTTCCTCTTTTCTCTTTTCATCATTTACAGTAAATACACAAGTATAAATCCCATGTTTTAATAGTTCTTGAACTAATTCTTCTTCAACAATCTCATCACTACAATGAAAAGCTTCGATATTATATTTTAATAAAAACTCCAACAAATATAAGGTATTTATATTTTCACATAAAAAAGCTTTTTTAATATGTTTATATTTTTTGTTTAATTGAATAATATATTCTGAAACAAAAGATGAGACTATCACACTTTTAGACATCTTACACTCATCTATTATTTTAACAATTTTTTTAACAGCTTTTTTGTGAAAAGGGCTTAATGTTAAATCTTTGATTTCAATATTTACATAAACTTCTTTTTTCTTACAAAAAGTTAACACCTCTTCTAATGTTGAGATTGTTTGTAATTTTAAATTTTTATCAAACCATGAAGAAAAATCCAATTGCTTTAATTCGTCTAAAGTAAACTCATCTATATGGGAATCTTTTTTCAAGGGGAAGATTTTTCCTACATTAGATGTTCTTAAAAGGGTATCATCATGAATTACAACAGCAACTGCATCTTTTGAAAAGGCAACATCTAGTTCTATCATCTTTGTTTTTTTAATTGCTTTTTTAAAAGCAATCATAGTGTTTTCTGGGTAAAGAGAGCTAAAACCTCTATGTGCGATTTGGATATTTTGGTTATTTTCATAGAAACTAAAACTATTCATCTATTTCCCTTTCTTGGAAAATATTAAATTAAAAAATGCGATTATTGAAGTACAAATAATCAATAAAAATGAGATTGAGTTTATTATTGGTGTACTTCCATCTCTAACTTGCAAATACAAATTTATAGGCAATGTTGTATCTGAACCAATTAAAAAAAGTGTAGTGTTAAAATTTTCAAAGCTCATTAAAAATGCTACTGCTGCTGCCCCAATAAGTGCTGGTTTTAAAAAAGGTATTACAATAAAAAAAATAGTTTGAGGCATACTAGCTCCTAGATTTAAAGAAGCTTCTTCTAAGCAAACATCAAATTTTTTTAGTCTTGCACTTACAACTAATAAAACAAAAGTAGTTATAAAAGAAAACTGACCAATTACAACCAACCAAAAACTAGGCCTTAGTATCTCTAAGTCTATTCCAAAATTTATATCTAAATATAAACCTAAATCATTAACTGAAACCAAAAGTGAAATCCCTAAAATTACTCCTGGGATAACTAAAGGAGTTAAGGCTAAAAAATATAAAAACTGTTTAAATTTAAAATCTTTTCTTTCAAATATCAAAGCTGCATATGTTCCAACAATCAAAGAAAAAATAGTTACAAAAAAAGCTGTTTTAAAACTGTTGTAGATACTTTTTAGATTTTCACTATCGTTAAATATCCCTACCCTTTCACTATTATCAGCTATAAACCAATCTAATGTAAACCCATTCCAAGGGAGTGATGGAAAATTTGAATCATTAAAAGCAAAAATACAAGTCACAACTAAAGGGGCAAATAAAAATAGAAAAAATAAAGAAACATAAATACCAAAGGCAAAATTGTAAAATCTAAATTTAGGAAGAGTTCTTATCATCTAAGTGCCTTTGAAAGTGATTGTTTACTAAGTTTTAATGCCACAAAAATGATTAAGGAAGATAAAACTAAAAGTAAAAACCCAAATGCTGATCCTTGATTCCAATTCATACTTGAAATAAATTGATTATAAATTTGTTCAGTAAACCAAAGAGAGTTTTTCCCTCCAATTAAATTTGGAGTTAAATAGTTTCCTAAAGTTAACATAAATACAACAATAAAGCCAGATACAATTCCACTTGAAGCATAGGGGATTATGATTTTAAAAAAGATTATTAGTTTTGAAGCTCCTAAATCATAAGCTGCTTCAATATATGAATCATCCATTCCGTCAAGTGCTGAAATAATTGGAACAATCATAAAAAGCATTGAAGTATAAACTAATCCCATAATCATACTAACATCATTATATAAAAACTCAATTCCTTTTGATGTAAAGCCTAAGTACTGTAAAAAGAAATTTATAACTCCTGTTTCCCTTAATAATATTGTCCAGCCATAAACTCTAACCAACTCACTTACCCAAAAAGGAAGGAGTAATAAAATTGATAAAAACAATGCATATTTTTTATCAACTATTTTTGTAATATAAAAAGCAACAGGAAAAGTAACTACAAAAGTTAAAAATGTTACAAAAATAGCATAAAAAGCGGTTCTTGCAAAAGTATACCAATATATTTCATTTGTAAAAAACTCTTTATAATTTTCAAATGACCAAATCATATCTCCATAATCATCTTCAAATCTAAAAGATAACATAAGTAATTCAAATTGGGGAATTACAATAAGTAAAAAAAGCCAAAGAAAAACTGGTAAGAAAAGGAGATATATTCCTAACTTTAATCTAATCCCATTAAACATTATTTAAAAACCTTACAATCTTCAAGACTAACACCAACAATTAAGCTATCATTTTCTTTTATATTTTTAAATTGTTTATTTTGAGGAAGAGAAATCATTATCTCTTTTTCACTTGCCAAAAGAGCAAGAACTTTAGTATTAGAACCATCAAATAAAATATCTTTTATAACAACTTCAAAACAGTTAATATCGTTCATATTTTCATCTGGATTTATTATAATTGCTTCTGGTCTAATAAATAAAAAACATTCATCTTCCACTTTATCAATAAACGTTACATCAAACTCTATATCTTCACTGATTACTTTATTTTCTGATATTTTTTTGGCTTTTAATTTATTTGTTTCACCCACAAAAGAAGCAACAAAAGCTGTTTTTGGATTTGCATATAGATTTTGAGGAGTATCGATTTGCTCAAAAATTCCACCATTCATAACAGCAACTCTATCACTCATAACAAGTGCTTCAGATTGGTCGTGGGTGATATAAATAAAAGTTGTTCCAAACTCATGTTGAAGTTTTTTTAGCTCAATTTTCATTGACTCCCTAAGCTTTAAATCTAAAGCTCCTAAAGGCTCATCTAAAAGTAAAATAGAAGGTTCTAATATCAAAGACCTTGCAATAGCAACACGTTGTCTTTGACCACCTGATAAAGAGGAAACATCTTTTTTCTCATATCCACTTAAATGAACTTTTTTTAATATCTCTTTAACTTTTTTATCAATCTCAGCTTTTGGAACTTTTCTTCTTTTTAAACCAAATGCAATATTTTCATAAACATTCATCATAGGGAAAAGTGCAAGATTTTGAAAAACTAAATTAACAGGTCGTTTATTAGCAGGAATACCTTTCATTGATTTCTTGTTTATAAAAATCTCACCAGAAGTTTGTTCTATAAAACCAGAAATCATTCGAAGCAAAGTTGTTTTACCACAACCTGAAGGACCTAAAATAGAAAAAAACTCACCTTTCTTTACTTGGAGATTAATCTCTTTTACTGCAAGGTGGTCTGCGAATTGTTTTCGCAGACTCCTAATATCTAAAATATCCATCAGATTATTTTGAAGCTTTAACTTTATCTAAAAGTTTTCCTTCAATAGACTCTAATTTTGCTGGCACTGGTGGATACCAGTTAATATTATCAATATCAGCTTTAGTAAATGATCTTTCAAAATTATCTTTAATCTCTTTATCTAAGAATTTATTTGCACCATTTGAAGCAGTACCATACCCCTCTTTGTTTGTAAAATATGCTGCATTTTCTGCTTCTAACATAAAATTAATCCAAGCATATGCACCTTCTACATTTTCAGCTTTTGCAGGAATTGCAAAAGTATCAATCCAACCTAAAGCTCCACTTTTTGGTGCAACAAAATCTAAATCAGGATTTTCTTTATGTAATTTCCAACCACCATTGTCCCATCCCATAGCTACAACAACTTCACTTGATCTTAATAATTCTAATAATGAATCCCCATTTGACCAATAGTTTTTAACATAAGGTTTAGCTTTGATTAAATCTTTTGCAACACCATCCATTAATGTTTTATACTCTTTTGCATCTGAATATTTTTCAAATGGGTTTTCCCCTTTAGCAAATGCAACTCCAATTAAAGTTGGTCTTTTTAATCTATAAGAGATTTTTCCTGCATACTCTTTATCCAATAAGGCAGAATAATCTTTAGCATTTGGTGCTAGTTTTTTATTAACAATTAGACCTGAAGTTCCATAACAAAAGGGAACTGCAAAGGAATCATCTTTAACTTTTGTGTTCTTTTTTACAGCATCTAACATAGAAGTTACTAAAGCAGAAGTATTTATTTTTGAATAATCTATTGCTTTATAAATTTTGTATTTTTCTTGAACAGATGAAATTCTATCTTGGCTTGGCTGAGCTACATCAAAACCAGCACCTCTAGTTGCTCTTAATTTTGCAATCATCTCTTCATTATTAGAATAAGTAATTTCAACTTTATAACCTGTTTTTTTTTCAAATTTCTCAACAAGTTCATTAGGGGCATAACCCTTCCAAGTTAAAATTTTAAGTGTTTCTGCAGCATATGCACAATTTGATAAAGCCGATAGTGCCAAAGCACAAGATAAAACTAATTGTTTTTTCATTTTCTTTCCTTAAAAAATATTGGAAATTATTTTACCACTTGGCTATTACGAATTAGTTACAATATTTGTTATTTTAAGGAGTTAATTTTGAGGTATAAAATACATAACAGTTTCATATATACCTTCCATGTAATGTCTTAAATAAAGTTTGTAGTTAGGATATATATCTAATACTATTTTAGGAATCATATACCAATCTTGTGCTTTATGATAAATACAAACAGCTAAAATTGGTGTATATTTTTTTATAGTTTCTTTAGCTCCTAATAAAGCATCTTGTTCTGCACCTTCTATATCAAGTTTTATAAAATCAACTTTTTGATTAATCAAATTATCTATGGTATTAATATTTATTGCTTGATAATCATGTTCCCCATGATGTTTTTTTTCTTGTGATTCTTCTTTTTGAACTTTCATCTTTCCTAAACCACAGTTTATAAATTCTATTTTCTCATTTGAAGAAAAATCTCTTTTTGCAATATCTATGTGCAACAAATTTGGTTCTATTGCATAAATCTTTTTAAAATCTGGAAAGTTTTTTATTATATTAGGCAGGGTATCTCCTACATAAGCTCCCCCATCTAAAAAAACAATATTTTCAAGTTTTGGGATTAAGTCCTTATCAAAATATTGTTCATCATGATTATTTGTAAACCCTTCCATAAAATTTAAATCAAAACTTATTTTAAAATTAATTAGTTTTTCAAAAATCTCTTTTGATTTTTTATCCTCTAAAAGATTATAAACCTCTTCATATCTTTTTTTATTATTTTTATAATCTTCTTTAAAATCACAAATAAAAGGTGGTTCTTTTAAATCTAAATTAGAATATTTAAAAAAAGCTAAGTAGTTGATATTTTCAAAGCCTTTTTTATCTAACTCATTTTTTACTTCTAAAGGACTTCCCATAGCAGTTGAAAGGATTAAAGCATCCTTTGAAACCTCATCAATATGTAAAATTGATTTTTTTCTTGAGCTTTGAACCCTTGTAAAATCATCAATAATTCCATCAACTTCTACATATTTTTGAACACATTTAGTAAATTTATTAATGCCTAAGATATATTTTTTTCTTGTAGTTGAGAAAAGAAACTCATTTACTAGTTTCTTATCTTTTTGATTTATATAATCTAAATTAATTAGATTCATTAGATAATTAAGGACTTAAGACTTTTTACTGTATATAGTTTTAAACCATTAGATTTTTCTGCTTTTAATTCATTTGAAAAACCTGCCTTTGAAAATAAAACTACATAATCTGGCGTAATTTCTAGATTTTCACAATAATCTCTTAATATACTTAATTCATTTTTTTTCATTTTTGAATTTGTATATCGACATGAACCAATTATTACTTTACCAGATTCAGTTTGAGCTAAAAGATTTATATCGTTTTTTTCCTCATCCCAATATCTTCCAATATCTTCAATCTCATCATCTTTAAAGGTAACCTTTATAAACTCATGGCAAAGTTGTTCAAACACTAAAGACATAAATTCATTATGATAATTATTGAATTTTTCAAAAGATTCATCAAATTCACCCCTTGAGATACCCCTATAAAGAGGAGACACAAAGGCAAACCAAAATCTTAAAAAGGGTGCAGTAAAAAGTAATTTATCAGCAACATCATTTTCTTCAAAATTTTTAGTTAAAAAATCCATTGAAGTTTCAGTTTGAATAATATTTAATTCTTCAAGTTCATAAATTGTTTCAATACCTTCATCATATTCAACATCTGCTCTTTTAAATGCTGAATTTACTCGTCTATCACCCAAAGCAATTCCAGTTAAAATCTTATGATATGGCGCTTTATTTTTTGTAAGTTTTTGAATATATTCTTGAATATCATAATATTTATCTAAAATATCTCTTTTTATTAAAGTTCGAAGAGGTTTTGTCATATCAACTTTAATATCAAGTCCACCAAATACAGCAAAATAATTTAGTGCTGTTTCCATATCACTTGGTTTATTTGTTTCACAAAATATTTGAAACTGTTCTAATAGGGTTTTTTCATTAAGTATAATTGTAGAGCCTTTTTCTTTTTCTGATTATATCATAAATGTTTTTGGAAAAACATATTTAACTGGTTGGCAAAATTTTGTGAATCTTTTTTAGAAAATGGTGCAGGTCCTTTTGTTACTTCACCACTATCCCTTAACTCTTGCATCAAATTTCTAAAAGCTAAATACTCTTTTATATTGTCTTGTGTATATAACTCACCTCTATGGTCAATTGCATGGGCATTTTTTTCAATGGTTCTATTGGCAAGGGGAATATCAGCAGTTATAACTAAATCACCCTCTTGTAATAACTCAACTATTTTATTATCAGCTTCATCCATACCCTCTTCAACTACCATATAAGTTATTAAAGAGCTATTTTCACCAATTGAGATTTTTTTGTTTGAGATTACAAGGGTATTAATCTTTAATCTATTTATTGCTTTAAAAACAATTGGCTTTAAAAGATTAGGGAAAGCATCCCCATCAACAAATAAAGTCATTATAAAATCTCTTTTATTCGACCCACTTGCCCATCTTTTAATCTTACTTTTATGCCATGTGGGTGTGTTTTAGAATTTGTTAAAATATCTTTCACAAAACCATGGGTTAATTTATTTGTTCTTTGGTCTTGTTTTAAAACTATTTTAACCTCAAGTCCCGCTTCTATATCATCCCTGTCTTTTGGGTCTCTAATCATTATTTTTCTTATAAAAAAGTGCTTTTTTTAATTCATCTAAATGATAAAAGAAAATTGCTTTAAAGATAAATGTAACTTTTGTTTTTTTAGGTTCACTTGTATCTAAAATATCAAAGGTAAACTTTTGATTTGTTTCTTTTGATTCAAAAGTCACACTAATAGGTTTTAGTGTTCTAATCATATTCATAGTTGTTTTATACTCTTTTGGACTAGCGCCATCAAGCATATCACCAGTTTTCTCTTCTCTTCTTATTGCATCATACAAAGCTGTAAGAGTATCTTTATAAATCGATTTACTAAGAACTACTTTTATTTTTGTTGTATGAAAAATACCAGTTTGATTTAAAATTGGGTTTGGTTTTTGCTTTCTTATTTCCTCAACTGCAGTTAATAGAAAGTTATCTCCACCTAAAATACTTGAAAAGTTTTTAAACTCTTCACTTAAACTCTCTTTTTGAGTTGAATCTAATTTGTTAAAATCCATATTTATCCATTATTGTAATATTAAATGCAAAGATACCATTGTTTTGCTAAATTTATATTACAAAACAAATATACATAGACTTTAAGATAAGAGAGCTAGGCTCTCTTTAATCTTTTTTAAATTGTTTGTCACTTAGATTTTCAATAATATTTTTAGCAATATTTGAAGTATCAATTGAGATTTGTTTTGTATGACTTGCAACATTAGCATTCTCTTGAGTTCTTGTATCTAATTTGCTAACGGTATCATTTATTTGTTCTATCCCCTCTCTTTGTTCTTTAGAAGCAGATTCAATTTGTGAAATAAGTTCTGATGTTTTATTGATATTTTCATTTAGAATAATATATCCATTTATCATTTCATCTGCATTTTTCTTACCAATTTCAGTTTTATTAGTTGCATTTTCAACTAAATCTTTAATCTCTTTTGCTGCTTCAGCACTTCTACTAGCTAGATTTCTAACCTCTTGTGCCACAACTGCAAATCCTTTTCCTGCTTCCCCTGCTGTTGCTGCTTCAACTGCAGCATTTAAAGATAGAATATTTGTTTGGAAAGCTATTTGGTCAATTACTGTAATTGCTTCTGCAATAGCATTTGTTTGATCATTGATTTCATTCATCGATTCAACAGTATTTTTTGCTAAACTTTGACCGTTGGCAATTGAATTTTTTAAAATATTAGAATTTTCAGCCATTTGAGATATATTTTGAGTTGTCTCAACTATTGTTGCGGTAATCTCTTCAAGAGAAGCGGAACTCTCTTCTAAAGAAGCTGCTGTTTGATTAGAAGAAGTATTTAAGGTATCAACATTATCTAAAAGGTTTCTTGCATTTTCTTCTAAAACTTGTCCTAATCTATAGTTTTCTTGCAACATTTTATTAATCATTTCACAAAGATTGTTTAATCCTTTAGAGATTTTTCCATCTGCATTTGGAACATTATTTACAAAGTTAAAATTAGAATACTCTTCTAAAGATTTTAAAATATCATTAATATCACTATTTACATTTTCACTAATAGTTTCAATCATCTCATTTAAGATATCTCTTAACTCATTTAATGATTTATTTGTTGTTTTCTTTTCTACTTTAACATTTAAAGTTCCATCTTTTATTTTATTAACTACACTTTTAACATCTTCAATTAACTCTTTATCTTTTTCTATACTAACTTTAACACTATCAATTTCTATATCAATTTTTTTTGCCATATTACCAAACTCATCATTTGTTTTAATATTTAACATAGAAACATTATCTTTCTCACCTTTTAAGTAAGAGAAGAAATCATTTAAACCATTTTCTAAGATTTTAATTGGTGATAAAAGTTTAATTAGCATAAAATAAAGTAATGATAAGATTAAAACCAATAATACTAAATAAAGAAAAATCTCTTTATAAATATCTGCTTTTATATCATGAAAGATTGAATCTTTTTCTATTTGAACAACTAAAGCCCAAGAAGAGAATGGAACCTTACTATAACTTACTAAAGTATCTATATTATTCATATTAACTTCAATAAAATCTTCATTTTTATTAAGTTTTATTTTCTTTGAGATTTCACTAACTTTTTTTAATAGTTTTTTATCTTTGTGAACTAAAAATTTTCCATCTTCAGATAATAAATATGAAATGGTTGGCACTCCCATATCAAGGGTTAAAATCTCTTTTACGATTGTGTCTAAGAAGATGTTTGCTCCAACTACACCCACTAGTTTTCCATCTTTTTTAAATGGAGCAAAAAGTGTAATAACAAGTTTATTTGAACTTGCACTTATAAAAGGGTCTGTAACACCTTTCCCATCAATTTTTTTTGATTTTACATACCAAGGTCTTTTTCTTGCATCATAATTCATCGTTGCAATACTTTTTAAAGAGCCATCAAATTTTATTAAATCTCCACTTTCTTCAATCCCAACATACATACTCGCAAAATCACCTGATTTTTTACCAAGTAAAATTTTATCTACTAAAACTTTGTTTTTATTAGTAAATTCTTCATCTTGAATTAGTGTAGCAACAGACTCAACAATTTGCATTTTTGACTTTAGATAATCATCAATAAACTTTGATGTTTGTTTTGTCATACTTAGTTGATCATATTTCACTAAATTAAACTCTGACTCAAATTTATTTGTAGTATTGTAAAATCCTAATATCAAAAAAGAACAGGCAATACTTGCAAACAATAGCACCAATAACTTTGCTTTAATACTTGAAAAATTCATAACAACCCCTTGTATTTTAATAAATAAAATTTTATATTGACAGTATGACTTAAGAATGACTTAAAGATAATACTATTTTTAAACTAAAAATATTAGTATTCTAGCCAATTAGTATATAGTTTTATTGTTCTAAGGAATTTTTCTATAAAGTATCACTCTTAATTAAATAATAGGTAAATACAATGTTAGGAACAAAAATAATTGGAAATGGAGATATTAAAATCATTTTTTTACATGAACTTATGGGTGATTGTAGAAACTATGAAGCAATATTTCCCTTTTTAGATAAAGAAAATTTTACATATATTTTTACAGATTTAAGGGGTTATGGATTATCAAAAGAGATAAAAGGGGAATATAATTTAGAAGAAGCTTCCAATGATGTTAAAAATTTAATAACAAAATTAAATCTAGATGAAGTTATCCTTGTATCACACTCAATGTCAACAATGATAGCCCAAAGAGTTGCACTAATTGAACAAAAGATTAAAAAACTGATTTTAACAACACCTATTTCAGCTTCAGGGATAAAAGTTCCAGAAATACAAAAGAAAAGTTTGATTAGAAAGATGAGTGAAAATAAAAGAGCAATTGAACAGATTGTTAGAAGTTCAAGTAGAAGATATAATCAAACATGGGCAAAATATAGAATAGATATGGGATATAGTTCATCTTTAGTTGAGGCTAGAACTTCTTATATGAATATGTACCTTAATACAAGTGATAATGAAAATGATATTAATGAAGAGATTGAAGTTAATATAATACTTGGTAAACATGACTCTGCGGTTTTTGCAAAAAAAGAAACAGAAAAAAATTTCTCTAAATACAAGAATGTAAACATAATCGAATGTCAAGAAGCAGGTCATTATCCAATGATAGAATGTCCAGTTTTTTATGCAAGTAAAATTGAAGAGTTATCTAAAAAATGAAAATAAAAGTTGCATCATTTAACCTTTTTCAGTTTTGTGCCCCACCCTACTCATGGTATATAAAAAAAGATAAATTCACCAATGAACAATGGGATAAAAAAACAAATTGGATAAAAGAACAAATAGAAAAAATGGATTGTGATATTATAGGTTTTCAAGAAGTTTTTTCAAAAAATGAGTTAGAAAAACTTTGTAAAGAGTTAGGGTTTAAATATTTTATTACAGTTGATGACGCTAAAAAAGATAAAATAAACTCTAATGTTTACACAAGTACTACTGTTGCACTAGCTTCGAAATATCCAATTTTAAAAATAGAAGAAGTTAAACCCCATATAAAAAGTTTGAAAAAACATTTTTTTAATGAAAAGTTTAATTTCTCAAGAAAACCAATAAAAGCTTTAATAGAAATTGAAAATAAAAAGGAGATTTATATCTATGTAAATCACTTTAAATCAAATAGATTAAATGAATTTGAATATATTTTTGATAAACAAACAAGCCTTGATGAAAAAAAACAAAAAGTTTTTAGTTCATTAAAAAATAAAAATCTATCTGCATTAAAACAAAGACTTTGTGAAACCTCATCTTTATATTATGATTTTTTAAATTGTGATAAACCTATAATTTGTTTGTGTGATTTAAATGATAAAGAGTTTTCCCTTTCAATTGATGCATTAACAAACAGTTCATACCACAATGAAAGAAAAAAGTTTAATTCATATTTATTATATGATGCATATAATTTAGCCTCAAAAAAACAATTAAATCCCCATCCTGAAAAAAAGATTCTAAGAAAAGCAACTAGTTATTATCTATCAAAAGGAAATGTAATTGATTATATTTTTGTATCAAAGGATTTTAATAAAAAAGATAAGAATGCTATAGGAAAAATAAACTCATATGAAGTTTTAGACAATCATCTAAAAGATAACAAAGATGGCAGTTTATTACAAAGTGACCATGCTCAAATTGTTTGTGAAATAGAATTTTTTAATTTATAAGCCCAAACTTTGTAAGCTTTTTCTCCTAAATGAAGACCATCAGTTGTTAAATCCTCTCTTAAAAGACCTTTCTCATTTGAAAAAACACTATTAAAATCAATCATCTCTATATTTTTAATTTCACAATACTCTTTTATCATGTTATTTAAACTATTGACTTTTTTATTAACTGCTGGCATTTGTGTAATCAATATAGACTGGACAATAACTTTTATATCTTTTTGGAGGATTTTTTCCAAAATATTTTTATAGTTTTCAAATATTTTTTCAAGTGGAACAGAAAGGCACAAGTCATTTATTCCTATCATCAAACAAATAAGTTTTGGTTCTAACTCTATTGCTCGATTGACTCTATTTAATACTCCAAGGGTATTATCCCCATCGATTCCAAGATTTATTATGAAATCGTTTTCTAAAAGTTTTTTCCAATCACCTCTTGCTGTAATTGAATCACCTAACATTACAAGTTCAATGTTTTTTTTCATATTAAATCTTTATTTTTTCAAAGCATAGTCTACAGCACTTAAAACATGCAGTTTTGTAGTATCATAAATAGGGATATCAACATAACCTTGTTTTATTAACATTGAGATTTCTGTGCATCCTAAAATTACACCTTCACAATCATAATCTTTTTCTAATCTTTTGATGATTTTTATATATTCATCCCTAGATTTTTTAACACATTTACCTAAACACAACTCTTTGTATATAACTTCATGAATTAAATCTTGTTCATCTTCATTTGGAACTACTACTTCAATTTTATATTTTTCTTCAATTCTATTTTTATAAAAATCTTCTGTCATAGTAAATTTTGTTCCTAAAAGGGCAACTTTTTTGATACCATCTTTTAGTAAAGCTTGTGCTGTACAATCTGCAATATGTAAAATAGGAATATTTATATTTTCTTCAATTTGAGGTGCTACTTTATGCATTGTATTTGTACAAATAATAAGAAAATCAGCCTTTGCATTTTCCACTGCTTTGGCTTCATTTGATAAAATTTCAGCTGTTTCTTCCCAAAGTGAACTGTGTTGGAATTTTTCTATCTCTTCAAAATCAACACTTGAAAGTATTATTTTAGCACTATGTAAACCACCAAGTCTATGTTTAATCTCTTCATTTAAAAGTTTATAATAAGTTGAAGTACTCTCCCAACTCATGCCACCTAGCATACCTATTTTTTTCATATTTTGTTTAACCTTTAAAACTTTATGTAAGTTGTAAAGATTATATTAAATATTAACTTATCTTTTCTAAGCCATTATTTTTTAATTTATAAATTGTTGGTGTTAACTTTTCAATAAAAGTTTTATGGTGAGATACAATTACCATTGATTTTTTTATAGAGTTTAGAATATTAATTATTCTTATTTCTGCATCTTCATCTAAGGCATTTGTAGGCTCATCAAGTAAAATAATTTTTGGTTTTGTAATTAGTATTCCTGCAAGGGCTACAATTTTTTGTTCCCCTCCACTTAAATCATAAATATTTCTATTTTCTAAGTGTAATATTCCTAACTCTTCAAGCATTTTAATTGAGTTTTCATAAGCCTCATCTTTTTTTACACCCTTTGCCCTTAAAGCAAACATAACATCCTCTATAACTGTTGGACATAAAAAATGATCACTTACATCTTGAGGTAGATATCCAATATCACCCCTATAAGCTCTAAAATCTTTTTTTGAGTTCATCTTATCATGGAATAAAAAAATCTCACCCTCTTTTGGAGGGATTAATCCTGCAAGGATTTTTAAAAGTGAACTTTTACCACTTCCATTAGAGCCAACTATTGCAACCTTTTCTTCATGGGAAACATTTAAAGTAACATCTTTAAAAACCTCTTTTGTTGAAGTTTCATAACTTATATTTTTTAAATTTATAGAACAACTCATACAAATACCTTTACATAAAGCATACAAACTAAGAATAATAAAATTACATCATAATAAGAAAGTTTAGAATTATTTATTAAATAAATCCTTCCACCAAAACCCCTTAATTCGAAAGAATCCTGTAAGGCATTTGCTTTAATTATTGATTTTACAAAAATATGCCCAAACAGATTTCCATAGGTTTCATAGGTAAACATAGATGAATTGGCCCTAAACCCCCTTGCCCTTAAAGTCATTTTTATTTTTTTAAGTTCATCATTTAAAGTTTGTATCATTTTAAGTGTAAAATAAACTGAACTTACTACTTTTTTAGGAAATCTTAATTCATTTAAAGCTCTAACAATATCATAACCACTTGATTGTGAAAAAAGTAAAAGATTAAAAAATACAATCATATTTGTTCTAATATAGATATTTATAGCCTCTTCAAAACTATCTTGAATAAGTAAAACGACAAATATCATTAGGATAAATAAGTTAAGAAAAATCAGTTTTTTTATAATACTAAAAAGAGATTTATATTCACAAAAAGTCACAAAAAATATAGGTAGAACATATAATAATTCGACTTGATTAAAACTAATAAAAATTGAGTACAAAAAAGCACATATTAATAGTATTGATGAGTTGAATCTATTCATAATATTTCTATCTTTTTATTTTTTTTAATAAAAAGAAAACTCCTGCAATAACAAATAGAGCAAAAATCATTTTTAAAATTTCATTTTGTTCTGTTTTTTCTCTAAGCATCTTAACTTCAGATTTTAATCTTGCATTTTCTTCTTTAAGTATTTCTAATTCATTAGGTTTTTCATTGGTATTACTAACAATTGGTTCTTCTTTTTTTAAATCATTTAAAATCAATGAAGAAGATGCCCCATGCCCCTCTTGTGTTTTAACTTCAACTATAATAGTTGAAGATAATTTTGAGATTAGATATTCACCCTTTGAATCTGTTTTGCCACTTTCAAGCAGCTTACCATTTTCATCTTTTACTTCTAAATCACAATTTTTACAAAAACTTCCACTTGCAAAATATGCACTAGCAAAAACACTATTACCCTCTTGGTTTAAAAATAGATTTAATTTATGTGCAAATAAAAAATTTATAAATACAAACATCAATAAAATAGTTCTCATAATCCTGCCTCTTTTAAAATATTAGGGACACTCTTTTTTAAATAATTTATTAAAAACAATGTTACTAAACCCTCTATAACCATTGCTGGGATATTTGCTAAAATAATTGTATAAGCTGCAAGTAAATACTCTTGTTTTGCAAAAACTAATATCAGGCATAAAAATATTGTTGCAAGAAATACAGATAAAAAACCAATTACAAAATATTTTATTTTTTCATTCAAAAAATTTAATATTCCACTTTTAGTCAAAAGATATATTAAAAAAGCAGGAAGTGCCATAATAATTAGATTTGCTCCTAATGAGCTTAATCCTCCATATCCTAATAGGGTTGCTTGCAATAAAAGAGCAATTGCAATTGCAAGAAAAACTCCACTTCCAAGAAGAATTCCAATAACACCAATTAAAACCAAATGAATTTGTGTAGGTCCTAATGGAATATGTACAAATGAAGCTATAAAAAATATTGCACTCATTGCAGAGATTAAGGCAATATTTTTATTTTTTAGATTTTTTAGTGATAGAGCAACTAAACCTAAAGAGATTATAGAAGTTGCAATAACTACATCACTTGATAATATTCCATCTGAGATATGCATTTTTTAATAAACCTTTACCCACATAAGTGCACCATTTTCAATTGGATACATTTTACCTTGAAATTCCTTTTCACCCTCTTCAATTAAAGCTGCGAATCCCCACCAACCTTTATGATTCATAACAAATGAAAATACTCCATTATCATCAGTTTTAACAACTTGAGTAATATGTGCATCACTTGGTGCTTTAAGACCAAATTCATTGTAAAGTTCAACTTCTACTTCAACATTAGCTGCTGGTTTTCCATTATGTAAAACTTTACCTTGGAAAAGGTTTCCAGAATAAAGACCAAAAGGTTTTGTCAATGGAATAATCTCATATTTTAGACCAAGTGGTTCATCCCAGCCATCTTCTAAACCAAATGCACTAATTATTAATTTTGGTACATGAATAATATATTTTTCTTCAGCAGGTTCAAAATATGCTTCAGGAACTGCATGAAATTTATAAACACCTGGTTTTTTTACTTTATACTCACTGCTCCATGCTTTGTGCTCAAGCTTTTTAGTCTCTTTTAATGGTAATTTTTCATCACCTAAAAATATACCTTTAGGTTTAACCATAGTCATACCAGTTTGTTCAAAGGGATGAATAAACATTGCATCAAATTTTAAAGTTGATTGCTCTTTTGATTGAATATTATCTGTGTTAGATAAAAAAGTTAAGAAATGTGCATTAGCACAAACAGCTAAAAGTGTTGCTAAAATCAGTTTTTTCATTATTACTCCTAAATAAATTTAGGAAATTATATGATTGAAGCTTTTATATAACAATAAATATTTTGATAACTTATGTATTTTTAGAACCAATATGAATAGTTATTTACTATTTATATATAACGGTTCTAATATTTTCTCCATCTATGTTTCTCATTTCATCATATTTTTTTTGATAAAAAACCTTTTCTTCATAGGGTATTGGAAACCTAATAGATTTATATTCTACTAGTTTACCATCTTTATAAACACCACTTACACTGGCATAAACCCAATAAAAACCTTTATCTTTTCTAAGATTTTTAACATACCCTTGCCATTTTTGTTCAGATTCTAGTTTCGACCACATCTCTTTAAATATTCTTTTTGGCATATCAGGATGTCTTACTAGATTGTGTGGTTTACCAATTAATTCATCAACTTCATATCCACTAATACTTGCAAAAGTCTCATTTGCATATGTAATTTTTCCACTTAAATCAGTTCTTGAAACAATTAGTTCATCTTCAGGAACAATTGTCTCAATTAAAAATTCGCTTTCAGAATATTCTTTCATCTTAAAAACCTTTAATATTAATCAATTTTATCAAACTCTTCTGCAAAGCCTTCAAGGTTTTTTCTTTTTAAATCACCTCTATACATTATCTTATTTGGGTCAATATTTTCATCATTTAACATTTTAGGAACTAAATCTGCATTTTCTAAAACTTCAATATGTTCATCTAATTCATCTTCACTATATGCCATTTGCATATCTGCACTTGCCACATGGGGAATTGCTTCAATAACTCTTAACTTTTCAAGTTCCTCTTTAACTCCACTACCTTCAATAGTAACAATGATTCTACCCTTTTCATCATGTAAATGATAATCACAAGCTTCACACTGTTTTAAACTTTCAACCACCTCATCAAGATATTTTGGTAAAGTTTGTACTACAATACTAGATACATTCATTGTTTTCTCCTTATTTCAATTTAAAATAGTTTATACTTGAATCATCACTACTTACAAAAACTTCATCTTTATTTTTAAATAAAATTTGCGTTAAAGTAGCTTTTTGTCCCTTAAGATTATATAATTTTTCTTTTGTATTAACATCAAATATTAAGACTTCATTTTTTTCATTATAAGCAATACCACCAAGTTTTGCCTTTGGACTTAAACCACAACTATAAAGTAAAAAATCAAACCTCATTGAATAATCTGTAAAATCTTTGTAAACAACGGCTTGTCTATCTTGTCCCGCTGTTAAAATAACACCATTTTTGTAATCTATTTGATAAACTTTATCTAAGTTTTTATTTTTATTTTCACCAAAAATTTGAGCATTCTCAACTTTTATTTTTCTAACAATTCCACTCTCATCAGTTGTAACTAAAACCTTTTTATCTTCACTCAAAGAAAAATCAGAAAATGATGAAGCACTAACTTGTATAAGATAATCTAGTTTTTCTTTTTTTAAATCATATATTCCAATTTGATTACTAAGTAAAGCAAAAACTATTTTATCTTTTGAGATAAAGTTTGCTTTTTGAATAAAATACTTTTTATCTATATCAATCACTTTTTTTAAGTTCTCATTTTCATAAATAAAAATATTTCTATAACCTTTCATACCTTGGGATACTATTAATAGTTTATTATCAATTAAATCTATAGAATATATTTTTGCAGGGATTATATCTCCCATAAAATCTTTAATCTCAGGAATATTTATCTCTTTTATTTTTTCAGCTGTAAAAGTATCAAAAACTTCAACTTTTCCTTCACTAGTACCTGCATATAAATTATTGTTTTTATAAACTATAGATTGTACAGTTCCACTAGCTTTAAATATTTTAGAAGGTTCTAAATCCTCCATTGCAAATAAATTTATAAATAAAGCCCCTATAACAATAAAGATTTTATGCATTCGGATTGAAGCCTGTATCATCTTGTTGTCCGTTGATTTTATTAATCTCTTCTTCGTACTCTTTTTGTAAAACAGCCATTTTATCATTTAAATCTTGATAACTTACAGGACTTAATGTTTTTGATTTTGTCCAAACTACTTCTATATCGTTTGCATAGTCTTCACCCATAATTTCAATATTTTTTTTGTATTCTTCTAAATCATTGCAAGTTACTGTTTTTTCGCCTAAAGTATCAGTTAATTCTATAAACCAATCCCCTGGATTTTTTTCATCTACGTGTGATATAAATTTAACAGCCATCTACTAACTCCTCTTTATTTTTATTGCATTTGTTGGACATACACTTACACAAAAGCCACAACTTGTACATTTTTCTTGATTTATACTTGGTCTAAACATTCCAATAAACTCTATTGCATCGTCCAAACATGGGTCTTTGCAAGAAAAACACATTGTATTATTCCAACTTAAACATTGTAACATCTCTATTTCCAACTCTGCAATAATATACTTTTTTTCATCAAGGCTTAAAACCTCACTTGGGCATACGTTTGCACACTCATCGCAATAAGTGCATCCCCCCTTTGAAAAATCTATTATAGGTGTTTGTTTTTCATCTAAAACAATAATATTCTCTTGACAAATAGTGATACATGGTTTATCAACACATTCTATACACTCTTTGTCAAAAGAATCTAAATCTTTATAATATGGTGGTCTAATTACGGTCTCTTTTTCCTCTTTTCTTGAAGGAAAAAGAGAACCAAAAAGTTCTCTTCTTTCCATAATAATCTATTTCATTAAAGTATCTAAACCTTCAGTAAGGCTTGTACCTTCCCAAGAAGATTTTGAAGCTCCATCTTTTGAAGTATATTCAGCTTGGAAAGTATTTTCAACTAACTGACCTTCACTTTGAGGAGCATGACATTGAGAACAGTTAAATCTTGCACCCGCCAATGTTTGCATTTCAGAAATTGCAATCTCATTTTTCATATTGTCAATAGATTTCTCAAATTTTTTACCATCAAATTTATGAGTTGGTCTAAAATTTGTCATATGTGACTTTGGATATGGTAATGCATTTAATGTCTCCGCAACTCCTGGCGTATGACAACTTACACATTGGTTATTGTCAACTGTAATTGGCAACATACCTTCTGTACTATGAGGAATCATAGGTGGAGCATCTTGAAATGCTCTAACAATTTTTGTACTAGTCCCAGCTACTGCTTGTGAATATTTTGTTTCTTCAGGTGTTACTGTATTTTCACTATATAAATCAACTTTTCTAAGTCCTAGTGATTCTTCACTAACAGTCTGTTGAGCTGCAGCACATCCAGCTACAAATAAAACTGAAGCAGAAACAATACCTAAACCTATTTTAGTAATTAGTCTCATGCTAATTCTCCTTTGCTATTTTTATTTTTTATTAAATCTCGAATTGAAAAATTAAGTGCGTCATCATCACATACTTCTATGCATCTTGCGCAATTTGTACACTCCCCAGAAAGTACTTGTTCAGATTTTTTACCAACCATAGAAAGTACTTGAACCTCAGGACAAACCTCTTTACACTTCATACATAAAGTACACTTTTCCTCTTCGTAGTCAACTCTTATTAGGCTAAATCTACCTATTATTGAGTAAACACCACCAATAGGACAGATATGACCACACCATCCATTCTTTAAAACAAAAAGATCAAAAAGAAAGATAACTACAATTGCAGCCCATCCAAAGCCCATGCCAAAAATTATCCCTCTATGAACCATAGAAACAGGAGAAACAAATTCAAATGCCGTTATTCCAAAGGCAAAAGAGATTACAAGTGAAATTGCAATAACCCAGTACCGCATACTTCTACTTGCAGGTTGTTTCTTTTGAATTTGATTAAATCCAAGTTTTCTTCTTAAGTAATTTGCTAAATCAGTAATCATATTAACTGGACATACCCAAGAACAAAATGCTCGTCCTCCAATAATCCCATAAAATAAAACTGCTATTAATAATCCTAAGAAAATATTATTTGCAATTATTGCCCCGGCAACAAACATTTGTAACACTGCATATGGATCACTCATTGGAATAAAACCAAATATTAAAGAAGAACTTAAGTTCCCCATAAGTATATTCCATCCCCATGCATTTGCACCAAAATACAGTACCATTAAACTAATTTGAACGACTCTTCTTAGAATCAAAAATTTATTCTTAATCATCTAAAAGTCCTTTCATATCATTTAATGTATCAACAGCTTTTCTTTTACTTCGTTCTGTTGTTGTTGTTTCCATTGTTGCATTTTCAAGCCTTTTTTCATCAGCTTTATCCCAGCCTTTGATATAGTGATCTCCCACTTTACCTAAAGCAACTTCCCTTGGTAATACAAAGATTGCTGCTTTTTCAGTTACACAGGCATGTTCACAAAGACCACAACCTGTACATACATCACTATCAACTACTGGTTTTAAAAATGCATGTTTTCCTGTTCTACTATTTTTCTCATATTCTAATTTTATAGCTTCATCCATCAATGGACAGGCTCTATAACAAGCATCACATTGAATTCCCCAAAAAGCGATACAGTTTTTTGTATCAACTACTGCTGTTCCCATTTGAGCTTTATTGATATTAAGTCTATTTTCACTTGAAACTTTTTTAATATCTAAAGCATCCGTTGGACAAACAGGTACACATGGTATATCTGGACACATATAACATGGAATATCTCTTGGCGTAAAAAACGGTGTTCCAAGAGGTAAGTTATCTCCAGGTTTTGCTAATTGAAGAGTGTCAAAAGGACACGCTTCAACGCACATACCACATTTGATACAAGTTTTTAGAAAATCCTCTTCTTTAAGTGCTCCAGGTGGTCTTAGTGTTAGTTGAGAAGCTGTAACCTCATCAACATATGCACTCCAAACAAAACCACCAAGAACAGCAAGACCTGTTGCCCTTGCTATATTTAAAAAGAATCTTCTTCTATCACTAATTGGTTCTTTTTTCATCTTTTTCTCTTTTTGATTTACTTAAAAGTATCTACTATATTACGCTTTGTAAATCTTTACTGCACATTTTTTAAAGTCTGTTTGTTTTGATTGCGGACAAGTAGCATCTAAACAAACTTTATTAATAAATACTTTTTCATCAAACCAAGGAACAAATACTAATCCTCTTGAAGGTCTATTTCTTCCTCTAGTTTCCACTCTTGCTTTAACTTTTCCACGTCTAGATTCAACCCAGCAAAGTCCACCTTGTGAAACTCCATATTTTTTTGCATCTTCTGGATGCATATAACATAATGCTTCTGGAACTGCTCTATATAATTCTGGAACTCTCATTGTCATTGTTCCACTATGCCAGTGTTCTAAAACTCTACCTGTACTCATCCATACTGGATACTCAGCATCTGGTTTTTCTGGTGGATCCATATATGGTCTAGCAAAAATCTTCGCTTTGTTTTTTAAAGATTTTTTAGTTTTATCTTTGATACCTGTTAAATCACCTTGTGCAAGTGCTTTAGCTAAAGTACCATAGAATGCAAACTCTGTATGACCTGTTTCTTTTCCATATTTTTTTGCATATGGATCGTATTTAGTATTAAATCTCCATTGAGTCTCTTTACCATCAACAACTGGCCATTTTAAACCTCTTACTTTGTGATATGTATCAAAGTCAGCTAAATCGTGCGCATGCCCTCTTCCGAAGTTTGCATACTCTTCAAATAGATATTTTTGGATATGGAAACCATAACCTTTCCAAACTTCTCCATCACTTCCTTTAACATTTCTACTATCACCTAATGCATCTGTATCATCAAAACCTACATTGATTGGGTCTTCCATATCTTTTGGATATTTAACTCCACCTTGTTTATATAAAATTTCAAACATTGTAGTGTTTTCGTCATATCCCATTTTTTTAGCTTCTGCTATTACATTTGGAAGTTTTTTACCATTTCTTAGAGTATATTCACCCCATAAATCTTTAACTGTAAATCTTTTTGAAAGTTCTACCCATTGCCATGTATCAGACATTGCATCACCTACAGGTAATACTTGTTGTCTCCAGTGTTGAGTTCTTCTTTCAGCATTTCCATATGCTCCCCATTTTTCATAAATCATTGCTGATGGTAAAATAAGGTCAGAAACTTTTGCAGAAATTCCTGGATATCCATCTGAAGTTACGATAAAGTTATCCATTTGTCTTGCTGCTTTAATCCAGTGAGTTGCACTTGCAGTATCTTGATATGGATTACAAACATTTACCCATGCAAATTTAATAACACCATCTTCAATATCTCTATGGATTTTCATAATATGTTGATTTCCTACTGGATTTAATGTTCCTAATGGAACTTTCCATGCTTTTTCAACGATTTCTCTATGTTTACCATTTGCAACCATCATATCAGCAGGTAATCTGTGACAGAAAGTTCCTACTTCTCTTGCTGTACCACAAGCACTTGGTTGACCAGTTAATGAGAATGCTCCAGAACCTGGTTTTGCTTGTTTATTTAATAAAAAGTGAACATTATATGCTAAAGTATTTACCCAAGTACCTCTTGTGTGTTGGTTCATACCCATAGTCCAGAAAGATACTACTTTTCTAGATTTTTCAATATATAAAGAAGCTAATGTTTGAAGTTTTTGTTTAAACTCTTCTAGTGACTCATCAGGGTTACCTTTAGAGATTTTAGCAACATAATCTAATGTATAAGGCTCTAAGAATTTTTTGTATTCTTCAAAAGAGATTTCCCAGTGTTTTAATCCAGCTGGTTTATTAACCATCTCATCTCCAGCTTTATATCCATAAGGTGCTAGTGCAGGAGCTTCTGTTTCAGAAACTATTTTTTTCATCTCTTTAGAGATTGTTTCCATCTCAGCAGCTGTATATTTACCATCTTTAAGTGATTTTTCACCCTCTCTTCTCATACCATAACCCATATTAACAGGGCTTGCTGCAAAAACAATATGTTTTTTAACAAAATCCCAATCAATTGCTTCAGGGTGGTTATATACAATCTCTCTTGCAATATAGTTCCATAAAGCTAAGTCTGTGTTTGGAGTAAAGATAATCTCCATATCAGCTAAGTCTGAAGTTCTATGTCTATAAGTTGAAATATTTACAACTTTAACGTTTTTTGGATCAGATAATTTTCTATCAGTTACCCTTGACCATAAAATTGGGTGCATCTCAGCCATATTTGATCCCCAAGATACTACAGTGTCAGTTAACTCAATATCATCATAACATCCAGATGGTTCATCAATACCAAATGTTTGATAGAAACCAACAACAGCAGATGCCATACAGTGTCTTGCATTTGGATCAATAGCATTTGATCTAAATCCACCTTTCATCATCTTTTGTGCTGCATAACCTTCCATAACTGTATATTGCCCAGAAGCAAATACCCCTACTCCCTCAGGTCCGCTAGCTTTAAGTGCTTTTTTGATGTGAACTTCCATCTCATCAAATGCTCTTTGCCATGAAACAGGTGCAAATTTACCGTTTTTATCAAACTCACCTTTTTCGTTTACTCTTAATAATGGAGTTTTTAATCTATCTGCTCCATACATAATTTTTGCATTAAAATAACCTTTAATACAGTTAAGACCTCTATTAACTGGTGCTGCTGGATCTCCTTTAACTGCAACGATTCGTCCATTTTTCGTTGCCATCATAATTCCACAACCTGTACCACAAAATCTACATGCTGCTTTGTCCCATCGCCAACCAGCTTCTGCTTGATTTGAAGCTGCTTGTAAATTACTTGGGACTGACATACCAACTGCTGCTGCTGCAGAAGCTGCTGCCGAACTTTTTAGAAAATCTCTTCTTGAAAGTGCCATTTCCTCTCCTTTAATGAAATTGTTTTCAAACAAGTAATTCTAACAATTAAGTAAAGGTTTATTTCTTGACTTGTGTCAAATTTTTTAAAAAGTTTTATTGTTTACAGATACCATAAAATGGGAGATTGAAACTATTATTTTTTTTGAAAGAAAATTGACCTAAGTCAAATTTTTTTAGAAAAAAAGTGACTATAATTTATGTAAAAATAAAACCGATATAATGTTTTCTATCCAATTTCAAATATCGGTTTTTTTTCTTAAGCTTTTTTATCAATACTACAACTAGACAATAACTTATCTAATTCTGCTTTTAAATCTTGTAATTTTTTTGTTGATTTTAATAACTCTTCGGTTGATTCAATTACTATATCTTCACTTCTATCAATTTGACTCATAACTTCAGATTTATTTTCAATTTCACTAATTAAATTATCAAACTCATCGGTTAAACTTTCAAGTTTTTCTGATGCTAGTTTAGATTGTTCTAAAGCATTTTGTGAATAATTTACTGCACTTGAAACTTTTGAGATAAATTGATTAAAGTTATCTGCCATCTCAACAAACTCTTTTTCACCTTCAACTTTTATTGGTGCCATCTCATTAATATTTTTAGTTCCAATCTCTTTAGCTTTTTCAATAAACTCATTTGCATGACTTTGTATTTGTCTTAATTGTATTAAAGAATAAAGTGAGAATATAAATAAAAAGGCAAAAGCAGTGTATTGGAAATTTTTAATAAAATTAGTTTTTTCCTCTATATAATTAGTATAAAGGGTAACAATCTCATCTACTTCAAATAGTAATTCATTATTTGCTTCATTAAAGTAAAGTAATAATGAGTTGATTTTTTGTGTATCATTTTTTAAAATTGCTTCTTTAAACTCTAAAGAATTTTTATAAAAAACATTCCATAAAACTTGAACTTTTTCAATTTGAGATTTGATACTATTAACAGGTGCTTCTGCTATATTAAGAGTTTTATTTCCATCTTTTAATGTTGCTAGTCCAAAGATAAATTGAGAAATTGCCTTATCCATCTCTGTAAAATTTTTTGATTTTGTTTGATTTATTAAATATATGTTTTTAGTAATTCTTTGAGTAAGCATTCTTTGTTTACCTGCAATATTTACAATCAAGGCATCTTTAGTGTTTTTGTAATTAAGATGTATTGTAATAGAGATAACTGTAAATATTGTTATCATCAATAATGCACCTATAACTTTTATTTTATTACTTACACTTTGAGTTTTCATATTCCAACTCCCATATATATTCCTTTTAATTCATCATAATTATTTATTATTATCTTACCCTTATCTATGTCAATGGTTCCATTTCTAGATAATCTTTTTAAAACCCTTGATAAAGTTTCAGGTTGGATATGTAAAAGAAGTGATACTTCTGTTCTTTTTAAATCATTAAACATATCTAAATCATTTATTAACATAAATGCAACCTTTGATGTTGCATCAAAAACCAACTCTCTGTTTATAATACATTGGAGCTGTTGATTTTTATATATTAATTCTTCAACAAATTTCATTACAAGTTCATTTTGATATAAAAAACTCTCTTTGAATTGTTTATAATCAATTGATAAAAGTGTACTCTCTTTTATAAACTCTGCATTTGAGAAACACCTAACTTGATTTTCCTCTAAACTTGAAAGTTCAGATATCATAGTATTAGCATATACATAATATAAAAAAATCTCATTATCATATTTATCAATTTTGTAAACTTTTATTTGACCTTCTAATAGAAACAATAATTTATCCGTAGTATCAGCTTCATAATACAAAATTGAATCTTTTTCATATCTTGAAATATGACTTATCTCTTTTAATACCTTTAATTCCTCTTCACTAATATGTGAAAAGAGATTGATACTTTTTATAGCCTCATCTAATTTCATTTTTCTCCCTGTATTCCCAACATCAGATATTGTATAAAAAAAAACTTTTAATATCATTGATTTATATCAACTTCAGAATAACATTTTAAGGAATCTGTATATATACTTCTTGAATGAAAACAATAAATAGATTACAAAAGCATGAAATTTTTAATGGCTTGGAACAAAATGAATTAGAAAAAATAGCCCAAATCACCATAACAAAAAATTTTGATAAAGACCAGATAATTTTCTATGAAACAGAAGAACCTAAATATTTTTATCTACTAAATAATGGGGTAGCAAAGGTTTATAAAGTTGATTCAAAAGGAAATGAGATAGTTTTGCATAATTTTGCAGCTCCAACTATGATAGCAGAAATGGCATCCATTGAAAACTTTAAATTCCCTGCAAGTTGTGTCGCTATGGATAATTGTGAGTTTCTTCTAATAAAAAAAGAGGAATTTGTTAAACTTTTAAAAGCTAATCCTGACATCTCTTTTCATGTAATTAAATCATTAACAAGAAAAATCAGAGGAATGGAAGGTCTTTTAAATAGAAGTTTAATTTTTGATGCCACAACAAAAGTTGCTCACTATATAATTGAACGTACTGACGATTTTATTATGAAAAAAAATAAAGAAGTGGCAAATGAGTTAAATATGACTCCAGAAACTCTATCAAGAGTTCTTAAAAAACTTAAAGATTTAAATATCTTAGATAAAGATAGAAATATACTAAATAAAGATAAATTAGAAACATTCTTAGACTTTTAATTCATTGATTTATATCAATGAATTTATTTATATTTTCATATATTATTCTTAAAAAAAAGGATGATATATGAATGTAAATGAATTTATGACAAATGACCACAGAGCTTGTGACGAACAATTTGCTAATCTTGAAAATATGATTGACCAAGGAAATTTTGACAATGGTATATCTATGTTTGAAGAGTTTCATGAGCATATGATAAAACACTTCGATATGGAAGAAAAAGTTATGTTCCCAATGTTTAATGAGGCACAAAGTGAAGGTTGTAATCCAACTCAAGTTATGATAATGGAACACAATCAAATGAGAGCTTTATTAAATAAAATGAAAAGTGCTATCCAAGTAAAAGATAAAAACTCTTTTTTAGGTCTTAGTGAAAATCTAATGTTTTTAGTTCAACAACACAATATGAAAGAAGAACAAATAATGTACAACTTAGTTGATAATGCTTTAGATTCACAAGAAGTTATAAACAAAATGAACGAGATTTAAAATGTTAAAAGAGATTTTACTTGATTGTACAATGCTTGAATCACCAGAGCCACTAAATTTGGTTATTCAAAACCTTGGAAATATATCTAAAACAACTTATATAAAAATGATCCATAGAATGCAACCAATGATGTTATTTAATATCTTAGATCAAAATGGTTTTAAATATATAACAATGGAAGAAAACAATCAAGTTGAAATCTATATATTTAAAGAAGAGTTCTATGAGGAGCAAAAAAGATGTATACAGGATTAAGCCTAGACCAAGCTCCACCATTTGAAGCACCTTTAAAATTTTTCTTAACAGCTCCACTTTTTGCAACATTGGCTGGAATAATTGTATTTTTTTTAGATGACTTAAATATGTTTGCAAGGCAAACTATTGGACTAGTACATATCTTAACAATTGGATTTATGATGATGATTATATTTGGAGCATTACTTCAAATGCTTCCAGTAGTTGCAGGAGCAGTTATAAAAAAACCAAAAATAGTAGCAAATACAACTTATAGTTTTCTATTAATAGGGGTTATATCATTTTTTCTTGGTTTTTATTTTTATGAAAAAAGTGCTTTGTTTATTTCATCAATATCATTACTAACAGCATCAGTTGTTTTTTTAGGTATTTGTTTATATGAACTAATGAAAGTAAAACCAAAATCTTTTATTGTTCAAGGTATGATTTTTTCTACTTTTTTTGCACTTTTAGCTATATTTATTGGGATTTATATGGGTATTTCCCATGCAAAAGAAAATATTAGTGCATCATATTTTCTTTTTACAAGTATCCATTATAATTTTGTTTTTGTAGGATTTATCTTTTTATTAATTGCCTCTATTACATTTCAAGTTGTTCCTATGTTTTGGGTAACTAATCCATTTGAAAAAACAAAACAAAAATTTATAATCTATTTTACAGTAGTTATGTTAGTTATATTTTCTATATCTTTATTATTAGGGCTTCAAGATTTATTTTTTTATAAAATTGCTTTATTTTTTATTTGTTCATATTTTGCATATCAAACAATAAAAACTATTATAAGTAGAAAAAGAAAATTAAAAGATTTATCAGTTAACTACTATCTTACAAGTATGTTTTTTCTAATTTTAGGTTCACTATATTTTATAATTTATGATTTTTTTAATCTTAAAATTGAGATTTTAGCAGTCTTATGGGGAATTGGTTTTATTATGTCAATTATGAATGGAATGTTATATAAAATAGTTCCTTTTTTAGCATGGTTTCATCTAAGCTCAAAAGGTTTTTTTGATATACCAACAATTAGAGATATGATTCCACCTAAACAAATTGAGATACAATTCTTTTTACACCTTGGTGCAATTATATTTTTTCTATTATTTTTGATTTTTGAGTACTCAATTTTATTAAAACTTGCAGCAGTTGTTTTTGCTCTATCAAATATATATTTATTTTTTAATCTTTTCAAAGCTGCTAAAGTCTATTTAGATTTTGATACAAGTCAAAGTATACTAAACTAATTTAGTATACAATTGTTTTATCCCAATAAAGGATTTAACATGTACAAATTAGTTTTCATTTTAGCTTTTTTAATTATTGGCTCTTATGCTAATGATAACTTACAAGAAAAGAATCTTCAAAAACAAATTGAAAAAGAAAAGAAATATAAAGAGGAACAAAAATTTTATCAAGGGAAAAACTACGATTTAGATAGTTTTAAAGTTGATGAAAACTCTTTAAAAAATATTCCTGAACAAAAAAACTACAATGAAGACTTTGATATGGATCATACCTATGACTAAAAGTAGAGAATTTAATTCTCTACTTAAACTTAATCAAAAATCTTTATACTAGGGTTAATGTTTTCCCAGCCATCTTTTAATTCTTTTTGTAAAACAAAACTATTTTTAGTAGTTGCTACTTCATCATAATCATAAGGTGTAACTACCATTAATCCACCTTTAATCAAAGAAGTAAAAGTGTTTGTTTTTATTTCTGTACCACTAAATAAAGAGAATTTCATTTTAAAACCACTTATATCATGGAAAGTAGAATTTGTTCTAACAAAGTGTTTATATTTATCGTAAATCAAACAATAAATATATGTTTTAGAACCATCAAAACTAAGTTTTATTTTATTAACTTTTCCGATTTGTACATTTTTATAATAAATTGGCGCTTCTTCATTTATTTTTGTTGGCTCAATTGAAACAACTTTTAAAATCTCTCCACTTTCATTTGCATGAACATCCTCTAATGAATCAAGACCAACAAATCTATTATTTGTAGCTTTGTTAAAGCTTGGTATAACCCCAATATTTACAGGCATTATTGTTGAACCAATATTTTGAATCTCATTTAATGAAATTTTAGGTTTCTTAAGATAAAAAACTGTACCTTTTTTTGCAAATTTATCATAATCTTTAAAAATCTGGATTTTTACCAAAACCTTATTTTTATTTGTTAAAGATATATTTGTAACCTTTCCAACTTCAACACCTTTATAAACAAGTTTAGAAAACTGTGTTTTTAAACCTTCAACATCATCAAAAGTTACATTTAAAGTATTTACAGAGTTAATCATATCATCATAAGAAGCATAAATTTGATACCCTGAGAACTTTTGTTTAGAACTATTATCAAGATTGATAGAACCATTTAAAAGTGAACTTAAATTATCAAGTTCAAAAACAACACCCCCTAAAGAAGCATCAAATTTAATTGGATTTTTTTTGTAAAACCTACTATTTTTATCTATATATTTTTTATATTTATTATAGACAAACATTTTAACTTTTGATTCTTTTTCACCAAAATCAATATTTTTAATATACCCAATCTCTTGATTTTTGTAGTTTATTGTTTGTTTAGCTTTTAACTCAAAACTATTATCAAAATAAACATCAATAACAAAACCTTTAGTTTTTAGTTTTTTTAACTCATCAACCTCTTTATATGTTTCATAAAGTTTAAAAGTTTTTGTTGTTGATTTATAATCCCCTATATTTATAAGGGAGATTCCCCCATTTAAAAATGGTTTTACACCTGAAAAATTAATATTAAAATCAAAGTTTTTTAGCTCAATTAATCTTGAACTTATATCATAAAACATAGTTTTATCATTTACCAAAGATTTATATTTTGATTTAATTAAAACAGATATTTTTACTTTTTTAAAATCATCACTTAATGTATAATCTAAAACTTCCCCAATAGGAATATTTTTATAATAAATCTTACTATCTTTTGTAATTGAATTAAGCCTTTTACTATTTAAAGTTATGATTAAATCATCATCTTCTTTGTTTATTTTTTTATTTTGAATTACAAAAAAATATTTTGCTTTTCCTTTTTTATAATCTACAGATATAAAATTTCCACTTACTACTGTATTTAGATTTTTTACCCCATCAATCCCAACCTCTACACTATTTAAATAAAATTTTGAGTTTTCAGAAAGTAAATATTCGTAATCTTTATAAACAAAAGCTTTTGCAATAACACTATTATTGTTTAAGTGAACCTCTTTTATTTTTCCAACTTCAATCCCTTTATACATGATTGAAGTTCTCTCTCCTATACCATTTGCAGTATCAAACTTCAAGTTTAAAAAGGTTTTTTCTTCAAGTTCTTCTTTATTTTCATATAAAATATAAGACTCATCCTCTTGCATTTTTTTAGCATCTTTTTCTAATGTCAAAACATTTATCCCACCAATTAAAGCAGAATAAAAAGAACTGACTTCTAGTTTCACTCCACCAGGACCAAAGTTAACATTTAAAGCTTTATTCATATAAAACTTTGAACTACTATTTATAAGATGATTGTATCTATCATAAATATAAGCTTTTAAATATACTTGTTCATCTTTAAAAACCTTTGATACAATTTCACCAATTTGAAATTTATTATAAAAAATTGGCGTTTCAATCTCTACAAAATCAGCTCTATTTGATAAGATTGAAACATAATAACCATTTCCATTTGTTTCTAAACTAGGCTTGGTATCAAGCCCCTCAAATTCATATTTAGGCTTTACATTCTCATATTTTTTCAAATCATTATATTTAGGAAGAACTTCAATTTTATTACCACTTAATAAAGTCCCTAAACCAGAAACCTTTGTTAAAGAGATAGTAGGTTTTTTAATCCAAAAACTTGAGCCCTCAATTGCAATAAAATCTGCAACATCACTATTTACAAGGATATTTACTTTAACACTATTTAAATCATTGATATGTATTTTGGTTACTTTTCCTAATTGAAGCCCTTTATATTCTAAAGGAGTAACTCCTTCTTTAAGGCCTTCTGCACTTTTAAAAGTAACAGTAATATTGGTACCTTTTTTAGTATAGCTTTCATAAGCAATCCATCCTAAGATACTTAAAATTATTAGTGGTAAAACCCAAATAAAAGAAAGAGTTTTTTTCTGTTTTTCTTTAGGTTTATAAACTTTTGTTTCTATATTATCTTCAAATTTTTCACTACTCATCCCAAATAATCCTTGTATCAAATCTATTTGCTGCTATCATTGTTAATATTACCACTAAAGCAAAAGATGTTGCAGCAATTCCACCTTTTATATTAAATATCTCATTTATTTGTACAGTTGAAGCTAACAAGGCAACAACATAAATATCAATCATAGACCATTTTCCAATTAATTCTATAAAATGAAACATTTTTAACTTTGTTTTATTTTTAAAAGGGGTTTCAATCCATAAAGAGATAAAAATAAACATCAAACCTAAAAGCTTAGTTAAGGGAATTATTACACTTGCCGTTAAAATTACAATTGCAATAAAATAATCCCCATGATTTAAAAAAGCAATTACCCCTTCAAAAATTGTACTACTCTCATTTAAACCAAATCTTGTAACCTCCATCATAGGATAAAGCATCGCAGGTATAAAAAGTAACAATGCACTTATAACTAAAGCAAGGGAGATTTGTAATGAGTCTTTAACTCTTCTTCTTACTGTGTGATCACAGCTATCACATTTAAATGGTTTATAATCTTCTTTTTTAAAAACCTTATGACAATTTCTACAAGATATTAAAACCATTATTTAAACACACTTTTTACTTCAAATTTTCTGTTTGACATATAAAATAAAAATAGATAAAAAAGCATAATATAAAATCCAATATCAAATCTTGTACTAGAAACCATACCAGCTAACTTTATATATGTAACTATAATACTTATCACAAAAACCTCAACAAATCCCCATGCTTTGAAAAAATGAAATCCATTGTATAAACTTTTATTGGAAAATATTTTTAACTTTTGATTTTCTTGAACAAATGCAAAAATTATAACAAGAGAATTTAATATTGGTGCAATTATAACTGTAAAAAAACCCAACATAGAAACAAAAATAAAACCTTCATCAAAAAGGGTTTGAAAGGTATTAAAAAGGGTTGTTTTTAAAATGTTTCCATTAATAGAAAGACTCATCAAAGGGTATATATTTAGAAGTATTAATAGAAGTAAAGATGATATGGCATAATACAAGGAGTCTTTTGAGTGGGTATTAAATAGTTTTATTTTACTAGAACATCTAGGGCAAATTGCCCTTTTTGTTTTTGCTTTAATAAATAGACCACAGTTTTTACATTCTATAATTTCATTCATAATTTATATTTTTTTATAAATTATATCTTTTTTTTCTTCAATATTAATTTTTTAAACTATACTAACTTTCTATTTCTAAATGATACTAAAATTAATACTAAAATCACTATTATCGTAATAGGTACAAAAGTAGGTATTGGTATTGGGTCACCTGCTGCATATGAATGTAATCCAGATAGATAATAATTAACTCCAAAATATGTCATTACAATAGAAGCATAAGCAACTAAAGATAAGGCAGAAAATAAAAAGTTTGAAGCCAAACCTTTGATATATTGCAGGTGTAAAATCACTGCATAAATTAAAATTGAAACTAAAGTCCAAGTCTCTTTTGGATCCCATCCCCAGTATCTTCCCCAAGATTCATTTGCCCAAATTCCACCAAGAAAATTCCCAATTACAAGTAAAACAATACCTATTATCATAGACATTTCATTTATTCTTCGTGCTTCTTTAATTGACACTTTTAATGATTCTTGTTTTAAATCATCTTTGTTTTTATCTAAAAAGATATAAAACACTAAAGTTAAAAATCCCAATAAAGCACATAAAGCCAAGAATCCATAACTTGCAGTTATTACACTTACATGAATTGTTAACCAATAAGATTTTAACACTGGTGTTAAAGTTGTGATTTGTGGTTCAAGCCATGAAAGATGTGCCACAAAAAGAGTAATACCACTTAAAAGTGAAGTTGTTGCTAAAGCAAGAACTGATTGTTTTGAAAATATAATTCCTGATAAAACAATAGCCCACGCAATATATATCATAGATTCATATCCATTTGACCAAGGTGCGTGTCCTGAAACATACCATCTTAAAGCTAATCCAAAAGTATGAACAAAAAATAAAACTACAAAAAGTGATAAAAAGATTTTTGAAATTTTTTCTAATTTTACCATTGGTTTAAATATTTTATAAAATACTAAAGCCAATAAAACAAGTCCTAAAACTAAATAAGCTGGTGTTAAATTATTGAAAATATTGTATTTATTAAACATCAACTCAGCATCTATTTTAAAACTATTAGGCATAACTTCTTTGCCATATTTATTCTGATAATCTTGAATTTTTTGTAAGGCATAATCAGCTTTTTCCCAACTACCATTATTTTCATTTGCATCTTTTAAAGCAATAAAATAGTTATCCATTAAACTTGCAATAACTTCTGCTTCATTTTTTTGTAAAGCACCAACTCCATCGTTTATTACAGAGATTGCTAATGTTGGGTCTAACCATTTATTGTTTTTATCTTCTATTTTAGGAAATAGTTTTAAAAATGCACCCGTAAAAAGATTATAAATGATATTTAATCTCTCATCTACTTTTATAAGTTCTTTATCAAATTTTGTTCTTTGTGATGGCTTTTTTTGATTTATTAATTCTAAATCATCCTCAAATTTATAAGAACCAAATTGATTATAAACATTATCAAAACTAAAATACTTATCACTTTGTTTTATTCCTAATAGTTTTTTTAACTCATCATTTTTAACTTTAATAATTGGTAGTTTTTGCCATTCTCTTGGATTTATTATCATACTTATAAAAAGTTGATTTGCATTTAATCCATATAAAGACTCTTTTCTAATAACCTTATTCATAATCTCAATAGCCAAAGAGTTTATTGGTTTTATTCTTCCTTGGTAATCTTGAATTAAAACTTTTCCCAATTTATTTGCATGATTAATATCTATATTTTTTATAATCTTTAAATCAGCTGTATTTTCCTGTGCTTTTAAATCTGAACCAAATAAAAATAAAATACTTAGAACTATAGCTGTAGAGATATTTTTAAGTTCATATTTTTTATTTGCAAGTTTTCTAAATCTTCCATTTTTCATAAATAAACTTAAAAATAATCCAGTAAATAGTAAAGCATAACCAATATAAGTTGGAATCACACCTGGGTCTTTATTTACAGAAAGGATTGTTGCACTCTCATTCATAGTGTATGAACTTTGAAAAAATTTATACCCTTTGTAAGATAGAGTATTATTCATTGATATTGTTTGTTCAAAAGTTACATCATCTTTTGTATCATAAACTTTTACATCACTTGAATATGCTGAAGGTGAATTAGAGCCAGGATATCTTTCAAGTTTAAAATCCCCTAAATATATTGAAAAAGGAAGTTCTAAAACCTTTGCTCCCCAAGATAATTTTAATGTTTTTTCTCCATCTAATTTTAAAGTTTTTGTGTAACCTTCATTTGAACCACCTTTTCCAAAAAGTGCTATCTCTTCAATTTTATTAGCAATTTTTAAATCAACAATTACAGCATTTAAAACCTTCTCTTTTTTCACTAACTCTTTTTTTAAACTAACTACCTCAACTTTTCCTGAAGCTGAAAAATCAGGAGTTGCAAATCTTGTTTGAGCTACAGTATAAATCACATCATCTCTTAATGGCAATGCCTCATTTGCTTTAATAGTTCCTCTTTTTGTTCCATCCATATATTCAAATGAAAGACCAATATTAGATTTAATATATACTTTTTTATCTTTTGTAATAAAATAGATTTTTGATTTACTTTCATCTTTTATCTCTTTATTTAAAGAGAAATTTGCAAATTTTGATTCATAAATTTTTTCATTTTGTAAATCAATACTTTTTGCTCCTGCCATACTTGTAATAATCAAATTTACTAATGGTTTTCCATTTTCAACTGTGATAATTTTTTCAGCGGCATTGGGAACAAATCTTTTAAATCTTAGATTGATATCTTCATTTAAATCAAGTTCAAAATCTGTTTGAGATAATTGTGTCATTAAAACTTTTTCATCTTTTTTTAAAAGTTGTTTATTATCTTTATCAAAAAGAGTTGCTTGAATATACTCATCATTTGATAACATTTTATTTTGAATAGTTGATTCAGGAATTGTCATAATTGCTTCAAAACCTACATATCTAGTTAAGGCACTTCCAATAAGTAAAAAAGCAAAAGAGATATGAATAAAAAATATAAAAAACTTTTTGATTTTGTACATTTTAAACCATATGATATTTAATATAGAACCAATAGTTAGAATTACCATAATTAATTCAAACCATGTTTGATTATATACAAATGATCTAGCAGCTAATGTACCATAATCGTTCTCCACAAAAGTTCCAACGGCACAAGCAAATGCGAATAAAAGCATTAATACAGTCATAACTTCCATAGAAAAAAGATTTTTCAATAGTTTTTTCAATAGATTTCCTAAATAAAATTTAAAATTAATATTCTTAATAAATAACACCTAAAATATCAATAGGAGGAGAATGAATAGGTGTTATTTATTAAAAATAGTAGAAGAGAGGGATGAAATCCCCTCTTCTAAAACAGTAAGTTTTGGAAGGATTAATTGTAAGAAGTTTTATCTTCTACACCTTTAGTCGATTCAGGGTTATAAACACCTTTTTTCTCTGCTTCTTTTTTCCACTCAATTAAAAGACCATTTTTGAATTTCTTTTTATCTTCAACTAATTTGTCGAATGGTAATCCAATAATCTCTTGAGCTTTCTCTTTTGAATCAATTGATGGTGCTACATAATCTGCTGCTCCATATTTAGCTAAAATTTTAGCTAATTTGATTCTTGCATTTCCTGCTTTTTCTAACGCAGTACCTAAAACTCTTAAAGTTTCTTCTGGTGCATGGAAGAATGCTGGGTGTGATGCAACTGCATAATCCCATCTCCATTGTGCGTGTCTAATATCTTTTAATACTGGTGCCATCTCTGCTTCAGTTGCTCCAACTTCCCAAGCTTTTCCAGCTTCTAAGTGTGCAGCAGCGATTTGAACCATAGATTTTTTATGTAACTCAGTTTTTCTTTTCTTTTTCTCTGCAATTGTTGCAAGTAAAGATTTTTCAGAAACTCTGTGACAAGTCATACAAGTATTTTCCATATTTTCTAATGGATTTCCTATATTATGATCTGTATATTTAACTCCACCTTCTCTTTTGTAAGGCATATGACAATCTGCACAAGAAACATTGTTTTTACCGTGTGCACCTGTTAAATACATTTCATAACCTGGGTGTTGAGTTTTTAACATTGGAGTTTTAGAAATTTTATGTGTCCAATCTTTGAAATCAATATTATCATAATATCTTTCCATATCATCAACAGTAGTACCTTCAGCCCATGGTAATGTTACAACTGCAGCTTTTCCACCTTTACCATTATCAGTTTTTTTGAAATAGTATTCTACGTGACATTGTGCACATACCATAGTTCTCATCTCTTGGTGAGTTGCATCAGCTAAAGGAGTTAACCCAGCAGCTTTTAGACCATCATCTAGATATTTTCTGTTAACTTGCAGTTCCATAGTTTTAGGGTTATGACAATCCACACAACCAATAGGATTAATAATGTCAGAACCATATTTTGCCCATTTACCAGTAAAGTACTCTAAATCACCTTGCTCATTCATAATTCTTGGAACATCAGGAGATTTACATGTCCAACATGCAGTAGGCATTGGACCAGTTTTTCCATCAACAGGAGCACCTGTTCTTAATGTATTTCTGTTATCTTCGATTGCATAAAAGTGCCCTCTTGGAGCATTATAATCTTTTGCAAATCCATATCCAGCCCATAATACAACTAATTCTGGATACTCTTTTAACATATCATCTATGTCATCACTCTCTTTTGTTTTTTTCCAAGAATCATATTGTCTTGGATAAAACTTTTTAAACTCTTCATTTTTAGTTTGCCATCTCTCAACTTGTGGTACAGAGTTTATTATTTTTTGTTCTTCTTTCTTTTCATTAATAGATGCAATTAATGCTGTTAAACAACCAATTGCTAATAATGAAACAGCAAGTAACACTTTGAACTTCTTCATCTTCCTTCCCCTTCTTATTTCATTCTTTCTTTAACACCAATACTATATGGAGTTGATGTTAAACTACGCACTTTGCCATGAGGTGTAAACTTATGACAATCCCAACACTTTCGATCACTATTTAAACTATACTCATCACCACTATGGTAATTTTTTGCATTAGCTCCCATTTGAGATGTTAAATCTCCATGACATCTAATACAGTTTGCTTGTACTCTATTTGCACCATCTTCACTTATGTCAATATTATTTTCATAAGTGTTCATTGTAAATGCTACCGAGTGATTCCATCCGTCAATTGCTTTTGCTTTATACTTAGCAACAACATCACCCACAGGCAAGTGACAATCAACACAGCTTGCAACATTTTTATGTGAGCTTTTAGACCACGTTGCGTAAGCTGAATTCATCGTGTGACAATTTATACATGCCTTTGGATCACTAGACAGATATGACAACATTTTAGATGCATATACCGTATAACCAAATAAACCAACAGCGATAAGAAAACTTAAAATTGAACCGTAAACAACAATTTTGTTTCTTTCCATTCTTAATCCTTTAAACTGCATTGAAAGTATAAGAATTTTTTAAAAAACTTTCCTTGACCTAAATCAAGAATGAATAATTATTTATACTATAAAAACGTACTTTTAGGTGTAAATTATTTTTTACTTTAAAATATTTAATTTGTAATAATTTTGTTTTAAGCTCTTGGTTTTTAATATAAATACCTTGTTTTAGAGCTTTGTAATAATTAATTATAAGTATAGTTTATATTAATTTTTCTAGCATTATTTATAATTAGATTTTTTATAATTTTTTACAATTTAATCTATAAATAAAATTTTGAGTTAAAACTTCTTTTTCTTAACCTAGGTCAATTTTTATTTGTTTTAATATTGTTATTATTTTGAATAATTATTCATATAAAGGTAAATCATGTATAAGAAATTAACTTTAGGATGTTTATCTATCCTTTTATCAGCAAATTTAGCATTTGCATTAAATGAACCCCATGAGGTAAAAGTTTTAGAAAGTATAAATAGTGGTGCTTATACTTATTTAAAAGTAGAAGAAAAAGGTGAACAATATTGGGCTGCTATTACAAAAACACCAATAAAAGTGGATAGTGTAATAACTATAAAAGAGCAAGTTTGGATGAAAGACTTTAAAAGTAAAACACTAAATAAAACTTTTGATAAAATTTTATTCGCAGAATTTCCTAAAAAAGGTATCTCAGGAGTTGATAATATACATTCTATCCATGGAGATATGATTAAGAAAAAACAAAAACAAACAATGAAACCAAATCCAAAATTTAATGAAAATATTGTTATAGCTAATGGTTCTCCTATAAAAACAAATATCTCAGAGATTTTTTCCAATAAAGATAAATTTAAAAACAAAAATGTAGAGATTCAAGGTAGGGTTTTACAAGTTTCAAATAAAGTTATGGGTAATACATGGGTTAAAATTTATGATGGCAAAGAAGCTGTTATTTTCAGATCACCTAATGAAGATGAAAAAGTTTCAATTGGAAAAAAGGTAAAAGTAGTTGGAACTATAAATACAAATGTAGATTATGGTTTTGGTTATGCCTATGAAGTTATTGGAGTAAATGGTAAATTTGAAGTTTTAAACTAAAAAGTAATAGATATTTCTATTACTTTTTATATATTTCTTATTACTTTATTTCTTCCCGTTCTTTTTGCTGTATAGAGTAACTCATCTGCACTTTGAAGAATCTCATCAATATATTCCTCTTTATTTTCATTTGAACCAATCCCAATAGAGATTGTAAATTTAATCTCAAGTTGATTTATTTTCATAACATTTTCAGCACATTTTTTTCTAATTTTTTCAGCTAAATTAAAAATATACTCTTCATCTTTATCAAAAATAGATAAACAAAACTCTTCCCCACCTATTCTTCCAAAAACTTCTTCTTTATCAATTATTGATAAAATTGTTAAACAAAACTCTTGTAAAACACTATCCCCTGTTAAATGCCCATAATTATCATTTATTTTTTTAAAATGGTCAATATCAATTAACAATACAAAAAAGTTTTTATTTTCCTTATTTGCTTTAGATAAAAGTTCTTTGCTTTTTTCGAAAAATGATCTTCTATTTTTGATATTTGTTAAAGAATCAATTGTTGATAACTTATATAAGGCTTTGTTTTTTTCTTCTATAAGTCTAATACTATTATTAAGATTTTGAGTCCTTTTTTGAACTTCAAGTTCAAGTTGCTCATTGTATCCTAGCAAACTTTTTTGTTTTTTGTAAGATGTTAATACAAATAAAAACAATAAAATAGTGATAATAAAATTATAATAATAAGTTACAGTTAAACCATCATCTAAAACCTCAGTAGAATTTATAGTTTCTAAATTAAATAAAAATCTATTTTCTGAAAAAAACCCAATATTGTTGTATATTTTTTTATTTTGAAAATATGAATATATTTTTATATTTTTTATATATTCATTCTCAATAGTTTCAATATAAGCTTTTTCTGGTTTTACCAAACTTAGTTTTGTTTGCTCAAATATATAAGATATATTTTTTATATAAGCTTCATCAAAATTTTTTAATGTATATATAAAGCCGTTAGAATCACCTTCCTCATCACTTTTTTTTATCTCAAGTTTAATAATAAAAAACAGTTTTTTATCTATAGACTCAATTGAATAGAAATTGTCACTTCCTTTTAATAAATCAATCACCTTTTCCATTAAATCATTTTTATCTAAAACATTTATATTTTTAGTATATTTGTTAAAAATAATATTATTTGACTTATCAGTATAAAAAATCATATCAATATTTAAATCATTTAATGTAGATGTACCCTTTCTGAAGTTTTCATAAATATATGCTCCATTTTTATCATTTATAAAATTGTATGTATCATCCCATTTACTGTAATCATTTATAATTTTTTTTAGATTTGAGATTTCTTTATTAATATTTGATAAAAGTGTATTGATATTCACATTGTTTTTTTTAGTCTCAATATCTTTATAATTAGGAACAATCATCACATAAGATACAATCCATAATATAATTATGAAAAAAATAAATATTAATGAAAAATTTAATTTGTTAATTTTTAAACCATTCATATCCTTACCTTTATAGACTAATTATACTAAGCAATAGTACTAAAATAGTATCATTATGAAATTCTACTAACTTAAATAAAGTCGCTAATTTATTGGATTTTAGTTATGATTATAGATTATAATTTTAAATTTATTGAAAGTAAGTTCCATGAATAAAGCATTTGTAACATTATTTTTTATTTTATTTTTCTTTACAAAATCATTTGCATTAGAAAAAGTAAGCCTTCAATTAAAATGGTTTCACCAATTTCAATTTGCAGGGTATTATGCTGCTAAAGAGAAAGGTTTTTATAAAGATGTAGGCTTAGATGTAGAGATAAAAGAAAGAGATATCAATTTTAATAATATTGAACAAGTTATAAATAATAAATCCCAGTATGGTGTAGCAGATTCAATATTACTATTGTATAGAGCAAAAAATGAACCTGTTATTATTGTGAGTCCTATATTTCAACATTCACCAAGTATTCTATTTACCCTAAAAAGAAGTGGTATAAATTCACCATATAAATTGAATAATAAAGATGTTTTATTTTATGAAAATGATACGGATGGTTTTTCAATTTTAGCAATGTTAAATAAGCTTAATATCAAACCAAATCTAATAAGAAAAAGAGAAAAAAACGATTATACAAAAGTATTAAATAATGAAGTAATAGCTTCTGCAGGATATTTAAGTAATGAACCATTTTATTTAAGGGAAAGAAATATTGAATTTAATATTATTGATCCTAGGAATTATGGTTTTGATCTATATGGAGATATGCTTTTTACAAATGAAAATGAAATGATTAATCATCCAAATAGAGTAAAAAAGTTTAAAGAGGCAACATTAAAAGGTTGGAGGTATGCCTTAGAAAATAAAGAAGAGATTGTAAAATTAATTCATAAGAAATATAATAAAACAAAATCTGTTAAACATCTAAGATATGAAGCTAATGTAATAGACAAATTAATATCTGATGATACTGTGCCGTTAGGTTCAATTGATGAAGGGAGAATTCAATATATTTCTAGTATCTATAAAGAGTTTGGTTTAACAAAAAAAGATTTTGATATAAAAAATTTTATTTTTGAAAACTATAAAAACCCAAAAAATCAATTTACAAATTTATCTAAAAAAGAGAAAGAATCAAAACAAAAAGATACACTTTATAATGAACTTACACAAAAAGAAACAGAATTTTTAAAAAATCATTCAGTAATAAGATTTAAAGTACCATCAAATAACCCACCTTTTTCCTTTCAAGAAAATGGAATTGCTCAAGGTGTAGCAGTGGATTATGTTAAGGAAAGTGCAAAAAACGTAGGACTAAATGTTGAATTTGTAATTAACGATGACCCTATTTTTGAATCTTATAATCATATAAATACTACTAGAAAAAAATATGACTCTGTTTTATATAGTGTTAAAAGTTCTGAAAGAAACGTGAAATTATCATTTGGGATACCCTATTTGTCATACCCACTAATGATTGTAACAAACAGTAATAATCCATTTATCTCTTCATTAAAAGATTTAAAAAATAAAACTATTGTATTGGAAAAAAGATACTTAACCAATAATTGGATTAAAAAAGATTATCCTGATATTAAAATAATAAATGCAGAAGATACATTAGAAGCTTTAAAAATGTTAAATGAAAATAAAGTAGATGCATATGTAGGAAATGGTTTATTAACAAGTCATTTAAGTTCTATGCATAAACTAGAAAATGTTAAAATTGTAGCACCCTCAGGGTATGGAAATGTAAAATATAGTTTTGCTTCGCCTAAAGAATGGCCAGAATTAAGTTCTTTATTAAGTAAAGGTTATTCAAAAATATCTCAACTCGAACACAATAATATCCGACAGAAATGGTTATCTTTAAGAACTATAGAAAAAGTTAACTATACTATTATTTGGAATATTATATTAGTTTCAATTTTTATATTAGCAATATTCTTATGGTGGAATAGAAAACTACATCAGGAAAAAAATAAAACAAAAAAAATTTTAGAAGAGTTAAAAAAATCTCAAAAGAAATTAATAGAACAACATGAATTAATATTAGTACAATCTAAAAATGTTGCAATAGGTGAAATGATAGGAAATATTGCACATCAATGGAGACAACCTTTATCTGTGATATCTACTTGCGCAACAGGTCTTATATTAGAAAAAGAATCTGGTTTATTAAATGACAAAAGACTAATTAAATCATTATATAATATTCATGAACACACAAGACATTTGTCAAAAACAATAGATACTTTTAGAAACTATCTAAATACTACAAAAGAGTATTGTGAAGTTATTTTTCAAGATAGTATAAAAGAATCCTTAAGAATTTTAGATTCTACTTTCAAGAATAATTTTATAACATTAAAAACAAACATAGATGAAATTGAACCAATAAAAATAAAACTTGTTAAAGGGGAGTTTTCTGAAGTATTAATAAATATTTTAAATAATGCAAAAGATGTTTTATTGATTGAAAAAGTAACTTCACCTTGGATAGAGCTATTAGTTAAAAAAGAAAGTGACAAAATTATTGTTACTATTGAAGATAACGCGGGAGGAATAGATCCAAAAATAATTGATAGAATTTTTGAACCATATTTTACGACAAAACATAAATCACAAGGTACAGGATTAGGACTTCATATGAGTTATAAAATTGTTACAGAAAGTTTAAAGGGTTCAATATATGTTAAAAATACAAACAATGGTGCAAAATTTTTCATAGAGATTCCTTATTTAAATAATTAATAATAAAAAAAACTATTTAAATAAGAGGTCGTACTATAACTATTTCTTATTACTAAAATAATACTTTTAAATAATAGACACCATAAAATGGTCTCTAAAGACTATACATTTCATTTCATCCTTAAAAAAATTTTTAAAAAATATTATAAATTTTATGAATAATTGTTCATTTATAATAAACTTATAATCAATTCTCTGTTAATATTTAAAAAAATATTAAATTTTAAATATAGTTTAAAATTATCAGGAGTTACAATGCTTAAGAATTTGAAGCTAAAAAACAAGATGCTACTTATTTGTTGTATTATTGGTATAGTTTTTTCAGGGGTTTTAGTTTACACCTATTACGCAGGTGATGAAGTTTATGATGGCCTAAAAGAGATTGAAGTAAATTCAATTTCAAATAAGAAGAAAATTTTAGAAGGTGATAAAGCTTTAAATGAAGCCTTAGTAGAGATTCAAGAGTTCGAGACTAAGACTCTTGTAATGATGAGAAAAGTAAGAGAGGTTAATACAGCATTTCAAGATTGGAGAATAATTGTTTCAAGAGAAGCAGCCCTTGGAGAAAATTTTTTCAAGCAAGAACAATATATTAAATTAACAAAAAAAATTGAAACAATTTTAAAAGAGGAAAAAGAGAAAAACTACTATAAAGAAAATGATAATTATCAACAATTTATAGAAAACGCCTTTTTTAATAACGAAAAACTAAAAAAAGAGTCACTTAGTGTTTTTAATACATACAAAGATAATGAAGCATGGGAGGATATGCAACCTATAACAATAAACCAACTTGTTGAATTTAATACAAAATGTATCGAAGCTACAACAGAAACTCTTGCATTTGTAAAACTTTTTAGTGAAGAGCTTAATAAAGAAATCGATAAAGTTAAAAATCATATTCAAGATGCCGCTAATTTACAAAAAAAAGTTAGGGTAAACACAGAAGAAAAAATTGTCGAGTTTTCAAATCATTTAACGAATAAATTTTTACAAAACACAAAAATTGTTTTAATACAATTTGTAATAAGTTTATTTATCTCGTGCCTTTTATTATTTATATTGTCAAGAATCATTACTACAAATCTATCTGAACTGCAAAAAGGACTTATTGAATTTTTTGAATATCTACAACAAAAGAAAGAAGACTGTATAAGTCTAAAAGTATCTGGAGAAGATGAGTTTGCACAGATGAATCATATGATAAATGAAAATGTTAAACTTATCAAAGAAGGTAAAATAAAAGATGAAGAAGTTATTGCAGAAGTAAACGAGATTATAAATTATTCAAAAGAGGGAATCATCTGTTATGAAGTTCAAAAAACTGCTAATAATAAAGAGCTTGAGAAATTAAGAGTTGCTATAAATCAATATCTAAATGACTCAGTAGAAAAGTTTTCTGGAGTTGTAGATATTTTATCTGAATTTACAAAAGGTAATTTTGATGCACCTAATGAAATGGCTACTAAAACCTATGGAATTATAGGGATAATCCTAAGACAACTAAATACAGTTGGGTTTAATACTTCTGAGATTCTTGCAACTAATAAAACCAATGGTGAAGAGATAAAAAATAGTAATCAAGAACTAGTGAATAATGCTGAATATTTATCTTCATTAGCAAATCAACAAGCAACAGAATTAGAAGAAACAGCAGCAGCTATTGAAGAAGTAACTGAAGCTATTAAAGCTAACTCAAATTCAAGTTTAGAAATGAAAAATAAAGGTGAGATTTTAAAAAGTGTAAGTATAAAAGGTAAAGAGCTTGCAACTAATACAGTAGCATCTATGCAAGAAATTAATGAAAAAGTTACTTCAATAAGTGAAGTGATTCAAGTGATTGACAATATCGCATTTCAGACAAATATTCTTTCACTAAATGCAGCTGTAGAAGCTGCAACAGCAGGAGAATCTGGTAAAGGATTTGCTGTTGTTGCTCAAGAAGTAAGAAATCTTGCTAATAGAAGTGCTGATGCTGCAAAAGATATTAAAGAATTAGTAGAAAAAGCAACTGCAGAAACAAGCTTAGGTAAGGCTAATGCCGACCAAATGATTGAAGGGTACGGTGAGCTTTCAACAGAAATAGAAGATACAATTGCAATGATTAATGATGTTGCTCATTCAACAGCAGAACAAGGTGAAGCAATGAATCAAATTAATAATGCTGTAAATTCACTTGATAAAAAAACTCAACAAAATGCTCAAGTAGCAAGTCAAGTAAAAAGTAAATCTGCTGAATGTCTAATGATTAGTGATGAGTTTATTAGAGTTGCAGAGAAAACAACATTCAAAAAAGAAGCATTAAATATAAAAACAAATGTAGATTTAACATTTAAAATTAATAATTTAATCTCAGAGCACTTAAGCTACACACAAAAAGTTAATAAAATGGTATGTGGTAGAGAAGAATTTGATGAAGATAAAATTCAAAAATGTAATCTTCATATCTTTATTGGGGAGATGGAAGAAGAGGAAAACAAAATTATTGATACAGATTATTGGGAAGATTTTAAAGCATCACACAATAAAGTTCATGATATTGGTTTTAGATGTACAAAAGCTGAATACAAATCAGTTGAGCAAGCAAAATTATTAAAAGAACTTTCTGTAGCTGTTGGAGATACAATTCAACACCTAAGAAAACTTCAGACAACTCAATTCTAATATCAAGGGGATTACCCCTTGATATCAGTTAGATTATCTTAATTCAAATACACAACATATAAATATTCTATGTACTTTAATAAAAATTATATGATGAAAGGGTGTATTATCTAGGAAGTAATTTTACTGGTACGATTTGGAATTCTTCCATATTCCATACACCATTAGTTACATATGGTTCATTTTCTAACCACTCATTAATTTCATCATCACTTTCGAAATCAACAAAAAGTGTAGAACCAACCATTTTATCTTCTTCTATAAGAGCTCCAGCATCTATAATCTTACCTTCAGCCATAAGTTTTTTTGCTCCTTCTACGTGAGCATCTCTAACTTCAAGTCTTTTTTCTAAAGCACCATCATTGTCATACGCGATTACTAAATATTGCATTGGCAACTCCTATATAATTTATTGAAGAAAGTATAACATACTAAGTTAAAAATAAAAGGATAGATAAGATTTTTTTAAAGAAAATATATAAACTTAGAAATAACTAACTGCAAAAAGAAAGGTAAGAGGATATATTAAAGCATTCATATATCTAAAAATAAAATTCATTTGTATATTTGGCATAATTTCTTGTAAATCAACACCTTGAGCCATTTTAGTTAAAAGATTTAATTTAAAAGCTATATCTAAAAATTTCAAGCCAACTATACTTAACATCAAAAAGCCATTATTTTGTAAAAAAATAACTAAAAAAATAGAATAGATAAAACTCGGATTTAATAAGAAAAAATAGATTATTCCTTTTTGATAAATAGAATAATTGTTATATAAAACTCCATGTAGAGTATCAGATTTTTGCCAATTAGACTCAAAAAGCTCTAAGGCTATAAAGATTAAAAATAAAGATAAAAAATCCATAGTTTAACATTAGGGTTGCCCCTAATGTTTACTCCTCTTCTGGATTTTGAAATTTAACTTTTTTGTTTTTGTAAAGACCTGTTCCTACTGGAATTGTTCTACCAATTACAACATTTTCTTTTAAGTCTTCTAACATATCCATTTTTGCACTAATTGCAGCTTCAGTTAATACTTTAGTAGTTTCCTGGAATGATGCAGCAGAGATAATAGAGTCAGATGTAACAGCTGCTCTTGTAATACCAAGTAATAATGGTTCAGCAATCGCTGGTTTACCACCTAATTTGATAATTTTCTCATTCTCTTGCATAAATCTTTTCTTAGAAACCATATCACCAATGATAAACTTAGTATCTCCACCATTTAGAATAGATACTTGTCTTAACATTTGAGATGTAATTACCTCAATATGTTTATCGGCAATATTAACCCCTTGAGATCTATATACTTGTTGTACTTCAGATACAATAAAGTAATGAAGTGCTTTTTCACCTAAAATTCTTAGGATATCATGAGGTGAAACCATACCATCTGTAATTGCTTCACCAGCGTGAACAAACTCACCCTCATGTACTAAGATTTGTTTAGATTTTTCAACTAAATACTCAGCTTTATTTCCATTTTCATCAGTAACAATAACTCTTTGTTTATTTCTAAGAGGTTTACCAAATGAAACCATACCATCAAATGAAGCTAAAACAGCAATATTTTTTGGTCTTCTTGCTTCAAATAATTCAGATACTCTTGGAAGACCTCCAGTAATATCTTTTGATTTTTGAGTTGCTTTAGGAGTTTTCGCTAAAACATCTGCAATTTCAACATTTTGACCTTCACTTACAAATAATGATGCTTTTGGATCTAAAGAGTATCTTAATAGCTCTTTACTTTCAGTTGCAACAATAATTGTTGGTTTATGTCCTGCTGGAATATACTCATTAACAACTAATTTTGAAGTACCAGTTAATTCATCATATTGCTCAGATACAGTTACACCTGGGATAATATCTTCAAATGCTACCTTACCTTTTTGTTCTGCAATACTTGGGTTTGAATATGGGTCCCATTCAGCAATTACAACTTGCTCATCACTTGATGGTTTAGCAATAATTGAATCTTTTTCAACAAGAGTATTGTCATTAAATTCTACAACAGAACCTCTTGAGATATAATGTCTTAATGCTTCTCTTTCATCATTATCAACGATAACAGCAAAAAGCCCTTTTTCATTTACAACTTCACCAGCATTGATATCTTCTCTTCTTTCTAAATAGTCACCATGAAGTTTATAGTACTTCACAGAACCTTTAGCTCCAGAAACAATAGTAGATGTAATTGGTGCTCCATCTTTAACTTTTAATTCAGATGCAAAAGGGATTCTGTTTGGAACATTCCAACCATCTTTAATCATCTCAACGATAGATTCATTTTCTTCAACTTCAACACCATCACCATGTGGTAAATATAACTTACCTTCAATCTTACCAGATACACCAGCAAGCTCGTTTGGCTTAGCAACATCATTTTTTCTTAGGTAATATTTCTTCTCATCTTTACCATTTGTAATAGTTAAAATTGTTTCTTCGTGAATTGTTTCAACAGTTACATTACCTTTGAATGGTGCATTAATTTTTGGTTCAACTAATAAAATACCTGCATTTCTTCTGTTTGCAACAATATTTTTACCATTTTTATCAACATATGTTTTGATATTATAGTATCTAATGAAACCTTCTTTATCAGCTCTTAACTCTCTTTCTGTTTGAGTAGCACTTGCAGTACCCCCAACGTGGAAAGTTCTAAGTGTAAGCTGTGTTCCTGGCTCACCAATAGATTGTGCCGCAACAACCCCAACTGCTTCACCAGGAGTTGCTTTTCTTTGCTCACCAAGGTTTAGACCATAACATTTAGAACATAAACCATGTTCTTCTTTACATGTTAATGGAGTTCTAATTACTACAGATTTAACCTCTGCATCTTTTACAACTTTTGCATCCTCTTCAGTAATTAATGTACCCTCAGTAAATAAAATCTCATTTGAGATTGGGTCAATAATATCTTCAGCGATTACTCTACCTGTAATTCTTTCTTCTAAGCTTTCAATTAATTCATTACCTGAAGAGATGTCAGAAATTTCAATACCTTCGTGTGTTCCACAATCTTCAACTGTAATTCTAACATTTTGAGAAACGTCGATAAGCTTTCTTGTTAAGTAACCAGCATTCGCTGTTTTTAACGCTGTATCCGCAAGACCTTTTCTAGCACCGTGAGTAGAAATAAAGTACTCAAGTACATTTAGACCTTCTCTAAAGTTAGAAATAATTGGAGTTTCAATAATAGAACCATCTGGCTTAGCCATAAGTCCCCTCATACCAGATAACTGTCTAATCTGAGCAGCAGAACCCCTCGCCCCTGAGTCAGCCATCATATAAATAGAGTTGAATCCATTTTTATCAGTCTTAACTAAATCCATCATCTCTGTTCCAAGAGTATTGTTAACCTCAGTCCAGATATCAATAATTTTATTATATCTTTCTTGCTCAGTTAATAAACCTTGAGAGAATTGTTTTTGAACTTCAATAACCTCTTTTTTAGATGAAGCAATATGTCCAGCTTTTGTTTCAGGAACTCTAATATCATCAATAGATACAGAAATACCAGCATCTGTTGCATATCTAAAACCTAAGTTTTTAAGATCATCTAAGAATCTTGGAGTTACTTCATATCCACCATGTTTGTAAATATAATCAACTAAAGCTCCAATATCTTTTTTCTTTAAAATTTTATTCCATAATTCAACAGGTACAAATTCTGGTAAAATCTCTTTAATAATTAATCTACCAACTGTTGTATGGATAATTTTTCCATCAACTTTTGTTCTAATTTTTGCATGTAAATCAACTTGCTTCATATCTAAAGCAATTTGTGCTTCATTTACATCTGCAAATAATTTATGTTCACCTTTAACACCCTCTTTTTCTAATGATAGATAATAAATACCTAAAATCATATCCTGTGATGGTACAGCAATAGCTCTACCTGAAGCTGGTAAAAGGATGTTCATTGAAGACATCATTAAAATCTTAGCTTCAGCAATAGCTTCTTGTGATAATGGTACGTGTACCGCCATTTGGTCACCATCGAAGTCGGCGTTGAATGCCGCACAAACTAATGGGTGTAATTGAATAGCTTTACCATCAATTAATGTTGGGTGAAACGCTTGAATTGACAATTTGTGAAGAGTTGGTGCTCTGTTCAGTAAAACTGGATATTCATCAACAATTTCATTTAAACATTCCCAAACTTCATTTGTTTGTGATTCAATTAATCTTTTTGCAGATTTTAAAGTTGTTGCGTAACCTTTTTCCTCTAATTTAGCCATTAAGTGTGGTTTAAATAACTCTAATGCCATTTTTTTAGGAATACCACATTGGTCCATTCTTAAAGATGGTCCAACAACAATTACAGATCTACCTGAGAAGTCAACCCTTTTACCAAGTAAGTTTTGTCTAAATCTTCCTTGTTTACCTTTGATAATCTCAGATAATGATTTAAGTGGTCTTTTATTTGCACCCTTAACAGCATTTGCTGTTTTACCATTATCAAATAATGCGTCCACTGCTTCTTGAAGCATTCTTTTTTCATTTCTAATAATGATTTCAGGAGCATCAAGTTCAGTTAATCTTTTAAGTCTGTTATTTCTGTTAATTACTCTTCTATAAAGGTCATTAACATCTGAAACTGCAAACTTACCACCATCTAATGATACAAGTGGTCTTAAATCTGGCGGAAGAACTGGAAGTTGAGTTAACATCATCCACTCTGGTCTATTACCAGAATTAATAAAGTTTTCAACAACTTTTAATCTTTTTACAATAGTTTTTCTTTTTGCTTCAGATTTAGTTCCTGACATCTCATTTTTAAGCATACCAAGAAGTTCAATTAAATCTAAATTTTCTAAAAGATTTCTAATTACATCTCCACCCATGTTTGCTTCAAAACCAGTGTGATCAAATAAATCAGAAATTGTTCTATATTGCTCTTCATTTAAGATATCAAATTTATTAACTTTTTTAGTTTTTTCATTATCGTAAAAAGCTTCACCTGGCTCATTTACAATATATGCTTCGTAATATAATACTCTTTCTAAATCTTTTAGTTTAACACCAAGTAAAGTACCAATTCTTGTTGGTAATGAAGATACCATCCAAATGTGTGCAACTGGTGAAACTAAGTCGATGTGACCCATTCTGTGTCTTCTAACTTTTGACGAAGTTACTTCAACACCACATTTTTCACAAACTACACCTTTGTATCTCATCTTTTTATATTTACCACAAAGACACTCATAATCTTTAACTGGTCCAAAGATTTTTGCACAGAAAAGTCCATCTCTTTCTGGTTTTAAAGTTCTATAGTTAATAGTTTCTGGTTTTTTAACTTCACCAGATGACCAAGATAGAATTTTTTCAGGACTAGCAAGTCTTAATTGAAATGCCGCAAAATCTTGCGGTCTTTCTAATTCTTTTATTTCAATTGGTTCTAATACTCTTTCAGTTTTACTCATTATCTTCTACCTCGTCAAAAATTTCAACATCTAATCCAAGAGCTTTAAGCTCTTTTGTTAATACAAAGAATGTTTCTGGAACACCAGATCTTGGAACATTTTCACCATTTGCAATTGCTCTATATGCTCTTGTTCTACCTTCAACGTCATCTGATTTAGTAGTAAGCATCTCTTTAAGAACATTTGTTGCACCATAAGCTTCAAGTGCCCAAACTTCCATTTCCCCGAATCTTTGTCCACCAAATAGTGCTTTACCACCAACTGGTTGTTGTGTAACAAGTGAGTAAGGACCAGTAGATCTTGCGTGAACTTTTTCATCAACTAAGTGGTGAAGTTTAAGCATATACATATAACCTACGTTTACTCTCTCTTTCATTTTATCACCAGTCTTACCATCGTAAAGTTGTGACTTACCATCTGTATCGATTTTTGCTAATTCAAACAATTTAGCAAACTCTTCTTCTTTAACACCATCAAATACTTGAGTTGCAAATCTAACACCTTTTGCCCAGTCTTGACCATATTTAATTAATTCTTCATCAGATAAAGAATCCATAAATTCCTTAGCTTTCATAAGTTTAGCAACAGAAGCAATTTCTGTCATTTTTTCTCTTAATTCAGCAACAAATTCATCTCTTTTTGCTTCAAAGATATCTTGAATTTGGTTACCTAATTTTTTACCTACAAGTCCTAAGTGAACCTCTAGAATCTGACCAATATTCATCCTTGAAGGTACCCCTAGTGGGTTAAGAATAACATCAACAGTAGTACCATCTTCTAAATATGGCATATCTACTTTAGGAACAATATTAGAAACGATACCTTTGTTACCGTGTCGTCCTGCCATTTTATCCCCAACTTTGATTTTTCTCTTAGTTGCGATATAAACTTTAACTTGTTTAATTACACCACTTGGTAAAATATCATCATGTTCAAGAACTTGAAGTTTCTCTTCATGCTCTTCTCTTAATGTAGATTTTTGTTTAATAAAGTGGTCTTTAATCTCGTTATATTTTTTCTCTACTTCTTTACTAAATGAAGCAACAACTTTTTTCATAGCAAATCTATTTACACCTGCTAAAGCATCAAAAGGAATATTTTCACCTTTCTTATAAGTTGTTCCATCAACTTCAACATCTTTGTCTAATGGTGATTTTGATAATAAATCATTAATTTTTAAGATCTCTTCTCTATCAAGCATTAAAAGCTTATCATGATGTTTTACATCAAGTTCATTTTTCTCTGATTCAATCTCTGCAACTGCTCTTTCGTCTTTTTCGTATCCTTTTTTAGTGAATACTTTAACATCAACAACTACACCTTCCATAGAAGTTGGGCAGTATAATGATTTATTAATCACGTGACCAGCTTTTTCACCAAAGATTGCTCTTAATAATCTTTCTTCTGGAGTAGGTTTAATTTCACCTTTTGGTGTAACTTTACCAACCATAATCATTCCAGGTTTAACGTAAGTACCAACTTTAATAATACCTGAGTTATCTAAATGAGTAATAGATTCTTCTTTTACACCTGGTAAATCTCTAGTAATCTCTTCATTACCATGTTTAAGCTCTCTACACTCTACTTCTTTTTCATAAATATGAACAGATGTAAATGCATCTTCTTCAATTAATCTCTCAGAAAGAACAATAGCATCCTCATAGTTATATCCATTCCAAGGCATAAAGGCAACCATTGCATTAACACCAACAGCTAGCTCTCCATTATCCATAGATGGACCATCAGCAATTACTTGACCTTTTCCAACAATATCACCATCTTTAACAGCAGTTCTTTGACCAAAAGATGTATTGTTGTTTGTTCTAACATTTTTATTTACTTCATAATGGTCAATAAATGCACCATTTTCATCTTCACCAGAAATATAAATGTTTTTAGCATCAGCTTTTTCAACAACACCAGCTCTTCTAGCTTTAATTGCTTCCCATGCATCTCTAGCAACAGTTTTTTCTAAACCAGTTCCTACAACAGGTGCGTTTGGTCTTAATAATGGAACAGCTTGTCTCATCATGTTCGATCCCATAAGCGCTCTGTTGGCATCATCGTGCTCTAAGAATGGAATTAAAGATGCAGCAACACCCATAACCATTTGAGAAGAGATATCAATTAAATTAACTTTGTTTCTTTCAACAAGTAAAATTTCTCCATCTTGTCTTGCTTCAATTAATGATTCAACAATTTTTCCATTGTCATCAACTTTAGTAGAACCTGGAGCAATAATCATACCCTCTTCTTGAGTAGCTGTAAAATATGAAATCTCATCAGTTACAACACCATCAACAACTTTTTTATATGGAGCTTCAATAAACCCTAAGCTATTAACTTTTGAGAATGTTGATAAAGTATTGATAAGACCAATATTTTGCCCCTCTGGAGTTTCAACTGGACAGATTCTTCCATAGTGAGTTGGGTGAACGTCCCTAACTTCAAATCCAGCTCTCTCTTTAACAAGTCCACCTTCACCAAGTGCAGAAAGTCTTCTTTTATGAGTAACTTCTGATAATGGGTTAGTTTGGTCCATAAATTGTGATAATTGACCAGAGGTAAAGAACTCAGTAATTGTCGATGTAATCATTTTAGAGTTAACTAAATCATGTGGCATAATATCTTCTAATGTACCAGATAAAGTAGTCATTTTATCTCTAATTGCTTTTTGCATTTTGATTAAACCAGAGTGTAATTCGTTTGCAAGAAGTTCACCAATTGCTCTAATTCTTCTGTTTCCTAAGTGGTCTCTATCATCGATATGACCATGACCAGCTTTTACTTTTACAAGATATTGAACAGTTTTGATAATATCTTCATAAGTTAATACAGTTACATATTCAGGAACACTTACACCTAACTTGTGGTTCATTTTCATTCTACCAACTTTAGTTAAGTCATATCTTTCTGGATCAAAGAATAATTTTTTAACGAATTCTTTTGCAGCTTCTTTTGTTACAGGTTCCCCTGGTCTCATTACTTTATAGATTCTGATTGCTGATAAGTCATTCTCATCATCAATCCCTTCTGTTTGCTTAAGTAATTTTAAAGACTCAGCATCTGCTTTAAATGCATTGATAATAGAATCATCAACACCTGTTGCTAAGTCATTAGCAATATCAAAATTATCAAAACCTAAGTCAAGTAATTTTTTTAATTTTAATTCATCAAGTGTAGTTAAAGCATCAAATAATACTTCTCCTGATTCTGGATCAAAAATTGTATTAGCTGTAGATCTATCCATTAATAAATCAACTGGATATTCTACTAATTTAAGACCACCCTCTTGTAAAGCTTTTGCTTTTCTTTCAGTAAGTCTTTTTCCAGCAGCAATGATTAAGTTACCTTTATCATCTTTGATATCAAATTCAACTCTTCCTGTAAAATCACTTGGGTTAAATTCAGTTAAGAATTTATTGTTTTTAATTTTAATATTTAAAATTGGGTAAAATAATTTAATAATATCTTCTTTAGAGTAACCTAATGCTCTAAAAAGAATTGTAACAGGAACTTTTCTTCTTTTGTTAATTCTTACATATAATACATCTTTTGCATCATATTCAAAATATAACCAAGAACCTCTATCAGGAATAATTTGACCTGTATATATTAGTTTATTACCAGCAGTGTTTGACTCTTCTTCTTTGAAGATAACACCTGGTGATCTGTGTAATTGATTAACAACAACTCTTTCAACACCATTTACAATAAATGATGTTCTTTCAGTCATTAAAGGAATTTCTCTGATGAATAAAGATTGTTCTTTCATATCTTTAACACCAATTTTTTCACCAGTTTTTTCGTCTAAATCCCATAAAGTAAGTCTAATATTAATTTTTAAAGGGATTGAGTATGTAAGACCTCTAACCATAGATTCTCTTACATCATACTTTGGCTTTCCTACTTCACTTCCGATATACTCTAAAGTGATTCTATTTTGTGCATCATGAATTGGGAAAACAGACTTAAATACCTTTTCGATTCCTGCATCTGTTCTTTCATCTTTTCCAATCATTAGGAAATTTTCGTAAGAATTTTGTTGCAGTTGTAATAAATTTGGAATTTCGATTTGTTGAGGATTTTTTGCAAAATCAACTCTAAGTCTATTACCAGATTTTAAAGAGTTTAACATTGTCGACCTTGTTATAAAATGTGGTTTACTTTTAGCTTTGTATATAAAGCGCAAAAGCATCCTTAAAGGATAGGGTTAAAATTTGTCCTAAATTCTAACCTTAGCCCTCAAAGATGCTAATCTTTATACAAGGCAAAAATGCCTTGTATACGAATAAAATTCTGTAGTAGAAATTATGCTAATTCTACAGTTGCTCCTGCACCTTCTAATGCAGCTTTAGCAGCTTCAGCGTCTTCTTTAGAAACACCTTCTTTTACTTTTGCTCCAGCTTCTTCAGCCATAGCTTTTGCTTCTTTTAATCCAAGACCAGTTAATGCTCTGATCTCTTTAATTACGTTAATTTTCTTAGCTCCAGCATCTTTTAAGATTACATCGAACTCAGTTTTTTCTTCAGCAGCTTCAGCAGCAACTGCAGCTCCACCAGCAACTGCAACAGGTTGTGCAGATACACCAAATTTTTCTTCAAATTCTTTAACTAATTCTGATAATTCTAATACAGATAAACCAGAGATATATTCTAAAACGTCTTCTTTAGAAATTGCCATTTCTTTTCCTTATTATTTTTTTTATTTTTAATTATATATTATATAACGCTTAAGTAATTAAGCAGCCTCTTCTTCTTTTTTAATTCTAAGAGCATCAAGCCCAATTGTAAAGTTTCTAACTGGTCCCATCCATACAGATGCAAGCATTCCAAGAAGCTCTTCTCTAGATGGTAATTTAGCAAATGCCATAACTGTATTAAGATCAGCGATTTCACCTTCGATGATACCTGATTTAATTTCAAATTTATCTTTGTTAGCAGATGCGAATTTATCAGCAACTTTACAAGCAGAGATTTGATCTTCAGACCATAAGAAAATGTTATTACCAGATAACTCAACGTCACCTAATTCAGCGTTTTTAACAGCAACAGTAACTAATGAATTTTTAGCAACTTGTACTTTAACACCATTTTCTTTAGCATCTTTTCTTAAACTTTCAAGTTCTTTGTGTGAAACACCGTTATATCCACATACTACTACAGCTTGTGAACCTTTGAACTCAGCAGATAAGAAATCAATTACTTCAGCTTTTTGTTGTTTAGTCATTCTATATTCTCCTTTCAAAACATCCAACTTCGGCAGGTTTTACAAGAATCAGGAGTAGATTCTAACCCACTATCTTCAGTTTTTAGTGTAGTGCTTTGATTAACACTCAAACATGGGGATAAAATTATCCCCACTATTGAATGCTATAAGTTAACATCTCGTAACAATCTATTTCACTTCGTTCAATATGATTGATACGCTACGCTAACTCACAATAGGCTCGCAAGTAAATCCTAGATTTACAATTGCTTCCCTAATAAAGCTAAAAAAGTAAAACTATTTACTTTTTTTGACGCTTTATTATTTAATATCCATTAATTCTAATACATCAACATTAACAGATGGTGACATTGTTAATGAAATTGCTGCATTAGTAATATATCTACCTTTAGCAGATGCTGGTTTAGCTTTGTTAATAGCTGCAACAAATGCCGCAATGTTTTCTTTTAAAGCTTCTTCTGTGAATGAAACTTTTCCAACAGCTGCTTGCATGTTACCTTTTTTATCAACTCTATATGCAACTTGACCACCTTTAGCATCATTAACTGCTTTAGTTACGTCCATAGTTACAGTACCAGTTTTAGGATTTGGCATTAAACCTTTTGGTCCTAAAATTCTACCTAATTTACCTACTAGTCCCATACAATCTGGAGTTGCGATTAAAACATCAAAGTTAATCTCTCCACCTTGTACAGTTTCAACTAAATCATCATTACCAACAATATCTGCACCAGCAGCTTTAGCTTCATCCATTTTTGCACCTTTAGCAAAAACAGCTACTCTAACAGTCTTACCAGTACCATTTGGAAGTACAACAGCACCTCTAATCATTTGGTCAGCATGTCTTGGGTCAACGTTTAAGTTTAATGCAACTTCAACAGACTCATCAAATTTTGCTGATTTTAATTCTTTTACAGTTTTACAAGCTTCTGCTAGTGAATAATTTTTATCTTCAATTTTTTCAGCTAAAGCTTTATATCTTTTTGAAACTTTTCCCATTTTTATCTCCGCAATTTATTTTTTTGTTTGCTACCGCTTTTTAAAGCCTAGTGGTCAGGCTAGATTTTAACAGATTAGAATTCTGTTTCAATTCCCATTGATCTAGCAGAACCTGCAACAATTTTTGCAGCTTGCTCTTTGTCATCAGTATTTAAATCAGCAATTTTCATATCAACGATTTCCATAATCTGATCTTTAGTTAATTTTCCAACTTTGTTTTTAAGTGCATTGTCAGAACCTTTTTTAACTCCAGAAATTTTTTTAATTAAATCTGTCATTGGTGGTTGTTTTAATACAAATGTAAAACTTTTATCACTGTAATAAGAAATTTCTACAGGAATAGAAAAACCTGCTTTATCTCTTGTTTTTTCGTTAAATGCTTTACAAAATTCCATAATGTTAATCCCTCTTTGACCTAGAGCTGGACCAACTGGTGGTGATGGGTTAGCAGCACCAGCAGGAATTTGAAGTTTAAGTATACCTTCTACTTTTTTAGCCATGCTATTTCCTTTTTTTAATTTTGTTGTTTAATGATTTAGGCATTAGGCAAGAAAACTCTTAGGAAGCGAAGTTTTTTTGCCTAATGCCTAATAAAAGTAGTTTTAAACTACTCTTTCTACTTGTGTATATGTAATCTCTACTGGAGTATTTCTTCCAAAGATTGATACATTTAGTTTTAAAATACCAGATGCCATATCAAAATCTTCTACTACACCGTTGAAGTTTGCAAATGGACCTTCATTGATTCTAACCATTTCACCTTCATCAAATGAAATTTTTGGTTTTGCAGCAGCTCTATTTTGAACTTTGTCTAAAATTGAATCAATATCTTTTTTTGATAATGGAGTAGGTTTTTTAGATTCACCAATAAATCTTCCTACTTTTGGCATAGATTGAATTCTGTGCCATAATGCAGTATCTAAATCAATTTTTGCAAATGCGTATGCAGGATATAAAGGTCTTTCAACAATTGATTTACTACCTTTTTTTACTTCAATTAGATCTTCAGTTGGAACTAATACTTCTGAGATTCTTTCATCAGCCATTTCATCAGCTAATCTTTCTAATGCTCTTTTTACTGCTAATTCACTACCTGAGTGTGTTTGAATCGCATACCATTGATGTGCCATTTATTATCCTTAGTTTATTACAGCTGATAAGCTTAGAGACATGATTGCATCAATTAATGCTAAAAATAATGATATTACTGTTACAACTACAAATACCGAAAGGTATGCAGATCTAATTTGTTCTTTAATAGGGAAAATTACTTTAAAAAGTTCTTCTTTAGCATTTTTATAATATGTTTTAAATTTGTTCACAATCGACTCCAAAAATTTCTAAGCTCATAAATTCTTTTAAAAAAAGTCTTAACTACTTTTAAAAAAATTTAGTGATTTATTTATAGGTTAAATACCTACAACATACAGACAAGGAAACTCAATTTCCAACTAGGACACGAATATTATCTAAATAAAGCTTTAAATAAGCTTAGTTAAGATGTTTTTAATTTAAATTATAATAGATGATTTTTTTGAAAAGTGGCAGGCCAGACAGGACTCGAACCCGTAACCATCGGATTTGGAATCCGGCGCTCTACCATTGGAGCTACTGACCTATTAGTAAGAACCATAAAGGTTAAGTAAAGTCTTACGACTTTAACTTAACTTCTTTATGAGTTGTGTGTTTTTTTAATCTTGGGCTATATTTTTTAATAGCCATTTTTTCTGTATAAGTTTTTGGATTTTTGTAAGTAGTATAGTTAATATCACCACACTCTTCACATTTTAATCCAATTTTAATGCTTACTCCGTTACCCATAAGTAATCCTTATTCAAGTACTTCAGCAACAACTCCAGCACCTACAGTTCTACCACCTTCTCTAATAGCGAACTTAGTTCCCTTTTCTAGAGCAATTGGAGCAACTAATGAAACTGTCATTTCTACGTTATCACCTGGCATAACCATTTCAGTACCTTCTGGTAACTCACAAGAACCAGTAACGTCTGTTGTTCTTACATAGAACTGTGGTCTATATCCTGAGAAGAATGGAGTGTGTCTACCACCTTCCTCTTTAGAAAGGATATAAACTTCCGCTCTAAATTTAGTGTGTGGAGTAATTGAACCTGGCTTAATAAGAACTTGTCCTCTTTGAACTTCTTCTTTTTTAATACCTCTTAAAAGGATACCAGCGTTATCACCAGCTTGACCTTCGTCCATCTCTTTTCTAAACATTTCGATACCAGTAACAGTAGTTTTCATAGTATCTTTGAAACCAACGATTTCAATCTCTTCGTTTAGTTTAATTGTTCCTTTTTCAATTCTACCAGTAACAACAGTACCTCTACCTTGGATAGTAAATACGTCTTCTACAGGCATTAAGAATGCTTGGTCAGCATCTCTTTCTGGAGTAGGAATATAAGCATCAACTTCATCCATAAGTTTATAGATTTTTTCAGACCATTCACCAGCTGTACCACCTTTAGCTTCTTCTAAAGCTTGGAAAGCAGAACCAGCAATAATTGGAGTATCATCACCTGGGAAATCATATTCAGAAAGTAATTCTCTTACTTCCATTTCAACTAACTCTAACATCTCTTCTTTATCTTCATCATCAAGTTGATCTTCTTTATTTAAGAATACAACGATGTATGGTACACCAACTTGTTTAGATAATAGAATGTGCTCTCTAGTTTGAGCCATTGGTCCATCAGTAGAAGCGATAACTAAGATAGCTCCATCCATTTGAGCAGCACCAGTAATCATGTTTTTAACATAATCGGCGTGACCTGGACAGTCTACGTGTGCGTAGTGTCTAGTTTCAGTTTCATACTCAACGTGAGAAGTAGCAATAGTAATCCCTCTTTCTCTTTCTTCTGGAGCGTTATCAATTTGATCATAGTCCATAGTAGCTTGACCATTTTTAAGTCCTAAAACCATAGTAATAGCAGCTGTTAAAGTAGTTTTACCGTGGTCAACGTGACCAATAGTACCAATATTTACGTGCGGTTTCGTTCGCTCGAATTTTTCTTTTGCCATAAAATTCCCCTTAAAAAATTTTGGTTAATAGCCCTCTGAGTAGATAAGCCCGATGGCTTCTCTATTCAGAGGGGATTTATTTTAATTTAATTTGTACAAAAAAGTACTTAACTTTTTTGTGGATGGTATTTTACTTAAAAAATACTAAAAAAAACTTTAATGGGAGATTATTTGTATAAAATAAGGAGTTATAAGTATGCGTTATAACTCAGCTCCCAGTAATCAATAAATCAAATGGAGCGGGAGACGAGACTCGAACTCGCGACAATCTGCTTGGAAGGCAGAGGCTCTAGCCAACTGAGCTACTCCCGCAACATTTAGTGGTGGTGAGAGAAGGATTTGAACCTTCGAAGCCATAGGCGGGAGATTTACAGTCTCCTGGATTTGACCACTCTCCAACCTCACCGTTGAAAAATTATTGTTCTGGTCAAGCGCTGGTCTTAAGACTTACGCACGACAATAAAAAAATGGAGCTGGTGAAGGGAGTCGAACCCCCGACCTGCTGATTACAAATCAGCTGCTCTAGCCAACTGAGCTACACCAGCGTCCAAGATTTAAAAAACTTTTTGCAAAACAAAAAGTGGTGGCGCGGGGCAGAATCGAACTGCCGACACAAGGATTTTCAGTCCTTTGCTCTACCGACTGAGCTACCGAGCCAAGTGATTTAAGTAAGCGTCCTACTTAAATTGGAGTGAAATTATATACAGAACATTATTAATTTAAGCTTAAATTGAAAACAAAATGTTTAAATTCTTTTCCCCTTTGTTTGTAAGAACTAAATTGATCTAATGATGCAGCTGCAGGAGATAGTATTGCAAGTGCCTTTTTATCGTGCTTTTTGTCAATTTCAGACACGGCATTTTTTAGTATTTTACATCTATTAAATTTTAAAGAAAATTTTTCACAAAAAGAATTTATTCGTTCAATATTACTTCCAATAGCAAATATTTCCACATCAAGATCTTTTAAATATTCAAACAAAGGTGATAAATTTGCACCTTTATCATCTCCACCTAATATTAAAAAAATCTTTTTTTCTCTATAAGATGATAGTGCTTTTATAGTTGCATCTACATTTGTAGCTTTAGAATCATCAATCCATAGCCTATTCTCTTTATCAAAAAACTCTTCTACTTTATGTTCATCAATTTCAAATGAATTGATTTTTTCATAGTCAAGTTCATCAAATATGATATTTTTTGCTGCCATTGATAATAATGCATCTAATAAAAAAGGTTCTTTAAATTTTATTTTCTCTTTTTCTATATTAAAATATTCACATAAATCATCACTATCTTTATATGTAATTTTCATCGCACTAGTTGGGTAATCTTTAAATTCTTCAGGAATTATTGCTATTTCCCCTTCAAGCATCATATCTAATGGTTTTAATTTTGCGTTTTTGTATTCTTCAAAACTTCCATGCCAAGATATATGGTCTTCAGAAATTGGTAATAATAAATATAAAGATGGTTTAGCTTTTTTTGTATAGTGAAAAGTAAAAGAAGATGTTTCTAAAATCCATATAGGGACATTTTTATCAAGCTTGGAGATAGGTGTTCCAATATTTCCTCCACAAAGACTTCCTTTATCTTCTAAAAGATGTTGACACATTTGTGTAGTTGTTGTTTTACCATTTGTACCACTTATCCAAATTGAAAAGGGCATCTCATCGGCAAATAAGTCATAATCACTTTGCACATTCTTAGAATTTTTTACCATGTCAGTATATGGAGGTATTCCAGGACTTACAACGGTTATTTCATCTGATTGTTTATTATATGTATCAAAGTCACTATCATCATATAGTACAACATCTTCAAACTCTTCTTTAATTGCTTGGGCAGTTAATCCTTTTCCTAAAACTCTTATCATATTATTACCGTATCTTTAAACTTAATAATGCAACTAAATTTGCCATAAAAGAAATTATCCAAAACCTTACAATGATTTTGTTTTCTTTCCAACCCTTCTCTTCAAAATGGTGATGTATAGGAGCCATTAAAAAGACCCTTTTTTTTCTAAGCTTATAAGAGCCAACTTGTAATATAACTGATACTGTTTCTATTACAAAAATTAAACCTATTAAAACCAATAATATTTCTGATTTTGCAACAATTGCCATAAATCCCATAAATGCTCCAATTGGTAAAGAACCACTATCTCCCATAAATACTTGTGCAGGATGACAGTTATACCAAAGAAATGCTATTAAAGAACCAATTAGGGCAATACCAACAATGGTTAATTCCCCAGATGTTTTTATATTTGGTAATAAAAGATAAGATGAAAAAATTGCATGTCCTGAAACATAAACAATTCCTGACAAGGTAACAAAAGCCATTATAGAAGGAACTGTAGCAAGTCCATCAAGACCATCGGTTAAGTTTACTGCATTTGATGCAGCTACCATTACTAATATCCAAAAGGTTATAGCAAAATAACCCATATCAAATAGTGGAAATTTATAAAATGGTGTATATAAAGTTGTTGTATGATTAAAATAAAACAATATAAACGAAACAGCAAAGGCAAATAAAACTTGATAAACTAACTTAGCCCTTGCACTTAAACCTGCACTATTTTTATTTTTTGCAATTTTTGAATAATCATCTCTAAAACCTATATAAGAAAAGAATAATAGGGTTAATATCCCGGCAATTGCATAAAAGTTATCCAATTTAATTGTTAATAAAGAAGAAATAATAGTTGATACTATAAAAATCACTCCACCCATAGTTGGTGTTCCCATTTTATCTTTGTGAGAATCAGGAGCATATTCATAAATTGGTTGTGAAGCTTTTTTTGACCTAGCCCATCTTACAAATTTTGGTAAAAGATACATTGTTAAAATAAAAGAGATAAAAAAAGCAATACCAGCTCTTACTGATATATATTGAAAGATATTTATATTAAATTGTTCATAAAGCCAATAAAACAAATTTTTTCCTCAAAATAATAGAATAATTAAGATTTAACAAACTTACTTATCTTAAGAATAAAGAATTTATTTTCAAGAAACATAGCAGTAAGTTTTCATAGAAACATAATCTGAAGCTTTCAGCAAATATATCTCTATGTTTTCACAGAAACATAATCTGAAGCTTTCAGCAAATATATCTCTATGTTTTGATATAATCGCGCAGATTATAGTACAATATATATTTTAAAAGGTTTAAACAATGAGCAAAAAAACATTACTTGTGATAACTGATGGTATAGGTTTTAACGAGTCTTCAAACCATAATGCTTTTAAAAATGCAAACACACCAACATATGATTATTTATTTGAAAATGTTCCATATTCTTTAATTCACACATATGGTGAACATGTGGGTTTACCAAATGGACAAATGGGAAATAGTGAAGTTGGACACATGACAATAGGAAGTGGTAGAGTACTTTATCAAGATTTGGTAAAAATTAATATAGCTATTAAAAATGATACTCTAAAAGATAATGAAGTTGTTAAATCAACAATAAAAAACTCTAATAATATTCATTTAATAGGACTTATTAGTGATGGTGGTGTTCATTCTCATATAGATCATATTATAGCTTTAGCAAAAATTTCAAAAGTAATGGGTAAAAAAGTTTTTGTTCATATTATAACTGATGGTAGAGATGTGGCACCTAATTGTGCTACTAAATATGTACAACAAATTATTGATATTTGTGATGAAGATATAAAAATCGCTACTATTTCTGGAAGATATTATTCTATGGATAGGGATAATAGATGGGACAGAGTGGAAAAAGGTTATAATGCAATTGCCTTTGCTACACCTAAAACAAACGATAACATTTTGGATTTAATTGAGAACTCTTATAAAGAGGAAATCTTTGATGAGTTTATAGTTCCAACTGCCTTTGAAGGATATGAAGGTTTAAGTGAAAATGATGGAGTTATTTTCTGTAATTTTAGAAGTGATAGAGCAAGGGAATTATCAACTGCAATTGCAAGTGTAGACTTTGAAGAGTTTAAAACTTTTAAAGGTGATTTAAATGTTGCAACAATGACACAATATGACAAGAATCTTCCTTTACCAATTATTTTTCCAAAAGAAACACCAAAAAATACCCTAGCTGAAGTGATCTCAAATGCAGGTTTATCACAACTTCATACTGCTGAAACAGAAAAATATGCTCATGTTACATTTTTCTTTAATGGAGGAGTTGAAGAACCAGTATTAAATGAGACAAGAGTTTTAATCCCAAGTCCAAAAGTTGCTACTTATGATGAAAAACCTGAAATGAGTGCTCCAGAAGTGGGAGTTGAAGTTCGAAAAGCAATGGATAATGAAACTGATTTTATTGTAGTAAACTTTGCAAATGGTGATATGGTAGGACACACTGGTGTTTATGAAGCTGGAATTAAAGCTGTTGAGGCTGTTGATAAAGAGTTAGGATTAATTATCCAAAAAGCAAAAGAGAAAAACTACAATTTAATTTTAACCAGTGACCATGGAAACTGTGAAATGATGAAAGATGAAAGTGGAAAAACTTTAACTAACCATACCGTTGGAGATGTATTTTGTTTTGTAATGGCAGAAAATGTTAATAAAGTAAATACAGGTAGCTTAAATAATATTGCACCAACTGTTTTAAAACTAATGGATTTAGATATTCCTGCAGAGATGGATGAGGCTTTAGTTTAATTTTATGATTAATGCTGTAGAGATAAAAAGACTAAAAATTACTACTAAAGAGCAAGAGTTAGTAAATATAGATTTTAAGATTGAAGACTCTACAGCTTTAATAGGGCAAAGTGGAAGTGGTAAATCTTTAACACTGAAAACAATATTAAATCTATTACCATCAAATTTAAACCTTGATTTTGATGTAGATTCCACCTTTGAATTAAATAGTTCTAATATTGGATTTATTCCTCAAAATCCATTCACATCTTTATCCCCAATGACAAAAATTAAAAATCAATTCTTTTGTGAAGAAGAAAAAAAGAAAGAACTTTTTAAAATTGTAGGATTAGAAGAAAAGTTTTTAGAAAGATTCCCCTCTCAATTAAGTGGTGGTCAATTACAAAGGGTAGTTATTGCAATTGCATTAAGTAATGACATAAAATTACTTTTATTGGATGAACCAACAACAGCCCTAGATGAGAAATCAAAACAAATAGTTTTAGACTTGATAAAAAAACTTCAAGATGAACTAAATATTTTAATACTTTTTGTTACACATGATATTAACTCTATAAGAGATATTTGTAAAAATATTGTTATTATAAAAGATGGAACAGTAATAGAAAAAGGTAAAACAAATGAAATATTATCTTTACCAAAAACTAACTATACAAAAACATTAATCAACTCAACTTTTGAAAACAAAGAATTTAGGAAATAAGTATGATGAAATATATATTCACCTTTTTATTATTAATTACAATTGGTGTAGCAGCATGGCTACTAAACTTATATAACGAGATTAGATTTGACATTAATCAAGTAGTTAACTATAACCCTAAAAAAACTACTCAAATTTTTGATAATAAAGGGAAACTTATTGCAAATATTTTTGATAAGGAGCATAGACTTTATGTTAAATATGAAGATATACCTGCAAGAGTTATTGAAGCCTTAGTTGCTATTGAAGATACACAATTTTTTGAACATGCAGGGGTAAATCCTGATGCTATCTCAAGAGCTATGATAAAAAATATAAAAGCTGGTGGATATGCTGAAGGAGCTAGTACTTTAACTCAACAATTAATTAAACAAGTTGTTTTAAGTAGAGAAAAAAAGTTAATTAGAAAAATAAAAGAAGCCCTTCTTGCTATTAGACTAGAAACCATTTTAACAAAAGAAGAGATTTTAGAGCGATATTTAAATCAAGTATATTTCGGACATAGTTATTATGGAATTAAAACAGCTTCACAAGGGTATTTTAGAAAAAATCTTTATGAACTAAATATCAAAGAGATTGCTATATTAGTTGGGCTTCCTAAAGCACCAAGTTTTTATGACCCAACAAGGAATTTAAAATTTGCCTTAACAAGAGCAAACCAAGTTGTTAAAAGAATGCATACTTTAGGATGGATTAATAAATCTGAATATGAATATGCTATTAATTATGTTCCAGAAGTTTTTGATGATACACTAACAAAAAATAAAGCACCTTATGTAGTTGATTATGCCTTAAAACTTTTAAAAGATGATATTCCTGATATTAAAACTGGTGGATATAAAGTAAATTTAACTATTGATTTAGATGCGCAAGAGATTGCAAGGGAAGCCTTAACACATGGTTATAATGGAATATTAGAAAGAGATCAAAAACTTCAAAAAAATCCTAGAAACAATGTTGATAAAAATAATCAAGCTGTTGAAGAGGGATATTTTGTTAACTCATTAAATGGTGCAATAATCTCTATAGAAAATGATACAGGAAAGATTTTAGCCTTAGTTGGTGGTGTTGATTATCAAGAATCATCTTTTAACAGGGTTATTCAAAGTAAAAGACAACCTGGATCTGCTGTAAAACCATTTTTATACCAAACAGCTTTAGATGTAGGATATTCTCCTGCTTCACAATTAGTTGATATTGGTAGAACATATGACTATAAAGATAATGAAGGTAATGAGAAAAAATGGCAACCTAAAAATTATGGTGGAAAATTCAAAGGTTTAATTACACTAAGAGAATCATTAGTTAAATCAAGAAACCTTGCAACAATTAACCTTGTAACTGATGTTGGTATCAATGAGATGTACAAAGGATTGGAGTCTTTTGGAATAACTGATATGCCTAGAGATTTATCAATAACATTAGGTTCTTTTTCAATTTCACCACTTTATTTAAGTATGGCATATAGTGTATTTTCAAATGATGGTGTTCAAGTTACACCATATATGATAAACTCAATTGTTGATTTTAAAGATAATATAATAAATTTCGAACCTCAAACAAAATTTGTAAAATCTCCGGAACAAATCTTTCTAATGAAATCAATTCTACAAGATGTTGTAAAAAGAGGAACAGGAAGAAGAGCAGGAGTTGAGGGTATAGAACTTGCAGGTAAAACGGGTACAACTAATGATAATATAGATGCATGGTTTTGTGGATTTTCACCTTCAATTCAAACTATAGTTTGGTATGGAAATGATGATAATACACCAATGAGAAAAAGTGAAGGTGGTGGAACAACTGCAGCTCCAGCTTTTTCTTACTTTTATAATAAATATTTAGAGGTTCATCCTGAAATAAAAAGAGAGTTTTCTAAACCTGAGGGTGTAAAAACTTCAATTATTAATGGTAAAGAAGAATACTATACAAAACAATCTCCACTTCCTGAAATTGAAACACCACAAGTTATAGAAAAAAATATCCAAGGTGAGGTTATAGAGTTTTAATAAATTCTAAAAAATTGGATATAAAAAAAGGCTAGTCTAAATAGACTAGCCTTTTTTATTTCTATTCTTAAATTATTAACAAGAATAAGTTGATTTAAATTCGAATGCAGTTGGTCTAGCTTCGTCTGGCCAAACTTGTGTTTCAAATTTATAGTGTTGATATGTATCAATCATATCTTTAGTAAATACTGGTTGTAGGAATTCATTATCTCTAATTAACGCTTCTAATGAACCTCTTAATGTATGAGGCATTTGAGGGATTTTTCTCTCTCTAATTTCATCTAATTCTAATTCAAATAAATCGTCATCCATTGGACCAACAGGCTCATATTTATTAACAATACCATCAAGACCAGCCATTAACATAGCAGCGAATGCTAAATAAGGACAAGCAGTTGAATCTGGGAATCTCATCTCAATTCTTGTTGCCATTTCACCTGCACCATAAGGAATTCTACAAGATGCAGATCTGTTTTGTGAAGAATAAGTTAAGATTGAAGGAGCTTCAAATCCTGGAATTAATCTTTTGTATGAGTTTGTTGAAGGATTTGTGAATGCTGCAACAGCTCTTGCATGTTTAAATACACCACCAATATAGTGTCTTGCAGTTTCACTTAAATTACCATATTCACCTTCAGAATAGAATGTATTTTTACCATCTTTCCAAACAGATTGGTGTACGTGCATTCCGTTTCCGTTATCTCCAAATAATGGTTTTGGCATAAATGTACAAGATTTACCATTTAAGTGAGCTACCATTTTACATACATATTTATATTTTTGTACGTTATCTGCTGCTTCAACAAGAGTTCCGAATTTAATTCCAATTTCACCTTGTGCTTGAGCAACTTCATGGTGTCCTAAAGTAACTTCTAATCCAACTTGCTCTAATACTTGCATCATTTCTGCTCTTAAGTCTACCATTGAGTCAGTTGGTTGAACTGGGAAATATCCACCTTTAGTTCTAGGTCTGTGACCCATGTTACCACCTTCATAATCAGTAGCATCTGACCAACAACCCTCTTCAGAATCTACTCTATAGTAAGATTCGTTAATATCATCAACAATTTTTACATCATCAAAAATAAAGAATTCATTTTCAGGTCCAAAATATGCAACGTCTCCTAATCCAGACTCAGAAAGATGAGTTAATGCTTTTTTAGCAATTGATCTTGGACATTTTTCATACATTTCACCTTTATAGATATCATAAACATCACAAAATACAATAACAGTAGAATCAGCAGTAAATGGATCTAAGAAAGCAGTTTCAACATCTGGCTTTAAAATCATATCTGATTTGTTAATTGGTTGCCAAGCATCAACAGAAGAACCATCAAATGGCATACCATTTTCTAACATTTTTTCATCAATAGCACTTAGCATATAAGTTAAGTGATGCCACATACCTTTCATATCTGTAAATCTAAGATCTACAAATTTAACTTCGTTTTCCTCACAATATTTGAAAAATTCTTCAGTATTGTTAACAAATTTACCCATGTTTTAAACTCCTATAAAATTATTAGGAATATTGTATCCAAATAAAAGAAAACTAAGATAAATTATCTGTATAAAAAATATACAATGAAATATTTTTTATAATATTTTTTTAACAAATTTGTCTAAAAATTAACTAACTGTATATCTCTATTTTTGAAGATTGCACATTGCTTATAACCTATTTTTTGTGCAAGTGTAGTTACCTCATCATATTTAAAACCAATTTGCTCCACACTATGTGCATCAGAAGAGAAAGTTATTGGTATATCAAGTTCAAATGCTAACTCTAATAAATTTTTTGAAGGATATTGTTCTTTAACTGGTTTTCTAAGGCCTGCGGCATTTATTTCAATAACCATATTTGATTTTTTTATTTCACTCATAGCATCTTTTGCTAGAACTTTTATATCTTTTGTAGGAAGGAAATTAAAAACTTTTATTAAATCTAAATGACCAACAATATCAAATTTACCAGATTTAGCAAGAAGTTTTAATGCATAAAAATATTCTTCCCAAATCTTATTAATATCTCTATTTTTGTATTCAGCAATAAACTCAGGGTTATCAAATCCCCATTTTCCAAGATAGTGAACAGAACCAATCAAATAGTCAACTTTTGAATTAATAACCTCATCTAAAAGATAATCACCCTCAATAAAGTCAACCTCATACCCAAGTAATATATCAATTTGATTTTCATACCTTTTTTTTATCTCTAAAATAGAAGATTCATAAAAATCTTTTTTTTCAATTACTAGTCTATAACCATCTTCAAAGTTTTTCATTGGTGCATGTTCTGAAAAACCATAAAAATCTATTCCTAATTCTATAGCTTTTTGAACATACTCTTCAATAGTCCCTTGAGCATGATTACAAAGTGTAGTATGATTGTGAAGGTCTGCTCTAAATTTTTTCATTAAATGCCTTTAGTTTAATAAGCCTGCGCCACTAATTGCTGTACTTCTATCTTTTGCATAAACTCTTTTTCCATCAATGATGTCATACTTCCATATGGGAGCTTTTGCTTTAAAATCTTCAACAAACTCATCAATCATCTCTAAAGCAACTCTTCTTTTTGGACTACAAACAGCAGCTATATATGAACTTTCATGGTTTAAAACATCCCCACGACTGTGAGCCATTAAAACTATTGCATTTTTTTCATTAGCTTTTTTTTGCCATGAATCAAACCAAGATTTTAATATTGGTTCATAAATATCAAAACTTAGACCATCAATTCCATTTTCATCTCTTACTACACCATTAAAAGTAATTATTGCACCGAAATTAGAATCTTTAAATTCATCAAACCATTGCGAATTTATCTTATTTACATCAAGTGGGCCATCACAAAGAATTAGCTTATCTTCCATTTCATCCACCACATACAGGAGGAAGTAAAGATACTTTATCTCCATCAGTTAGAGGAATATCTTTTGATGAAACCATGGTATCATTAACAGCTACCGCACAAGTTTCTAACCATGTTGAAACTTCACTATCACTTTTTAATATTTCACTTAACTCAGCTAAGTTTTTTATCTCTACTTTCATAGGTTCTTTATTAATTGGTCCTAAAAATTCTACAGTTACCAAATTAACCCCTTATTTACATATTTTGGAGTATTATATCAAATTTAATTTAATCTAAGGATGACACAAGTCAATGATATTTGCTAAAATAGATTTCATAAACCTTTTACCTTTTCATATATATATTAAGAAAAGGATTCAATCAAGCCAAGTAAAATCAATAATTCAGTATAAAAAATCTTACCCCTCATATATAAATAAAAAGTTTAAAACTAGAAAAGTTGATTCTGCATTTATCTCATCAATTGCGTCAAGGGGAGAAAGAAGATTAGACTTAGGAATTATTGCAAGAAAAGATGTTCAATCAGTAATAGTAGTACCGGGAAAGAAAAAAGATGATTACCAAAGTGAAACATCAAATGCCTTAGCAAAGATTTTAAAACTTGAGGGTGAAGTTTTAATTGGAGATAAAGCATTAAAATTTTTTCATGATAATCCAGATGTTGAAATAATAGACATGGCTAAGGCATGGCAAGACAAATATAATCTACCTTTTGTTTTTGCAACGCTTTGTTACTGTAGAAATAAAAAAATACTAGAAAAAATTATTCGTAACTTTAATAAAAAACATATTAAAATTCCGCAATATATTTTAGAGCATTATTCAAAACGTTCAGGTGTTTCAAAAAAACATATTCTAGAATACTTAAAAAGAATAGACTATGATATAGGTATAAAAGAGAAAAGAGCACTAAAGAAGTTTTTATATTTAGCTAAAAAAGAAGGAATTTAATGACATTTTTTGATTCAATTATATTAGGAATTATCGAAGGTATTACTGAATTTTTACCAATTTCATCAACTGGACATTTGATTGTAGCAAGTGAATTTCTAGGAATTGATCAAACCAATGTAAATAAAGCCTACGAAGTAATTATTCAATTTGCTGCTATATTAGCAGTAATATTAAATTACCCATCAAAATTTACTTTTAAACATATAGATCTTTGGACAAAAGTATTAATTGCCTTTTTACCAATTGCTGCCATTGGATTTCTTTTTTCAAAACAAGTAAAAGCTATGTTTTCCCTTGAAATAGTTGCTATTATGTTTATAGTTGGGGGAATAGTATTTTTAATAGTTGAAAAGTTTTATGATGAATCAAAACACACAACAAGTGATGTAGAAGATGTAAGCTACAAACAGTCTTTATATATTGGTCTTGCTCAAATTTTTGCATTAATACCTGGGACATCAAGAGCTGGCTCATCAATAATTGGAGCAATGTTGGTAGGTCTTAATAGAAAAGCAAGTGCTGAATTTAGTTTCTTACTTGCTTTCCCTGTAATGTGTGCAACAACAGGGTATGATTTATTAAAACATCATAATGAATTATTAACAGGTGCAAATTTTTTAAATCTTGCAATTGGATTCATAGTCTCTTTTATAGTTGCATTTTTAGCTATCAAAGTTTTCCTGAAATTTTTAGAAAACTTTACTTTTGTAGCCTTTGGAATATATAGAATAATATTTGGTATTCTTCTTTTAACTTTTGCTTAGTATATAATGAACAATTGACTCAACTCCATTACAATGGATTGAGTCTACTAACCTTTTACTAAGTTTGAAATTATCTTTTTTCAATACTTCCATTAAAAAATCTTCACTCAAATCATTTTCTCTACAAATATAACATAAGTCTTTTTCTTCTAAAAACTTTGCATTAGTATATTGATGATCTTTTGCTGCATATGGATAAGGTACAAATAAAGTTGGCAAAGAGTTTGCACATAATTCCCATAAGGTTGAAGCCCCTGCCCTACTTACTGCAAAATCTGCTTCATTCATTTTTTTTGAAAGTTCTTTTGTAAAAGCAAAAACATCTGCTTGAATTCCTAGTTTTTTATACTCCTCTTGAACTCTTTCAAAATCACTACTTCCTGTTTGATGAATTATCTTTATTCCCATACTATTAAGTTTTGATGCCGTTTTTAAAGCAAAATTATTAATTGCATGTGCACCCTGTGAACCACCTAAAAATATTATAGTTCTAAATTGGTCTCTAATTCTAGCATTATCAAAAAACTCACTTGAAACAGGATAATCTTTTACTACTGAATTAGGGTCAAAAGATGAAAAAACTTCGCTTGCAAACTTTGAAGTTATTTGATTTAATCTTCCCATTACTGAATTTTGTTCATGTATATAAAGTTTACATCCAAATGTAAAAATAGAAGCAAAAGTTGCAGGAGCTGCTGAAAAGCCACCAACTGAAATAACAGTTCCAACATCATATTTATCAAAAATATCGAAACATTTATTCATTGCTTTTAAAATAGCAAAGAGTGATTTTATTTTTCCAAAACCTTTTTTATTGACAACACCCTTTGTATCTAAAAAAAATGCTTTTTTTAATCTTTTATCATTTTCAAACCATTGTTTATCTTGTCCATTTACTGAACCAATAAAAATCGGTTTTATTCCTCTATTTGAATACTCTTCAATTAATGAGTCAGCAACTTTAAGATGCCCTCCAGTTCCACCACCTGTTATAACAACTCTCATTTATTTATCAACCTTTTCCTTCAAATTTACAGACTTACTTATTGATAATACAAGTCCAATTGCAATCGCCATAGAGAGCATTGATGAACCTCCATAACTTAAAAGTGGTACTGCTATACCCTTAATTGGAATCATTCCTGAAATACCATATGAATTTATTAAAAATGCAATTATTATCATTAAAGCAATTCCAATTGTAAATAGATGATAAATCTTATTATCAACTCTTCTACTTATTTTAAAAATCCTTAATACAATTAAAAACATAATTGAAACAATAACGGATAAACCTAATAAACCAACCTCTTCAGTGATCCCAGCTAATACAAAGTCAGTATGTACTTCACTTAAAAACCCAAGTTTTAAATCTCCCAATCCTAAACCTTGTCCAAAAATCCCACCGTTGTGTATTGCATTTAAGGAATGGGAAACTTGATAGGGTTCAGGTAATTCATCAATTCTTAAATAATTACCTGCCCAATCTGGTAAAATAGATAGAATCTTATCTTGAACCATTGCCCACCAAGAATAGATTCTTTGTATCCTATGGGGTGCGGCTACAATTAAACCAATAAATCCAACAACACCAACAACACCTAAAGAAACAAAAACTTTATAACTTCTATTTGCAAAAATTAATAATATAAATAAAATTCCACCCAATAAGGCAACTTGTCCAAAATCTTTTTGTAAAAAAGCAACTATAAATACTACTAATAAAAAAGTAAGAAAATAAGGTGCAAGTAAACGCATCTCTTGTTTTAAACCTATACGTCTTGGAACCTCAATTAATCTTCTATGAAAAGACCAAGATAAAAAATATATAAAACCTATTTTAAAAAACTCAACAGGGGAAAGAGAAAATCCAGGTAATCTAATCCATCTATTTGCACCACCTGAAGCAGTTACTAATGAACTAGGTAGAACTGGCATTATTGACATAAGAATAAAAAATAAAATAAATAATCCCATACCCACTTTATTTACAATTTTATCTGGATTAATTAAAGAAAATCCCCACATTATAAAAATAGATAAGGTACCAACAAAAAATTGTCTTATAAAAAAATGAAATTGATTATATCCATAATATTCTACAGTATAAACTGTAAGAGAATAGGAAAATATTATACTAGTAATTATAAGTGATGATACAAGCAAAAAAAGTACATAATCTGCTTCGTGTAACTTCACTTTATTAATCTTATTTTTAATTTGATTTTTGTTAGAATGCATTTGCTATTATATTACATTATGGATAAATATGTCTTCAAAATTCATCGAAAAAGATAACAAAATCAAAAAAATTATGATTCTATTTTTTTTCATACTTTTTTTACTAATTATATTGCTAATTTCAATTTTTGATACAATGAAAAGCTTCAGGCAATTGCCCTCTTTAGAAACTTCCAAAAAAGAGTTATCTGTAAGAGGTGATATTATAAGTAAAGATAATTTTAAAATCACCACATCAAAAAAAATCTATAAAGCATCTATAGATACTAGGCACCTTGACATAAATAAAAAAGAATTATTTATCAAGTTATTTTCTATATACAGTAATATTCCATATACAAAATTGGAAAAAAAAGTAAATGAATCACTAAAAGATCCAGGTAATCTTGTATTATCTTATAATATAGATTCAAAAACTGCAAAAAACTTAAAAGAGTTGGGATTTAAACTTAGAAGACTTGGGGTATTTATCTCAAGAAAAGTACAAGGTGGAAAAATTTTAAGGGGTTTGAGTGTAATTGAAAGTGGCGAAAAAAGATTATACTCTTATGAAGATACTTTAACTCCTGTTGTTGGATATATTACAAAATTCGAATCTAAAAATGGTAAAACAAAAGTAAAAGGAATTAAAGGTTTAGAAAAAAAATATGATGATTTATTAAATAATTCAAAAGATGGAATATTAAGCGGAAATAGAGATGTTTTATCATATATATCTTTTAATAAAAACTCAACCATCAAACAAAGAGTTGATGGCGCAAATCTTGTATTAAATATCCCTTTAAAACTTCAAAAAAACAATGAAATGATTCTAGACATATATAAAGAAAAACTAAAAGCTCAAGAGATTATAGTTTCAATTATGGATAGTAAAACAGGAGAGATAATCTCCTTAGCATCATCAAATAGATTTAATCCAGAAAGAATATATCAAAAAGATATTCCATCCCTTAATGTAAATGCAATAGAATACCAATATGAACCAGGATCAGTAATAAAACCTATTTCTATTGCACTTGTTCTAGATAAAGGAAGAATCAAAAAAAATGAACTTCTTTTTGCATATAATACAAAAGGAAAAGCAAATAAAGACGGTGAATTTCCAAGAGGTCAATATAAATTAGGAAGATTTACAATTAAAGATGACCACCAATTTAAAAAGCACTATTTAACACTTGATGATATTGTAATTTTTTCTTCAAATATTGGAACATTACAATATGCTCAAAGATTATCAGGTCGTGAATTTTATGAGGGTATGAAAAAATTTGGATTTACTAAAAAAACTGGGATAGATTTGCCATATGAAAAAACAGGAGTTATTCCAAAAGTTTGGCAGTTTGCTGCTAATGATAAAAAAAATGAAGACAATGTATTTAAAGCAACTGTTTCGTATGGTCAAGGGATGACTGCAACTTTTATGCAAATATTAAAAGCATATTCAGCTTTTAATAACGATGGAGTAATGGTAACTCCAAAGATTGTTTCCTATGTTGAAGTTGAAGGGGATAAATATATTGATAAAACAATTAAAAATGAACAAATAATATCTAAAAAAACTGCTGATGAAATAAAAAGACTATTAATAAAAACTGTAAATGAAGGTACTGGTAAAGCTGCAAAAATAGAGGGCTTAGAAATTGGTGGGAAAACAGGAACTGCACAAATAGCTAGACGTGGAAAATATTTAAAAGAATATATTTCATCATTTTTTGGTTTTGTAAATGATGGTGAGAACTCATATACAATTGGTGTTACAGTAATGGATCCAATATCAACAGGTAAATATTGGTATTACCATTATGCTTCTTGGTCTGCTGTACCTGTATTCAAAGAAGTGATTGATAATCTAGTTAAATTAAATTATCTAACACCAAAAAATGATATAATCTCAAATTAAAAATAAAAGGAAAAAAATGTTCGGATTCGGTAGAAAAGAATTAAAAGAGTATGACTATTCAAAGGAAGAATTAGCAAAATTTAATTATGCAAAAATTACAACAGAAAAGGGTGTTATTTTTATAAAACTATTTAATGAAGAAACTCCTAATACTGTAGCAAACTTTGCAACATTAGCTAATGATGGTTTTTATAATAACTTAAACTTCCATAGAGTTATTCCAGGATTTATGGCACAAGGTGGATGTCCAGAAGGTTCTGGAATGGGTGGACCAGATTGGGCAATTGCTTGTGAAACAGATGCACCAAAACAAGTTCATAATAAAGGTTCTTTATCTATGGCTCATGCAGGTCCAAATACTGGTGGTAGTCAATTTTTTATTTGTTTTGAGTCACAACCACATTTAGATAGACAACATACTGTTTTTGGTGAAATTGAAGCTGATGATGCTGAAAGCTTTGAAGTTTTAGATAGTATAAGACAAAATGATAAAATAGAATCTATTGAAATTTTAGAGAAGAGATAATATAACTTTTAAGGCAAGTAATAAACTTGTCTTAAACAGTAAACTTAATTAATTCAAAATTTATATTGAACACCAATAATATGACCTTCTAACATGATATAAAACTTGTTTTCATCTTTTTTATCAGCTACTAGCGTAACTCCAAAAGAATGATGTTTATCTATCATATGATTAAAATCCATTTTTTGTACCTCCTTATAAATATATAAAAATATTATATACTATTTTTATTACAAAAAGATTACCAAGTAGGATATTTTTTAAACAATTATAAAGAAAAGTATTAAATAGATATTTTATAACTTTTTCTATGATACAATTTATAAAAAATTAATAAGTATGATAATGACTGTTCTAAAAAATGATATTGAAATAGCTTTAAATGATGAGACTATAAAAATACAAATTGATGAAAACGATTGTATAAAAATAAATGAGTATGTAAGATTCTTTGAAACTAAGCTAGAGTTAGGTTCATTAATTTTAATAGATGAAAATAGACAAATTAAAATAGAAAATATAACTAACGTTATAAACATTTCTGATGCAACTGTTGTATTTAATGACTTTATAGTCGATTCTATGGATCAATTATTTGAATTGGTTAAACACTCATTAGATAGTAGTTTTAGTATTGATTTTAATGATTTAATCAATGATAATGATGATGAGTTTACCCTAAACCTATTTGAAAATGCAGAAGAGATTAATGATGAACAAAAAACTGATAAAATTGAAGTAGAATTAGAAAAAGATAACACTAATTTACTAATTGTAATTTATACAAATTCAATAGATTCAATATTAAATTTTCCGTTAAATTATGCAAAAGAATCTATATTAAATAATAGTTGGGACACAGTTAATATACTATTTTGGAATAATGCAGTTAATTGTATTCTTGAATCAGAAGAGCTTAAAATAAAAATAGAAGAACTAAAAAAATACCAAATTAAATTCAATTATAAACTTAATCAACAAGATGTACAGATAAATTCGTATCTAAAAGGTTTAGATATAACTCATTTAATAGGTGAAGAATTGCTAAGTTCAGCATTGAAATCAAATAAATGGACAGTGCTAAGCGTATAAAATAAAATATAAAAAAGTAGATTATAGAAAGAATAAATATAATCCAGAAAAAAAAAGGCTAAAAAAAAAGCTTCACCCAGATCAACTTTAATAGAAGTTAACTAGAATGAAGCTTTGAAAAAGTAATACTCAAGAGCTGGCAGCGGCCTACGTTTCCACAAGGGGACCCTGCAG